>CAIVKH010000023.1 GCA_903906425.1 uncultured bacterium
ATGAGGCTGACGGAATCGATGGATACGCGGGGTCGCGGCTGCGAGCTGGATGGCTCTCCGCCGCGCCGTCGCGCAGAAGGTGACGAAAGAAAAATGCGAGAAAACATAATCCGGCGGTTGACACCGCCTTTCAGAGAAGACATTGAACGACAAAGGACTCAAAGTAAGTAAGAAGTTTCAGAAGGGAACTGCGGTTATCGCCATCGTCGGAGCAACCATCGGCAACACCGGATTGCTAGGCTATGACATGTGCTTCCCTGACAGCTTGGTCGGGCTGGAAACTGGCACTGACGAGGGGAACCGCTACGTTGAACTCTACCTTCGTCACAAGAAACAAGAGATTCGTCAGGAGTCATATTCAAGCGGTGGACAGCCCAACATCAAACTGGAGTTTCTGAATCCGTATCCTCTCGCGTTGCCGCCGCTGCCCGAGCAACGCGAAATCGTCCATCGCGTTGAACGCGCGCTGGCGCGGCTGGACGCCGCGGCGACGGCCCACGCCGCCGCCATCGCCGATCTCGACCGCCTCGACCAATCCCTGCTCGCGAAAGCCTTCCGCGGCGACCTCGTCGCGCAAGATCCCGCCGACGAGCCGGCCGCGGAATTACTGGAGCGGCTCCGCGCCGGGAAAGGCGGCGCATCGGGATTGTCTTCGGCAGGCGGGCTTGGTTTAGTAGGGCAGGCATGTTGAGGAATGTGCGATGACCGAAGAGACGCAGACAAATGATGTAATTCCCGAACCCGGCAGCGCCGGCCCGCAAGGGGCCGCCGCGGGTGAAGTCCCGTTGGAGAAGCTTGTACACGACCAGAAATGGGAGCGGAAGTTCCGGCTGCTGTCGGAATTCAAGGAGCGCCACGGGTACTGCAATGTCTCGCCGCACGACAAGGCACATCGCGGGCTGCTGGCGTGGGGCGCGGTGCAGCGTACCGCGCGCAAGGACGGCGTGCTGGACGCGGAACACGCGCGCCGGCTGGACGAGCTTGGCTTCGACTGGACGATCGTCGAAGCGCCGGACCCGGCGGAGACGCGTAGGAAGCAAAGCGAGGAATTGTGGCGGCGGCGGTTCGAAGAGCTGCTGGCATTCAAGGAACGATTCGGCCATTACCATGTCCCGGCCAAGTGGGCGGAAAACAAACAGCTGGGGCACTGGGTGCATGTTCAGCGCGAGTTCCGGCGCAAGGGGTGGCTGAACGAAGAACGAATCAAACGTCTTGATGAGATCGGCTTTGCCTGGCACGGGGCGGGGCGCTTTGAGTATTCGACCGCCGAGAACTGGAACCGGCGATACGCGCAGTTGACGGATTTCCACGGGCGGTTTGGGCACTGTGAAGTTCCCAGCACTTGGGCGGAGAGTCCGCCGCTGGCGAAGTGGGTGGGCGTGCAGCGCGCGCTGCAAAGCACGGGGAAGCTGGCCGAGGAACGAAGACGAAAGCTGGACTCGCTCGGCTTCACATGGCGCGCACCGCGGCGATCTAACGACCAGAGGCGGGAACAGCGAATTCAAGAACTCCTGGCGTTCAAAGAGCGATTCGGCCATTGCCATGTCCCGGCGAAGTGGAATGAGAACAAGCCGCTGGGGCACTGGGTCCACGTCCAACGGGAATTCAGGCGCAATGGATGGCTGAGCGCGGAACGCATCAAACGCCTCGATGAGATCGGCTTTGCCTGGCACGGCGATGGGCGCTTTGAGTATTCGACCGCCGAGAATTGGAATCGGCGATACGCGCAGTTGACGGAGTTTAAGGAAAGGTTCGGCCATTGCGAGGTCCCGGCCAAGTGGGCGGAGAATACCCCGCTGGCGAAATGGGTGGGCGTGCAGCGCGCCCTGCAAAGCACCGGTAAACTGGAGGAGAAGCGCAAACAAGTACTGGATGCACTGGGTTTCACATGGCGTGAGCCGAGACGGTCGCTAGACTCGAAGTGGGAGGTACGTTTCGGCGAGTTGCTTGCCTTCAAAGGCCGGTTCGGACACGGCAACGTGCCTGCCCGGTGGAAAGAAAATATCCCGCTGGGCCACTGGGTGGCGGTGCAACGCGATTTCCGCCGCAAGGGAATGCTAAGCGAGGAGCGCATCCGGCGATTGGATGAGATCGGCTTCGTATGGAATCTGGCGGACCCCGCGGCGCGCAAGCCGGCGGTGCAATGGCAACAACGCTTCGAGCAAATACAGGATTACAAGAAGCGCTTCGGGCATTTCAATGTGCCAAGCAAGTGGCCTGAAGCCCCTCAGCTTCGCGGCTGGGTTGACTATCAGCGCCGGGCATACAGGAGGGGCATCCTGAGCCCGGAGAACAGACAACGGCTGGAGGCGATCGAATTCGCCTGGACGCCACCGCATCGCCCTCCGGCAACGACCGCGGATCATTCGGCGACACCGCTCGCCGAGCATTGGATGGCACGATTCAATGAACTGGAGGAATTCAAAAGCCGGTTTGGTCACTGCAATGTGCCCAAGCACTGGCCGGAGAACCTGAAACTCGGCCAATGGGCGCATCAGCAGCGTACCGTATTCAAGCGGGGGCGCATGCTGGCCGGTCGTAAGGAACGTTTGGATGCGCTCGGCTTCAACTGGTATCCGATGGCCTTGAGCGCGCCCCACACCAGCGGAGTTGGCGCACCACCGACCATGAAAGCCCGCGACGAGCTATGGGACCGCCACTTCAAAAGGCTGGAGGAATTCAAGGCGAACTTTGGTCACTGCAATGTGCCCGGGAAGTGGAAAGAGGATCTGATGCTGTCGCGATGGGTGGACAGGCAGCGCCTGAAACAAAGCCGCGGGCAACTGGGCGAACAGCGCGAGAATCGGCTGAAGGAACTTGGACTCCGATGGTATGGACATCGCGAACGCCACGTTCACGAGTCGCCGGATGGTATCGTGCGTGGGAGCTATCCGCCCACATCAAAATGGGAACAGCGGTTCGCGGAGCTTCTGGAATTCCATCGCCAATTTGGCCACTGCAACATTCCCGACCGCCATAGGGAAAACCGCACACTCGGCATCTGGGCTGGCAACCAACGCATCGCCGACCGGCAGGGCCGGCTGCATCCCGAGAAACGCCGTCGGTTGGACGAACTCGGATTCCGGTGGTCCAAACCCGCTGGCGCGCCCTCCCCGGGCTGGGAACATCATTTCGCGCAATTGGTCGAATTCAAGAAACAGTTCGGCCATTGCAATGTGCCGCACAAATTTCCCGAGAATCCATCACTGGCAAGCTGGCTTTCCAACCAGCGTCACAACTGGCGGACGGGCAGGCTCAGGCCCGAACGAGTGCGCCGGTTCGAGGAAATCGGAATGACGCCGAGTGCCGGGAGATTTCAAGTTCCGCGAGCCGGATCATGGGAGCGGCGATTCGCCGAGTTGGCGGAATTCAAGAATCGTTTCGGCCATACAGAAGTGCCCAGCCGCTGGCCTGATTTCCGGCTGTTGTGCGCGTGGGTCCACACACAGCGCCGCGCTTTCACGGCAGGCACGCTGGCCGAAGATCGAAAACGCAGGCTGGATGAACTTGGCCTAGACTGGACTCCCGACCGGCGCGCGCGCGATGCAGAGCGTCCGCCACGAGTCGGCCCTTGTCTATGGGAATGGCGGTTCGAAGAACTGAGGGCCTATCGCCAGCGTTTCGGCCACTGTAATGTTCCGAAAGACTGGCGAAAGAACCCGCAACTGGGCGCATGGACATCGAAACAGAGGGCGAGTTATCTCCGGGGCGGCATGGAGCCGGAGCGCGCCCGGCGGCTTGAGGAGCTCGGCTTCGACTGGCATTGTCGCGCTCATAAATGGGAGAAACGATTCGCAGAATTACAGGATTTCCACCGCCGGTTCGGCCACTGCAACGTGCCACATAAATGGGAGGAGAATTCGCAGCTTGCCACATGGGCCTACAAGCAACGCGCAAAGCATCTGGCAGGCCGGCTCTCTGAAGATCGCCGTATGCGTCTGTCAGAACTGGGCTTCGAGTGGGCCCGCGGGAACTACTTTGTCACGCTCAATGAGGGCAGTTGGGAACAAAGATTCCGCGAACTCCAGGATTTCCACCGCCGGTTCGGCCATTGTAACGTTCCCAAGGCATGGCCGACCAACCGGCAATTGGGCACATGGGTTCACAAGCAGCGGGCGCGATACCTTCGCGGGCGGCTGCAACCGGATCGCACGTGTCGGCTGGAGGAACTCGGGTTTGAGTGGCAGCGAGGCACCCTGAAGTGGGAGGAACGTTTTGAGGAACTACAGGAGTTCCACCGTCGTTTCGGACACTGCAAAGTGCCGGCTTCATGGCAGGAAGCGCCGAAGTTACACAGGTGGGCTTCCAAACAACGGACGCGGTATTCTCGCGGCAGGCTGGAGCGGTCGCGCGTCAGGCGGCTGGAAAAGCTTGGATTTGAATGGGCTGTTCTGGACAGGCAGTGGGAGCAACGATTTGAAGAGCTGCGGGAGTTCCACCGCCAGTCCGGCCATTGCAACGTACCAAAGGAATGGCCGCCAAGCCCGCAGTTGGGCGGATGGGTTAGCAAGCAGCGGGCGCGCTATCGCCATGGCGCAATGGAGCCGGAGCGTATTCGCCGGCTTGAGGCGATTGGTTTCGAGTGGCAGCGGGTCAGAACCGGGCTCTCCGAATAAGACACCGTCTTGCCAGTTTCGTGCCGCCGAACACCTCGAAACGATCTGCCCCTCGGCCGCATCCACCGCGCCCACGCGCTGGATCACTTCATTGACTGACGTGCTGATCAGGGCGAGGGGAACCAATGGCGATTGATCTGGACTTGCGGCATCACCGGCGCGGCCTCGGTCCAGCCCCAGTTCTTCCAGGTCGTGCTGCCGCCGCTGTTGATGGTGTACCACATGCCATTGTCGGGCCGATAGACGGAGATGTCGGCCTGACCGTCACCATCGTAATCGGCGGGAACCGGTACGTCGGGCTGAAAGCCCCATTGCTGCTGCATCAGGCTGCCATCAGTGGAGCGGAGAACGTTCCACATACCCAGGTCGGGATAGTATGTCGCGATGTCGGCCTTGCCGTCGCCGTCATAGTCGGCGGGTACCGGCAGCGCCTGGCTCCAGCCCCATTGGACCCTCCGCAGCTTGCCGTCGCTGCTTTGCAAAATGGACCACATGCCGGATGCCGGAACATAGGTCGCGATGTCGGCCCGGCCGTCGCCGTCATAGTCGGCGGGCACGGGGATTGCATTGCTCGAACCCCACTGCATGGCGCGCATCTGGCTGTTGCTCGATTGCAAAATGTACCAGTTGCCAGTCGGCGGATCATAGACGGCGATGTCGGCCTTGCCGTCGCCATCGTAGTCGGCGGGCACGGGCACAGACTTGTAGTAGCCCCAGTTTTTCACAATGAAATTGCCGTTCGAACTTAGGTTGATGAACCAGTTGCCGGTCGGCGGCTCGAAGAGCGCGAAGTCCGCTTTTCCGTCGCCGTCATAGTCGGCGGCAACGGCGAGATCGGCTGAGTAACCGAGCTGATAGTTCGTGCTGCCGCCGGAACTGTTCAAGACGTTCCATGCGCCGCCGCCGGGCCAGAAGACCGCGATGTCGGCCTTGCCGTCGTTCTCGAAATCGGGTGGCGCGATGGCTTGGAAGAAGGCGGTGTATGTCCCGCCGGTCACGGATACGAACACGCTGCGCGTGCAATCCTGGCAGCCATCATTCCAGCCAATGAAACGCCAGTTGCGATTGGGCGTCGCAGTGATGACGGCGTTGGACCCCGCGAAACAATCACCGCCGCCAGCGACGGTGCCACCGCGCGCACCATTGGTCTGCACGATGATCATCGCGTGCTGCTGGGCGAAGTTCGCGGTGAAGGCGATGTTCGATGAGGGCACGCTGATCGTCCGCGTCGCGTTCGTGTCGCCGTCGCTCCAGCTAGTGAAGAGCCAGTAGAGATTCGGTGCCGCGGCGAGCACGACGTTCGAATTCACCTGATAGGCTCCGCCGCCGCTGGCCGTGCCGCCATTGGCCGGATTGGTCAGCACGGAAACTGTCGCCATCTGCATCGCGAAATTCGCCGTGAAAGTGATGTTCGTCGCTGGCATCGTGATGGTGTCTGTCAGATTCGTGCTGCCGTCGCTCCAGCCTGTGAAAAGCCAGAATGCATTCGGCGTCGCTGTGAGCACGACATTCGTTCCGGGCAGATACGAACCGCCGCCGGACACCGTACCGCCGGTCGCAGGATTTGTCATCACGGTCACAATCGGCAGCGTTTCATACGTCCCCATGTCAACCGTGCCATTCATGATGCGCGGATTGCCGTCCAGGTCGGTGGTCATGTTCGTCGCGTAGGAATTGCTCCCCGCATCAATGCACGGCGAGACTGCCTTCAAATGGAAGTCGCCGTTCGCCGCGTCCACGAACTGCGGATCGCTGGCGATGTTGCCCGCCATCCCCGGGACCGGTGTCGTGCAGGAATAATTGAAGGCGGATGCAGCGTAGTTTGCGGTGCCGCGGCCGGCATCGTTGTTGAAATACACGATGCAGTTGTTCAGCGTATCACAGAATGAGCCGCCGCCATCGTCTCCATAGTTTTCCGAAAGCGTGCAGTTGTTCAGCGTGCCATAATACGAACCGCCGCCCCATCCATCACCTCCAAAGGCCGAGTTTCCTGAAAGAACACAGTTGTTCAGTGTGCTATAGCACGAACCGCCACCATTCCCGTTATTCGGCGCAGAATTGCCCGAAAGCGTGCAATTGTTCAGCGTGCCATAGCACGAGCCGCCACCATTGTACGCGGAGTTACCCGAAAGCACGCAGTTGGAAACGACGCCGCGGGCCGAATTGCAGAAAACGCCTCCTCCGCTGTCCGTCTTATAATAGTTGCCGCTTGTGCAGCCATTCGTGAGCGTGAAACCGGACAACGTCCCGCCATCCGCCAGATATGCGCAGCGCACGGCGTTTGGCCCGACCGGGCCTTGCCCCACAATAAACGTGTTCGCCGGGCCATTCACGCTTTGCACGGTGATGGCATTCGTGATCCCGACGCGGGACTGCCACCCGTCCGGGGTCTTTGTGCTGCCGGTTGCATACGCGCCGTTGCTGACGATCACCATGTCGTTGGAGATGGCCAAGTCAACCGCTGCCTGAATCGTTTGCTTGGCGGTGGCCCACGAAAGTCCATCCGCGGAATCGTCGCCGTTTGTCTTCACATAGAAAATCAACGCGCCGATGTATTGAGTGAAGTTCGCGGTGTAGGTGCTGATGCTGGCGGGCACGCTAATTGTCCGCGTTGCGTTCGTATCGCCATCATTCCACGAGGTGAAGAACCAGTGGCCGTTGGCCGGCGTCGCAGAAAGCACCATGTTCGTACCGGGCGGAACCGCGCCGCCGCCACTAACGGCCCCGCCATTGGCCGGGTTGGTCGCCAGCAGGACAATTCCCATCGGCACCGACGTTGAGCACACGCGATCATTCACGGTCACGCTGTCGATATGCCAGCCTTGCACTGCAACATCGTTTGCGAAATCTGTTCCGCAACGCCAGCGGAATTGAACGCTTTGACCGGCGGCCAGCCCGGGCAGTTTGACGATGGATGTCTGATAGCCACCACTACTTCCACTCCACGCAGAGCGACCCACGAGCGGGTTCCCCCAATACAGATCGATAACGCTATTGTACCCATTCGTGATGAACACCCCTCCTACAGCCGAAATATCAGCAAACGAATTCGTGCCTATCTTGATTTCAAGCACACCACCGTCGTAGGCATCCGTGCCAGATCCGATCTCCAAATCATACCAGTTACGGAAACTGAGTTCCGCCGAACCGGAAGTGATCAGAATAAGCGGGCTGACAAGCTCGCCGACACCAATGCCGTTTGCATCAGTCACAAATGCATCGTTGGTTGCGGTATCAGCAATATTCGTGGTTGTAACCCAGTTCGTCATGGCACCCGAACATGCAGTCGTCCATCCTGCGGGTAATGCCGGAGCGGTCGCGCGATCAAAGTTTTCAGTGAAACTTGTCACGGGAACTCCGAGTGGGAGCACAAATGTGACGGTTCCTGAGATGGTCTGACTATCGCTGATCTGCAACACATTCGTGATGAAGCCGCCACAATCTCCCGACGCCGTGAATGTGAAAGTGCGGGAAACAGAGGAAGTTGGTGCGAGTGTCCCATAGGTTTGTGGCTTGCTCACGCCGGACACGCTGCCATTCGTCTGCATCGTGGCGACCAGGTTGGAAATCGTATGTGCGCTTGAATTGAACAACTCGAAACTGACGATGACAGTTTCTCCCGGATCAATCGCGCCGTTGGTCGGGAAGCAGTTTTCCATCACGAGTGTCGCGCTGCCCCCGGAGATGGACGGCGGCGTTGCCATCGCACTGCGAGTAGCCGCGGCTACAAGAAACATCACGGCAAATCTGGCTGCACTCAACGATTTCATTTCGCTATCTCCTCCACTCGCATTAATTCAACTCGACATCTGTTCATGCATGAAAAACGATGCCGCATCGCCCGCCCGCCACGCGGCATCGTGTAGTCGAACAGTCTGGCGATCAACAGGGTCATTTTCTTCATTTCAATTCTTCCAATGATTGGAAGTTCGGGCACCGCCATTTTCCAATGGTTGGAAGCCGACGTGCGCGTCTCCAATTTTGCAATCATCCCGTTCATATAGATTCTCTTCACTCTCGTTGGTGCCCTATTGAGAACTGACTGCGCCGGTCTTGGGGTTAATTCTCTTTCTTTTCCACAGGGCGGATACTTTTGAGGGTTGCCTGCAATTCTTCGGCGCTAATAAGGCCGGCTCCGTACAATGCGCGGGCGTGCGCGGAGACCGATCCGGCTTGTTCCATCTTTACCTTCTTCGCGGCACCGGGAACGATTTTTTCAAGCTCCATTGATGCCACCTTGCGCGCTTCAGGGCTGAGCGATAGCAGAGGAAGGGTCACGCGCATTCCATTTGGCCGTTCCAAGATGACATTTTGCGCATCGCCGCCCACCAGTTTTGCCTCGATCGAATGTCCCGCCACGTTCGTCCATATCCCGGCCCGGGCGTCGTGACTCATGCCGAAAAACAGGCACAGTGCAAGGGCGAATGTTGGCGACAGAGGACGGAGAACGGAACGAGTCTTGAAACCTGAAACCTGAAACCTGAAACCTGATACAAGCATCCAGCATCCAGCATCCAGTATCCTGCGTCTTCGCATGATGCAATCGCTCACTTTACAATCAGTCTGATGAACTCGCTAAGACCATTGGTGGGGAAGTACAAATCCTGCATGTTGCCCGCGCCGGAGATGATGTTCTGTGCTGCCGGGATGACATTATTGGTGCCAAATTGCGTAACCTGCCAGCTCCCTGTAACCAGGTTTGAACTGGCGTGGATCTGATATTTGAAGCCCTGGTTTCCCAGAAAAGTTATGTGACAGGTTCCATCGGTCTCCCTGTTCATTTGCTGTATGTGCAGGTAGTCACTTGCGATAAAGGGCAGACAGCCGCTGTAGAAAGACTGCCTCGCGGTGAAGCCATTGCCGACATAGCTGATATTTGGATTGAAATGCGCGAGATCTGTCGGTGCATTGGTCATGCCCAAGGAGTTCATCGCGTCAATGACCATCTGTTCCCACTCATCCGGAATCCCGTCGTTATTGGAGTCCGTGCCTAAAACGTAAGCCATGTTACTGACCGCACCGCTATTCACGGTGATGTTCGTATTTCCGATGATATGCGACGGTTGCGCGGCGGATGTCGCCTGTATCTGTATCTTCCCGCCTTCTGCGACCGACATCCCTTCAAGCCCGCTGCCGGACGCAACGCAATTGATTTGCAGGCGGTAATTGATGCCGGGGCCGATTGTCGGGCCAATGTCATAATAGGCAATCTGGGTGCGGTTTGAATTTAGCGCCATCAGTCTGACACCGTCGGCGGATGTGCATGGATAGCCGTAAGAGTTCAATAGCTGCCCATAATAGACCGCACCGAGCCGTGGAATATCCACAGCGATGGCCATGGTTGAAAGAGCCACCCCCAAGGCGGTGGCGAACCAATATCTTTGACTTGTTTTCATGGTAGTTCTCTATTTCGCCTGCACATCCGCCTCAATTACCGGCATACGAATACGTCTGGAAGATCAGTTTGATGTCTTTCACGCCATTTTCATCCCAGACCGGCGCTGTTCCACCGGAGAGCTGGCTGCCGTGTATGAACCGGTTGATGCCGAGATTCGCGTCACTGAGCAGCGTGCCTCCGGGAATGACGAGAACCCACCTGCTGTTCCATACCGAGCGGCCAATGAGCCGGGCGTTGTTGCTGACCTGCGTCGCATCCCATGTCCCGCTGTCATGGTAGGCGCGGAGCGATGCAAATTTCCGGATGTTGAACATCTCGCCGCCGAGCATGTCTTGCAGAACGTTCCAGTCCGGATTCTGCCAGTCCGAATTGTTGATCGGATAAGGCACGGGAATCGCCTGGTCAACCACGGACCACTGGCGGATGGTTTCGCTCGTACCGTCCGGAACCCTCATGCTGTCTATGCCGGCGGGGATCAGATAAACTCGCGGCTCGTTGGCCAGACCGCCTCCCGTTGTGCCGGTGTTGTAGATGTTCGTGTAGTTGCTGAACCAGACACCGACACTGCGAATCTTGGTCGCGAAATGGGTCGAATCATACGCATTGTCGCCACCCGCAAGATCGAGTCCGAAGAAGTTCTTGCGGAAGTCAATGGTTGTGCTGAACGGAATTACAATGGCCGGTTCGTTGGTCTGCACGGGATTGAACGGAATGCAATAGCGCTGAAACTCCGGCACGGTCAGGACATTGTTGACCACATGCGCGCTCAACACGTCGCGCCATGCCTTGTCGCTGTTCGTTGAGGCAAGCGTTCGGAACAGTTCGGTGCGCAGCGAAAACCTTCCGGTTTCCGTTTCCGGGTTCATGAAATTCAGCCGGCCTTTGAGCACCGCCCAGTTCGCGTTCATGCGAGCCATGATGTCCGCCAGGCCCGGATCGCCGATCGAACCGCCAACCAGCGGCTGCCCATTGGAAGCCAACGCGCCCAACATGCGGGACTTGACGATCTGGTTCATAAAGTCGCGGCCCGCTGTGTGCTGCGCGTCGGACGCCAGCAGACCTGTCTCATAATCATAGGCCTTGGCAGCGAGATAGACATAACGCGCGGCGTTGTCGAAGACCTGCTGATAGCGGGCCAGCTCGTCGTTCATGAAAATCCGGTACGCCATGTTCCGGTAGCGCATCGCCGACAGGTCCGTCGCCCACATCATCTGTTTTTTCTGAAGCTGAACTTGCAGGGCATCCCCCTGAGCCTTGAGTTGGGAATAGCGCATGGCTGCGGCCTGGACCGCCTGCAACTTTGTGACACAATCTGACAAATCAGTCTGGTTGTCCAGAGTGTCGATCATATCGCGTAATGCCTGTTTAATATTGGCATCCAGATCTATATCGGCCAATGCGACCTGACAGGCCTGCACAATTGCCTGAATTGCTTCTTTTGAAGCGAACTGAAGGAATGATAATGCAATCTTAGAGTAACTCGCTGTAGCCTTCGCAACTGTGACTGCGGTTCTGGTGGCACCCCGAGGTATTGAACTTGGATCCGTGGCCACGCCAATCACGGTCGGAAGATAAGCAATAACCGTATTCGCCATCTGTTCAGCTGTTGTATCATTAGCTTCGTCAATAGCTTTTCCCCAATCTGCGGCGTCAATAACCCCCTGCAATACGGCTACAGACTCACTCTGACCTATTGTGAGGGCCCGCTTCTGAATTGCAGCACTAAGAGTTGATTGAAGTGCCTGTGCCTTCTTCTGAACGCCCGCTGCGGAGAATTGTGCATCCTCCACGGCGTCTTGTAATGCGGAAAGCGCGCTCGCAAGATCGGTCAGTGCAATCTGGATTTCGCCCGCTGCCCGCCGCTGCCCCGTGTAAAACGGAGGTTTCTCGACCAAGCCGCCGGCCGTCAGGTAAACACTGACGGTGTTTGTAACAGCACTTATCGCCGGAACGATGTACTGGGTTGATATGTTGGCATAAGAGTCGTATGGATAGTATGATCCAATGCCGAGTTGCCCGTAGTCGTTGGTTACATAGCCATTGTAGATATAATTGGTTACGGCATAGTCGATGGTCTGACCTGTTGGATACGCTTCCGATGGATCTGCTGACATCGTTGACGTGTCGTAGAGATCTATGTACATGTAATGTTTTAGATCAGGGCCTTCGTAGCCTTGTGGATAAGCCAGCCCCGGCCCTATGTCGTCGGTGTAAGGATATCCATAGATTTCGATCAACTGGCGATTAATGGCCGCCTCATCATCCTGTACAGTCTGCTGGATGTCGGAGCTGGCGTTCTGGCTTCGCAGGGCCTGACCGGCGGCCTGGACGCGGTTGAAGACGTTGACAGCATTCTGCAAGGTAGCAAGGGCCTTGGAGTATGTCTGATCGAAATGCGTCTTGCCTGCGTCTATTTCGGCGGCGCTTATATCGAATGGAATCGCGCCAGCGGCGATGCCGAGCGGATTCAGGCCGCTGTCGGCCCGGTCAACCACATCCTGCATCTGCAGGAAGGTCTGGGGAATTTCCGCCAGTTCCGGGACGGAACTGCGGTCAATAATCTGGATCCCGATAATATTGGTGTTGGCCGGATCGGGAGTCGGCAGCAAGGCATTGTCGGTCAACCAATCGAAATAGGCGCCCATGCCCGCGCGCGCTCCCCACTCGCCGACACCCCAGGCGCGGTTGGTGTTTGTGTCCTGCTGGCAGGTCCACGGTTTTGCGTCGTCGCCCGTGTAGAGCTTTTGATAGGTTCGCTCCATGATGCTTACGGCGGCTTTGGCACGGGCCGCGGCAGCGACGGCAAACTTCTTCTCGTGCAGGAAGGAAACGGTGATGTTCATGTCATGGCCGGCCACGTCGCCGACCTGGGCCGTGCCGGGCAGGATGCCTTCCGCCTGCGGCATCCATGAGAAATAGGATTCGTGAAGCAACTGATAGTAACCGGACAATGCCGAGAGGTAATAGCCATAGGCATCGCCATGCCCCTGTGGATACAGGGCCGCTGCGTCGCCGACGTCAAAAAAGCCGTTCGTGTTCACGTCGCTTATTCCGTAGTTGAGCACATAGGCCAACTGCCCGCCCGAGATGTCCGCCGTGAAGTTCCATGGCAGACGATTAAAGACTGGATAGTCCGCGACGGGCGGATTCAGGCCTGCCTCGCGCCCGCGCAACAAGGCCAGTTCCTCTTCAAGCAGGGATGGCTCCACGTTCTCGAAGCAGAAAAGGGAGCTCGCGTATGCGCCATAGACGGGATTCGTGGTCCCGATGCCGACGGTCGGGTCCATGGCGTCGGCATACGCCTCGTTGCCGAGCACCATGTTGAGGTCGCTGATTCTGCCGGCGGCCATCATCAGGGCGAGCGCGACGCCTTCGCCGCCGTCTATGCCGGCGTCAATACTAAGTTTCTGCGCCTCTTCCATGATCGTCTGATAAATGGCCAGAAGGCCATTCTGGTTGAGCGCGGCCATGTTGAGCGGGATCTCGCCGTTGTAGGGAGCGCCAATTTGCTGGACCATGCTGACCTGGGTATTGATACCGTAGTCCAGCATGTCGGCAATGCGCTGGTCATAGGGATTGATGGCCTTGAGCACTCGCTTGACCCAGCCTTCGGCGAGCTGCGGCTCTGTCCAACCGCTGAAATTGGTTCCAACGACAGAAATCACCTGCGGATCAAGCGCGCGGTAACGGCAGCGGATATAGTGATCGGCAAGGCCCCAGATGCCCGCGTCTCCAATAACCCTGTAGTTGGCACCGGTGGTCGAACCGTCCAACGGATACCAGACGCTGGCGTTGCTCGTGTCCGGCGCAAGGCCGTTAACCGGCTCGCCGTACTCCCAGTCGAAGAGGAAATTCGTGGTGCGGCCTCCGAAGTCGGCCGTGTACTGCATGGTCAATTGTTTGGCCAGTGGATTGGGGGACAGAATCACATCAAGTTTGCCGACAAACAGATTTGTCTCAATGCGGATGATGTCCATGGTGACCACCTCGCTGGGATCGACCATGTTCCGATTGGTGCTGTTGTTGAAGACAAGTGTGACATATCCTGCGCCTTTGCCGAGGGCGTTCAATGCGGCCGAGTCAAACGGGGTGATGTTGTTTGTCAGCTCGACAATTTCCGTCGGAAGCCGGCGGATGGAGGCGGACCAGTTTGCATCCATGCCGCTTATGCGGGCCGGATCAAGGCAATTGGTGCGGCTGTCACCCGTCAACGTGTTGAGAAGGAGATAATCAAAACCGTCAATGCGTTCCTTGAACTGGCCAATCAACTGAAGCTCATTGCTGGTGGCCACCGGATTGAAATAGAGCCGCTGGCCCAAGGAGGGCGGGAGATCGTTGAACAGCGTGTGGCCGGTTGATGGGTCGTAGGTTGTAGCCATGTCCTTGGGTACTGTTGTGAGCTGTGTTTTGCGCGCAATAGTTGGATCATAAAGAATGACGCTCGGCTGATTGGACCGGCTGGAGGATTGCTGGTAGGGCACATCGACGCTCAACTGGCCGCGAATGGCCGGCAGGCCCTCATGTGTCTTGGTCAGGGTCTGGGCCACGAACATTTGCGGCACGTTGGTATCCCATGAAATGTGATAGGTCCATTTTACGGGGTTAGTTGTCAGTGAGTCTGTCAACCAGCGAATGGGCGTCAGCGGCGCGGGTTGTGCCATCGGCTTTGGATAATAGAATCCCGGCTGATTGGGATAATAGAATTGAATGACGAGATTCAAGATGCCTCCATCGTCACGTGCTTGCTTGGCCCAGGCGCGCATGGTTCGATCCGTGAAGGCGGGACCAGAGATTACATTGTTAGGCTCGTACGACGGCTGCATCATATTCAACGGGGAAGGCGCCTGAATCATAAGTCCTGCCGTCAGGCTCCGTTCGAACGCATAGACTTCGTTCGTGGCAAGCGCTTGATAGACGTCCACGGCGGGACGGTTTCTATCCGGATCGGTATAGGTAACCAAGACGAATGGATCGGATGTATAATCGGCTACGTTGGTGACGTTCAAATCATTGCGCAGGGCATAGGCGGCGTCGCCCTGCATGAGTGCATGCTCCTCATTGGGATTGTAACCGGCCGCATTGTGATCGTTCTGATAGTAGATTTGCGCATTGTCGCCGACATAGTCCCTCCCCAGTTCCCGGCGTTTTGGAATGTCGCCAGCCATTGCCGGTGTGCCCGTAAAAACCGCATCGTGCCTGTTCGTGCTTCCATCCTTCAATACGTTGACAGCCAGATGGTTTGTCTCGCAATCGTACCAGAGGAGCAAATCGGGATCGCTTGCATTGGCGACTGTCAACCAGTCTTCTGAGATTGTGCCGGCATCGAGGGCGCGATTCCACACGCGAATTTCGTCCATCAGGCCAATGAAGCCACATGCGATAGTGTGATCACAGCCAATATACAGGTTGGTGGTCTGGATGTTACGATATGAAAACGTGACGTTGCTTGATGCGACGACCGCCCCGTTGATGAACAAAGAAGCAGTCAAGGCCACATCTGTTGTTGACACGGTTGTCGGAATAAACGTCGCGGCCACATGGGTCCATACGCCAATGGGAAGCTGGATCGAGGAACTCACATAGCCGCCGCCATCAGCGACCACGGCGGGATAGCCGTTCGTCACGACAATGCCCGGCCCGCCATAATTTCCGTCGAAGAGATATTCAACCGCGCTGAAGGATCCCGTGGGGAAAACCCATGCCTCGAGTGTATTTGTCTGTCTGAATGTCAATCCAAGGCTCGAACACTGAAGGCCATTGCTTCCGCCACCGAGTTTCAAGGATTCCGTCATTTCGCGCAACTGGATTCCGCGGCTGCCGAGGCCGCTTGCAATGACGAGTTGCGAGGCGTTGGCCGGATAGACATTCGAATAACTGCAGACCAGCGACGGCCAATAGACGGGTTTCGTCAGAGGAACCGCATTGGTTGCCAGATGCGAAGGGCTGAACCACCACACCTCCAATGCTCCCTTGTTTGCGCCATAAATATACGAGGACGGCGCCGGCGTGGCCGAGCCATAGTCGGAGGGATAGTTGTAGATTGTTGTTATGTATTCACTGCCTGCGGGAGCGTAGATGTATCCGGGCCAGTTGGTATAAGTGTCGTGGCCTCCAAAAGCGGAAAATTCCGTCCCGATGCTCCAGTTCCGCCTTCCAACAGACAAGCTGCTGTTCGCGTGGTCAACACTGTGCACAGGCTCGAACCAGACATTGTCGCCATCCATATATTTCAACAGGCAGAAGCCTTCGCCGGACGAAATGAAGCGCTTGTCGGAAGAAAGGGTTGCGTGCTTGAAGGATGTGATGCCATCGTTTGCGACCTGATGCGGCTGAAGCTCGACGCCGAGGGCGGTGTCAAACAGCACTGGAACGCAGTTGGAGGCAGTATTGATGTCTGTGACATGGCGTTGCGCGACCAGGCTCCAGGTCACGTTATAGTTGTCCAGTTCGAACGGCCATATTACGCCGAGTTGCCCGGCACTCTTCCAATAGATTTCAATGCGCCATGCCTCGCCCGGCGGTGTTTCGCGTATCGGCCACACCCAGCCGTTCTGTGCGCCCCGGGTGTGCTCATAGAGATAAATGCTTTCAGGTTGCTGCGCGGTCGGATCGGTCACACCCCTCGAAATCTGCGCAAAAAGCGAATTTGTGTCGTAATCCGTGCTGAATGGCAGTAGCCGCTCGCCCGCATACGCGGGCAGCGTGCTGCTCATTGGCTGCAAGACCTCCACCACTTCGTAGCCCAGCATCTCCTGTTGCATGTCCTCGGCGCGCGTGCGCGAATACGTCAGCAGGAAATAGCTGCCGCTGGGCACGTCTTTCGCCGCATGCAGATTGTTGCCCGTGTCTATCCAGACACCGTTGGAGTTCACGCCGTTGGCCCCCGGCACATATTTCACCTGCGAATTGTAATAAATCGAAGCCTGATAGGTTTGCGCAAACTGAATGACTGGTCCGGCGTATTGCCCCTCCGTCCAGTAAAGCCGGACCGGCCGCCTTGTCGGATTGGGTGACACGATATAGGCAATGGTGTTTGAAGTTCCGTCCGCCATCGTCCAGGTCACATTGGCCACGCCCGCGTCTGCTGCAATCAAGACATTCGCATACGAAAACCACGCCACCACATTCGAATTGCCCCCCTGAAAATCCAGAATTGGCGCGATGTTTGAATTGACGCCGTCCGGCGGCGGGAGCAGATCGCCCATGGCGCAGTTCGCCGGCAGCAATCCAATGGGCGTTCCTATCGTCGGGTTTGACAGCACATTCGTCTCGCTCGCGCCGGCCGGAAGGCCAAGATCAACAGAACTGACACCATTGGTGTCGTATGTGGTCGCCCATGACGCGCCGAAGACCGCCGTGCCCGCATTGTTCGATGCCACGGATGCATAGAACGGTTCGTTTGTATCCGTCACCGATGGATACCACACGTTCCGATAACTCGTGCTCACGTCCGCGCGCGCGGGCGCAACGCAGGCCATGACGCAGGCAATAACTGAGACCGACATTAGTCTTATTGAAGCATATCGTGGAAGTCTCATCTAACGCCTCATTTCATGTTTCAGTTCCATCGCACTCTTCCAATCATTGGAAATTCCATGAAGGAGGGTTTCCAATCACTGGAATGTTTCCGCCGACATGTTGCCGCGCAACTAGATCGCTTTTATTCGTGGCTTCAGTCGTTGCTTTATCATTCAACATCATGGCCGGAGGGATTCAATTCGCTTCTCGACATGCGTCTTCCATTCCGAAAATCAGATATTGCTATTTTGCGTCCTTAACGTGACCCAATTGCGATGAACGAGAAATCGTGATAAGGCAGTCCTGACGCGCTATCGTGTGTAATGATATAGACGCCGCCACTAGTCGGGTGACATGTCAATGCTGCTCCATACCAGGCGGGATCATTGTCGGGATTAAGCAAAGTTGCTGTTACCGTAGGCGTGTCAGAAAAAGCGGTGTCAAAGTCAATATAGAAGCCGGGTTTCCCTGTACCTATGATACTGTTGGTTTTGGCCACCGAGAAACCCGTTCCTGCTGAAACTGTCCCTGCACTCCCGTTGACGGTTCCTCGCACAATGCGCAAGTTTTCGGCTTCGCCAACGACAACGGGCCGAAAAGCGTTCGCGTCAAAAGCAAAAATATTACCGTGTGCATTTACGTCGCCGTTAACGAAAATTTGATTTTCCACTTGAAGCGAGTTTTTCATCCATCCGAAACCGTCAACTGTAAGAGCATTCTTTATCTCTTGATCGCCATAATAGGTATTTCCTCCCGACAACTTAGGCACGCCGCTAAGACTGGTGCCATCGCCTGTAAAGGTGGTCGCCGCGACAGTTCCATTCACTGTCTGGAGACCTGAAAATGTATTCCCACCGGACAACTTGGCCACACCAGTAAGATTCGTTCCACTCCCGGTGAAACTGCCCGCCGTGACACGACCATTGGTGGCGTTAAGATTGCCCGCGACATCAAAATCAGCGCTGGCTCTGCGGGCATATTCGGCCTGCTGTGCGCGGTAGGCGAAGGGCGTGGTGAGCAATTGCTGGCGCGGCACTGCTTCCGAGGGCACCGGCAGTTTGTTGTGGTTCTGGTCCTGAAGCACGGTGATGCCAAGAAACGGCGCGTTGTTTTTCATTGCATTGCCTTCGTCGAACCACAGCGCCTTCCACAATTCTGTCGGGCCATAGGTCGGGGGTAGATTCGTCAAGCTTTGGCCGGTCGCCGAGCCGAGCATGACGCCGAAGACGCCGTTTTTGACGTTGCATTTGAAGCCCGCGCCCCAAATTGCCTGGTTCGCCTGGTCGCTCGATTGTGAATAGAGCCTGAACTGGATGTCGTAGAGGCCGTCGATGTAGGGCGTGTTGGTTGGCGTCAGCAGCGTGCCCTGGTAGTTGACCAGGCCCGGAGGAACCATGTTGACGACATTGTTCGTTGGCACCGAGTCCGCGTGCGAGATGCCCGCGAGTCCGGCGGCGAGGAACGCGGCCAGCGCCACGGCGAGGCCGGCGCGATATGGAACGCGCAAAATGGAATGACGATCGGTCAGTTTCTTGTTTGTCATGGTATTTCTCCTGGTTAATTCATCTTCAATTTGAAGGGCCTGTAATCTTTTGAATTGAGAAAATGCCCGCCGCCTTGATGAGGGCAGCCGGGAAAATGTTGGTGGTATTGGCGGTGACATTGGTGGTGGCGGGGGTCAGCAGGCCTTCAATGGATTCGGAATAGCTGCCACCCCACTGGCTGATGCCCCAGTCCGGGGGCGTCTGGCCCATCGAGTTGGTCGGGCTGAATTGAAAGCTGAGTGTGCGGGTGATGTCGTAGGATTCTTCGCCTGCCGGCCGTTGTGCGGGCTGGCCGTTGCTATATTTCAGATTGTCGTGCTCGGGCGAATAAATGTGGACGAAGGGATTGACGAGATTCGTGTAGGCCATGAAGAAGTTTCCCGAAATGGCAGAACTGTAATCTCCAAAAAAACCCGCGAGCGTCACCGGAGACATGAACGGGAAATTGACGGCGCTGATGCGGTTGACCTTTCCGTTCGTGTGGGCGGCGACGAAGACGGTGGCCTCGGACATGGTGTGCAAGATGACGTTGGTTCCGGCAAGGTACGAGCCGTCCACGCCCTGGATGGTCTCGGTCGTGGTTGGAAGCCAGCCAACAAACGCCTGTTGCAGCAGCTTTGCAACGCGCTTGTTGTCAACTTCCATGATGACGCGGAAACGGAACGGACTGTTCACGGGCGTTATGACGGATGTGTCCCAGTTCGTCGCAAGTCCGATGCGGGCGCGGTTCACGCCGGTGACATAGACATCACCGACCCACAGGCCGCTGGGATCGCCGCCGGTGGCGGCGGGCGTGGTCGTGAAGCTGACGCCGATGAAATGGTTGACGAATGTGCGGCCCTGGCTGTCCAGATCGCTGATGGCAAGAATGCTCTGATACACAAAGTTGTTTGTCATGGCGGAAGGATCGGGCCGGATGCTGAGTGTCAGCGATGCCCCCGGGCCGAGCGAATTGGTGAGGACGGCGGGCAGCGGCTTGTATTGGATGCCCAGATTGTTTGGGTCCCAATTCATGACGCCGTAAAGCAGCGAAACCCGGTATGGCACGTTCGTCCCGGTTGGCGCGGCTTCGGAATCCATCTGGCGCACGATGACCTGACGGGTGGTATTCGTTGAGACATTGCAGATGGTCAATTTTCTGGGCGTCGTCGCGTCGCTAAATTTCATGTATCCCGAACTGAGACCATCAGCGCTGACCGTCAGCGGACCGCCGTAGGTCGAAATATTGTTGCAAAGAATCCAATACGCCTGACCGCGAACCATGGTCGTGACATTTGGCTGATATACGACGGCTTCTCGGCCCGCGGACGACACATTATATATATGACTGCCCATTCCGTACGTCGTCGGAATGTCGGACGAAAGGGAGAAAAAATCCGTGAACGTCCGCGGCGCATTCGTGGCGACAGGCAGGCCGAACAGGCTGTAGGCGCTGCCGGGCCAGGAATACGAATTGACGACCGGCGTTCCTTTCAGAGGCAGCGTGAAGCCGCTGGCGTTCGTCTTTACATGTACATAATAGGCCTCATTGGCCAGCAGATCGCCAAACGTGCTGACGTATTGTGCGTCACTTCCGGCCGAATACCAGTTTTGCCAGTCGCCCGGACGCGGAAACGGATTGCCCGGATCAACGGCATACTGAACCGTCACCGCCGGTCGCTGCCAGTGATAGACCATGTCAACGGGCCAGTTGGTGAAGACCGTGTTCAGCGATCGTGGCTCGGGTTGGACGTGGAGGTAAACGGCGTTCCAGCCGGGCGTCAGCGGAAGTTGCTGGGTCATCCACTGCGCATCCGCCACGCCCGCGGCAAGAATTGCGCAGGACACGGCAATGCATTTTGCAGCGACCGCTCTGACCATCCCCGGCCAATAGCGTGACGTGGTGCTTTGTTTCCCATGAGATAATGTGCTCATGCATGAAGCTCACGTCAGGCCGCCGATGCTGGCGAGGCATTTGCGACGAACGGTAGTTTATTTGCGACGAACAGCAGGGGCCGATCCGCAATCAGCTTCTTGCAAACCAGAACCGCGAAGTCCGGGTGCCGTCAGACAGGGCGGAGGCAATATATCTGATATGAAACGTTTCTCAACGCGGCCTGCATCGGACGTTGGGACCGGGGAGGTTTGCCGTGGAACCAAACGTACTTGCAATTGCATAGTACTCTTCATTTAAAAGTAGTTCTCGCGGCTTCAATTTCCGGCCCGAACAGGCCCGAGTGGACCCGATGCTTCCAATGATTGGAAAAGCCTCGGCCTCAAAATTCCAATCGCTGGGAGTTCTGTCACCCGCGGCATCCATATCGACACGCGATTGATCGACTCTTTTCGTGCAAAGACGGCGATATCAAGCCGGGATGGGCGTAGAAGCTGTCGATCCGTTTCGCAATTTGCGCGGCGCGACGACGGCTGACCTTGTATTGGGCATCATCTCCTCGCACGCGTACGAGCAACGTTCCATTGGGTAGCCGTTCAAAGCCGGTGATTGATTTCATATTTAGAATGTGACTGCGGTGAATGCGGATGAAGCGGTCGGGACGCAGGAACGCCTCCCATTCCTTCATGGTGCATCGCACGAGAATGTCGCGCCCGTTCTCAACGCGGACATGACTGTAGTCACAGTCGGCACGGATTGAATGGATGGCAGCTGGCGACACGACCGAGTGGTTACGCCCCCCGTCCAGATGCACGCGATCATTGGGTCGCAAACGTCTGGTTACACGCATCCGTTCGAGAGACTCTCGCTCCGCAGGTTCATTCAAGGATTCTGCAGGCGAATCGGTTTCATCCTTCTGCTTTGCCGTCCGGCGCAGCTTCCGATGGCCGTCCGGCGGATCGCCGACGGTTATGCCATCGCTGAAGATGACGATGCCCCCAATTGCACCTGAGGCCAGATGCCATGGCCGTATTACCCAGTCTGCCAAAAGCACGCTTCCGTCGGACCGGTCGAACCGCCTCTTCTTCCCGCGCTCCGTTGCACCGGCCAGGCAGCGCTGATGAATCTTCTTCCAGTAGTCAGGAATATCGGAAAACACTTCCTAAATGTTGTGTCCACGGACATCTCGGATCTTGAGCCCGTATTTCGAAAGCCACCCTTTGCTGACGGCAATGAAGCGCAGTTGTGAATCGAGCATGGAGATAGCCGACGGAGAATCTTTGATAAAAATACGCAACAAGTCCTGGCGATCAGACCGTGCCCGCTCAGCCCGTTTCCGTGAAGTAACGTCCACAACGAAACTTTCGTAGAAAAGAGTCACGCCGTTTGGCCCACGGATCGCCCTTGCATTCTTCTCGACGATGATTTCCTGGCCATCCGTCCGCATCCATTTGATTTCGAGGTTGTGTATTGCGCCATCTTTCTCCAACACCTGTTTGAATAGGTGCCAGGGATGCTCTGGATGGAATCCCGTTTCCCCGAGATTGAGCCTGCTCAAGTCTTCAAAAGAATTGTGACCGAGCATCCGTATAATGGCGGGATTGGCCATGACGAATTTTCCATTCGGTGTGGTTCGATAGATTCCGACCGGGGACTGTTCATACAGGGTGCGAAATGGTTCCCCGTTTTCGCCAATCAAGCTGGTTGTCCGGCTTTGTGAGGGACGTGCTGACGGCATTCCCGCATGAACCGAACTCCGATCTCCATCTGGTGATTCCCGGTTCATGCGCACATACCTGACATGAACAAGAGTCTGTCTTCATTCGGCGGGAAGTGCGCAACATAACAATGAACATATTGGAATACATGAGCCGGACGGCACAACGGACAGCACGTTTTTTGACGCCTCGTGCGATTCGTGCCCCCTCTCTGCGTCCTCATCAATCCGATTGCTATAGCGTGCATGGCATAACCCTCCGCAAGTCAGACCACCCCAAATCACCTCTCATTACAGCATTGCGTAGCTAGGCGTATTCATTGATTGATTCGCTCTCAATTCGCAACCTGTCTTCCGTTCATTGATTTGCTCAGACGCGAAAATTAAGACGTTTAGGGAGTGTCCCATACTGACATTCATGGTTCCCCCGACACCCCACGCATCGTGGATCAAGATCGCGTTCTGACGACGAAAAACAACTCGCCGTGAGTCGTTCACGCGGAAACCAAGTTTTCCGCAACGCCTTCCTTGAAAGGTCTCGAAGAATCATCGCGCCCCAAGCCCCGAACCGGGGATGTATTTCAATTCCGCTCGGCCCTCTGCGCTGATCGGTGGACTCGTTTCTCGCACGCGACCGTGTCCGGTCCGTGTTGTTGTGGTCATCGTCCAAATTCCGCTCGTGCCGTTTTGTCTTTTCGCTCGCCGCGTCCCTTTGGCGGTGGGGGAACCACTTCGTGGACGGTGCCCCCCTAAAGGGAATCTCCCTTTCCGCCCACCGCCGGGCCGCTTCCAGAGGGGCGAAGCGAAAGACGAAAACGGACGAACGGCTATGACCACAAAACAAACCACGGGTACACACATGAAACACACATCCACCAATCAGACGGGCCGGCGGGAAGCTCCTGACTCTTCCGTCCGACCAGCTAAGCACACGGTAAGAGAAGCACGGACAGCAGCCCGCCGCTTGCACGGCGGATTCGATTTCCAGCAGCACGCAGCGCACACGCTCGCGCTTGCGCTTTCCACTTTCGGCGGTCGCGTGATCGCCGTTGAAACAAACACACAGGCGATTGCCTGAGACGGAGACAGACGATGAAGAAGAACCAGAAGCAGAACACCACGACCGAAACCACGAAGCCCGCAGCCGAGGCCGCGCCCGTTGCGCCGACCGCACCAGCAGAGCCGACGCAGGAGCAGAAGCCTGATTTTTATGCACGGCTTTTGACCGACAGACCGCAGGAAGCCGCGAGCATCATGGCGACGTTGATCCGCCGGAAGGATTTTGCATTGCGCCAGCTCGCAGCGCACTTGAAGGCAGGCCGCAATGTTCAAGAAGCACTCGCGCACGCGATGGCGATTGCGTTCCCGAAACACCAGCAGGCCGCGCCGTGATCTTGATTGAAGCCCTTTTGATCTTCGCACTTCTCGCGCTCATCGCGCGGGGAATGCGGGGAGCGAACTTTCCATGAAGATGCTCGACGCATTCAAGAAGGCCCGCCGCATGGCCGGCGAGAAGCACGACAGCGCCGTCGTCGTGATCGTGGACAACGAGGCGTTGCCGCGGTCGCAGTGTTACGACGCCGTCACGCTGGACGATTATCAGCGAGACGATTCGTGCGGACAGTTTTTCGACTTCGTCGCGGAGGTCGCACCATGAAGAAAACAATCCGCCCTTTGTGGATTACGAAGAACGCCACGACCGGAAAGATTGAAGGCATCACCACGAGGAAGCCGACACAGGCCGCGCTCGCACGAATCGGCGCGCCGGTGGAAATCGAAATCACCACACGCCAGCCGAAGCAGACGGAAATGGAATTTGTGCGCGACGTTTTCGCGCTGATTCCGACGTTCTACACGACCGGCACGAGGACGCCGAAGGCCGACACACGGCAGCAGGCATTGAGCATTTGAGCAGCAGACACAACACACAGAGAAAGACACGAAACATGAACGAAACGACACAGAACACGACGACGACCGAAACGACCGAAACCGAAAGCTTCGTTGACCGTTGCGCACGCGAGCGACGGGAAACCGCCGCGCGATGCGACACGCTCGCGCAGGCACTCGCGAAGCAGATGACGACGTCCGCCGAGACATGGACGGCGAAGACGGACGAGGAATTGCACTACGAGCATTTCCTTTTGCTTCGCGCCCTTGATGGCTTGG
>CAIVKH010000024.1 GCA_903906425.1 uncultured bacterium
AGCCTTCGGTTGCCGTCGTGCTGGCATAGACCGTCTCTGCCGGCGTGCCGCCCGATCGCGTGATTGTAAAGGTCAGCGACCCCGCGCTCTCGCCCACCGTCGCCGGGTTCGGCGTGATCGCATAGGTCGTCGGCGTGACTACTAACGTTAGCCCATCTTGCACAATCCATCCGCTTGGAGAAGAACTGAAGTTCACATTATACCATGTGTACCCCGTTGCGGTCGTGGGTCCGCCTGCGATTGTACCGGTCGCCCCCGTTGTCTGGGTTCCCAAACTCGTCCCACTAGTGCTAGGTGTCTGGCGAACATTCCACGGCCCATTTACCACGACGACGTGGTCTCCAATACTGAATGCCAGGCTGCTGCCAGTTGAAAGAATGGCGAATGCCATTGCGAGTAGCGCCTGCCATAGCGGGCTCGCGAACGTCGGTATCTTTGTCTTCATTGAACTTTTACCTTTCTCTGTCTGAGGGGTCACTCGCTTTTTAATCATACTAGCTCAAGGGAGCAACTTTCAACCTGCTCACAAATCGTCATTAGAACGGCGCGCACACTCTCAAGTTAATTTCCAATCATTGGCGTTTCTTCTGGAAATTTTCTTCAACCGCTTGAAATAGGTGTCGCTGCCCCGCCCCGATGGTTCGGGGCGGGGCCGTTGCCTTAGTTCATTACATGCTCATGTGGCTGACGGGGTCGCTCCAGTCGCTGTAGCCGGTGGAGCCGCCGACGGCGCGGACCTGTATGCTGTAGGTGGTGCCGGGCGTCAGGCCGTTGAGGGGCATGTTGCGGGATTTGGTGCTGAGTCCGCCGCTCTGCCACGGGCCGGGAGTTCCGCCCGCGCCGATGGCCGCGCATCGCATTTCGAAGCATGCGGCGTTGGGGTCGCGTCCGACGGTGACGAGCAACTGGCCACTGGTGCCGTTGGTGATGCCCGAAATGACGGGCTGGTCGAGCGGAGTTTGGGCGCGGTTGGTGCTGGCGGCGTTGAAGCCGCTGGAAAGCAGGGTGGCCATGTCGTTGCCGTGGTTGGTCTGGACATAGGCGGCTTCCTGACGCAAACCGGCAATCAAGGCGTCGCGGGCGTTGTTTTTCGCCGCGGTGGAGGCCGGGCCGCCCTGCGCCATGTTGGCGAGCGCGGTGGAAAAGCCCGTGACAAGCGCCTTCAAGGCCGGCAGAGCCACCGGCGGTGCCGGAAAGGCGGGGTTGCCGGTCAGGTCGGTGACGATCTTCATGGCGAACTCGTCAAGTCCGGCGTCTGGCAACTGGGTAAAATCTAATGCTACATGCAGAATTACGCTCATCTAATCATCTCCTTATGTTGTTCTTTTGTTTTTCCTTCAGACAGTGTTGAAAATCGGACACAATGGCCAAATGTGATGCAAATTGGCTTGAAACAACAGATTCCGAGCAATTTCGTTTTGCACGGCCGGCTTGATGTTGGGAAACTTCGCGGCGAAGTGGGCAAAGATCATCGCGATCTTGGCAAAGGACACGACGAAGTTGGCAAAGATCGTCATGAAGTTTGCCCGCTTTGCGGCGAGCTTGGGAAAGGAAATCGTTTCGTTTGCCCACTTCGCGGCGATCTTCGGAAATGAAATCGTTTCGTTTGCCCACTTCATGACGAGGCGGGCAAATGTCGCGACGATCCTGGCAAAGAAAACCGTCAAGTTTCCCTGCTTGGCGGCGAAACGGGGAAAGCTCGCTACGGGGCAGCGGTTGATGGAAAGAGCGCTGGGCCGGGTGGCGACGATCCAAGGCCGGGATGTTTCCGGGTTTGGCCCGATATGAGTCACTTGCGGAATGACGGCTTCCAGCCGTCGTGCGACGGCAAGATGCCGTCGCTCCATACGCGCTATAATAAGGAAAGGAAATCCGCGGTGAGCGGTGAGCGGTGAGCGGTGAGCGGTGAGCGGTGAGCGGTGAGCGGTGAGCGGTGAGCGGTGAGCGGTGAGCGGTGAGCGGTGAGAAGTGTAGCCGGAATACCGGCTGCCGCACCACTGATTATTTTACCCCGTTTCACATTCACCTCGCGACCCACCAAGACGCAAACCACCTGTGACGCCGCGCAAAATCCCGCGTTCAATTATTGCGAGCAAGTTATAAATGCAAAAGCACGCACTTTCAGGTATTCCCTGATGACGGCGGAAGGAGAGAAGACAGACGAAGAGAGGATGAAGGACAGAGGTCAGAAGTCAGCGTACGGGTGATCGGAGTGGCCAATGATTGGAAGTTTGTGCGGCGGCCTTTTCCAATGATTGGAAGTTTGTGCGGCGGCCTTTTCCAATGATTGGAAGTTCACTGTCGAGCCTTGGCGCGGCTGGCGATGAAATCTTGAAAGGCGGCGACAGGAGTGTCGCCGATCTTTTTTATTTCACGAATTGAACGGTGATGTCGCCGTTGGAATCGGTGCCGCCGTCGCTGCGGATGCTGGCTTGGAGTTCGTATTTTGCGCCGGCGACGGGGGCGTCGAGTTTGAGTTTGTACACGTTGTTTTTCGTGCTGGCGCCGGTTTGACCGGCATGCGTGTCGCGGGCGACTTCCTTGCCGTTGACGAGCAGCGTGGCCCATTCGATGTCGAGGCGGCAGGTGCCGCCGGTGTATTGGAAGGCGACTTCATATTTTCCCGCGTCCTTGATTTGCGAGCTGATGTCCCAGGTTTGTGGGGCGAAGGTTTCCTTGGTCTCGCCGCTCTTCCACCCGGCGAGGGGTTTCGGTTCCTCGGTGAGCTTGCGATAGTTCACGCCCATGACGTCGAAATGGGCGAAGATGTTTGCGAGGCGGGCGCGGAAGTCTTCGTAGTTCTTTTCCTTCGCGGGCGTCCAGGTGTCTTCGGCAATGGCACAGCCGCGCGGGAAGGCCATGTATTCCATGTGGCCTGGCGAGGCGATGTATTCGGTCCAGAGGTTGCCCTGTGCGCCGAGAATGTGCTTCTGAAACTCGGGCTTCAGCTTCGCGGGTATCGGCTCGAAATCGTAAACTTTCTTGAGCGGAACGAATCCGCCGATGGAGCGCGGTTCGCCGTGCTTGCCCTGCGCATAATCCAAATAGCAATGCGACGTGGGCGACATGACAACATCGTGGCCATCGCTGGCGCCTTCGACCGCGCCGCCGATCCAGTCCATCAGCGCGGCGTTTTTCGCAAGGCCGCCCTCGCGGATTTCGCTCCAGCCGATGAGCGTCTTGCCGTTCGCGTTGACAAATTTTTCGATGCGGCGGATGAAATAGCTTTGAAGTTCGTGCTCGCCCTTCAGCCCTTCGGCCTTGATCCGCTCCTGGCACTTCGGACATTTCTTCCAGTTCCCCTTCGGCACTTCATCGCCGCCGATGTGGACGTACTTGCCCGGGAACAGCGCGAAAACTTCCGTCAGGACGTTTTGCACAAAGGTGAACGCGTCGTCGTTTCCGGCGCAATAGACGCTGGCATGAACACCGGCGCCCATGTCGGTGCTCAGCTTTTTGCCTTCGCAACTGAATTCAGGATAAACTGAGAGTACCGCGCCGGCGTGTCCGGGCATTTCGATTTCGGGAATGACCGTGATGTGCAGCGCCGCCGCATAGGCGACAACTTCGCGGATGTCGTCCTGCGTGTAAAAACCGCCATAGCGGCCGTCCGGGCCGTAGGTCGTGCTGGATTTCGGATCCAGGCCGAAGCCGATTTCCTTCCGCCACGCGCCCTCCTGCGTGAGCTTCGGATATTTTTTGATTTCGATGCGCCAGCCGTTGTCGTCCACCAGATGCCAGTGGAACGTGCTCATCTTTTGCAGCGCCATCGCATCGAGAAGTTTTTTGACTTCTTCCTTCGCGAAGAAGTGGCGGCTGACATCGAGCATCAGCCCGCGCCAAGCGAAACGCGGATAGTCCTTGATCTCGACATCGGGAACATCGCACGCGATGCCCGCGACCTTCGTCCGGCTTTCGATCTGCGGCGGCAGCAACAGGCGGATCGTCTGGATGCCGCGAAACACGCCGGCCGGCGACGCACCTTTCAACACGATCGATCTCGGCGTGACCGAAAGCGTGTAGGCCTCAGGACCAAGCCCGGCCAGCGACGAATCAATTTCGAGTTGCACGTCCGCGGGATGCTGTTTGATTTCAGGCAGCCCCTTGAGAAGAAAACCTGTCGGCTTGTTGATGAGATTCGCCAGATACGTCGCTTCATTTCCAAGCTCGCGCGACCCGCTGATCGTCGTATTCGCCGTGAACGTGAACGATCCTGCGTTCACCGTCATCTCGACAGTCTTGGGCACAATCGCCGGTTCGGCGGCCATCGTAGAAATCGCAAGCAGTGCAGTCATCAGACGGATCATCGTGCGCATAAGTCAACTCTCCATATTTCTTCCGAAACGTTTCGAACGCCAATATTCTCGGACTGAATCGCCGTGTCAATTCAAACACGGCCGCCGGTGCCGACGGCGCCGCAAAAACACGAATCGTAATTTCCAATCATTGGAAGTTTTCGGGACGGGCATTTCCAATGATTGGAAATTTCGCGGGCGGCGCTCACAAAGAGATATATTCTCGGCGCGCTTGATTGCATCGGAAGAGTTGTCTATGGGGATTGGCGGCAGGTGATCTTATGAGAATGATTCTTTTTGCCGGCTTGTTCGCAGTTGTCGCGTCACGAGCACTCGCGGGCGTGAACGACGGCCTTGTTGCGTATTACAATTTCAATGATACGGGCAAAGGCTTGCTCGCCGACATGAGTGGTCACGATCACGCTGGCTGGGTCCAGGGCGCGACCGCCGCCGCAGATGGCGTCATCGGCGGCGCGTATCACTTCCGGGGAATCAACGACTACGTTCTTATCGGAAACCTGGGCAAAGTTCCGCAAGGCACGATCGCGTTTTGGATGAATGCCGACGCGGTTGAAAACCATCGCAATCCCTTCTCGACGAGTTTCGCCAACTGGGACGATTGCATCCGTTTTGAGGAAGGTGCGCCCTCCGATTTTTGCGTGGGCGTCGGGCCATATCATGATCCCTGCGGCTTTCTCTACATGTCAAACATGCAGGCGCGCACATGGTATCATGTCGCGTTTGCGTGGACCGAGACGACCTATGGCGGCTGGCTTAACGGGAAGAAACTTTTCTCGGGCACGCAGAAGGGAAGAATCAATTCCGACCTGCGGAATGTCGCCGTCGGCAATGGCTATTCGAGATCGCCAGACAGGTTCTGGAAAGGGCTGGTTGATGAGTTGCGCATCTATAATCGCGCGCTCCCGGATGCCGAGGTCGCGACTCTCGCCAATCAAACAAGCGCCCGCGTGGCGGCCCAACAAATTGTCGCAGCAGCCGCGACGCCGGCAAGTCGCGCCACCATTGAAACAGCCGCCAATGCGGCGCAGCCTGCAACGCCGCAAGTCGCCACCGTCAGAACCGCCATCCAGTCGGACGCCACTGCCGTCGAAAGCGCGGGCCCCGCAGTTTTGCGTATCGGATTTTCCAACGCCTCCAATGGCGATCAGGACGTGACGGATTTTCAAACTGGCGAGACGCTTTTCATCCGTGTTTCCGATGTTGATCTGCCCGCCCGGCTCGATGAAACGAAGATGCAGGTTTCGGTGAGCCAGAAATTGGATGAAACGCGAGACCTCAACATTGATGTCGAATTGAAACGCGAAGGCGATGCCTTCACCGGTTCGCAATCACTCGCATTCTTCAAACCCGGAGTGATCAACGTCGCCGTCAAAGGCCTCAACAAACGCGGCGTGTTTCTCTTCCGCTCTTCAGCCCTGCGCGTGCATTCCGCATCCGGCGGAAATTGACACCCGTTATTCGGTGGCGAAGGAATATTTTCCCGATCCGGATTCGAAGACGGCGCAACCGTTTTCCATGGCGACGAATTTCATGCCGGATGATTTTAGGGCGGATTTGCCGCTTTCGGTCACGGCGTCTGCGGAGCGGGCGGGAAAGAAAATTTTTGCGGTGGTGTTGGGCGGAATTTCGAGGTCGAGCATGAAGCGTTGGTTGTGGCGTTTCCATGAGACGGAAATCGGGCCGTACATCGAGGTGTGCGTGGCTTGGACCCATTGCAGCCCGCCAGGGCAATACGGCCTGATGATGATGTTCTTGAAACCGGGTGCGGCCGGGTCGGACTGGATGCCGGCAAGCGTTTCATAGAACCATGCCGAGACGTCGCCGAACATGATGTGATTGTGCGTGCCGTTGCCGTCCCAGCCTTCCCACAGCGTGGTGGCGCCGCGTTTGACCCATGCGCCCCAGCTTGGCGGGGTGACCTGCGTGGCAAGGGCGTAGGCGATGTCGGGACGACCATTGTCGGTCAGGGCGTGCATGATGTATTTCGTGCCGAGAATTCCGCAATCGAGATGACCCTGATGCTGCTCGTAATTCGCCACGAGATTGCTGACGACGGACGTGCAGTGCGTGGGTTCCACGAGGTTCTGATAGAGCGCGCAGCTCACGGCGGCCTGTTCGTTGCTGCTGTAGGTGCATTTCTCCGGCTTGAAGAATTCGCGATTGAAGGAGGCTTTGATGCTTTCGAAGAGGCCTCGATATTTTTCGGCGTCTTCTTTTTTGCCAAGAATTTCAGCGCACTTCGCGAGGATGGCGGCATCGCAGGCGTAGTAGCCGGTGGAGGTGACCTTCTCCGGCGTCTTGGTCTTGGCGGGACACCAGTCACCGAGGCCGATGCCGACGATGCCGTTGACGGCGCGCGTGGTGAGGTAATCCACATAGCGTTTCATGTTGTCGTACTGCTCGGCGAGGATGCGGTCATCGCCACAATATTGGTGGAGATACCACGGAATCAAGATCGCGGCGGAATCCCACGCGGGCCCGTTGCCCCCATTTGTAGCCCCAGCCGCCGGTCGGGATGATGCCGGGCAGCACGCCATCGGGCCGCTGCTCATCGCGGAAATCGCGCATCCATTGCGTGTAGTTTGCGGCGGCGTCAAAGTTGTACAGCCCAGTTTCGGCGGCGAGGTGCGCGTCGCCGGTCCAGCCGTTGCGCTCGCGATTCGGGCAGTCGGTCGGGTGGCCGTGGAAATTATTCACGTAGGACCACCATGTGCAGTGCTGGATGTCATTGAGGAGTTCATTGGAGCACTTGAACGTTCCGGCCGGCACAAAATCGGTATGCTCGACTAGCGCAACGATATTGCCGGGCTTCAGCTCACCGGGATAACCGGTGATTTGCGCATATTGAAATCCACCGTACATGAACCGCGGCCGCCACGTTTCCGTTCCGCTTCCTTTCATTATGTAATGGTCGGTCTGGAACGGATAGGACTTCGAAAACGATTTGATGTTGTCCGCGTTCAGCGTGCCGTTCGTGTGGAGCAACTCGGCGGTCTCGATTTTTATGTCCGTTCCCGCCCTGCCCTTGGCCTTGATTTGGAAAGTGCCGGCGAGGTTCTGTCCGAAATCCACAAGGTAGGCACCGTGCTTCAGCGGCGTGATCTTCACCGGTTTGATCGTCTCGGTCACGCGGATCGGCGGGATCATTTGCGCGGTCAGCTTTCCTTCTGGCGCGGACACGACTTTTGCGGCTGCCCATTTCGAATCGTCGTAGCCCGTTGCATTCCACCCGTTGCGCTCCAGCCGCGCGTCATAGATCTCCCCGGCGAGCATCGCGTCGAAGATGATCGGGCCGGTTGAATATTTCCACGACTCGTCACTGACAATCTGCTGGACGGTGCCGTCGGTAAATTCGACTTCGAGTTGCAACAGCAGTTCGGGCTTCGCACGCCACGGCGCGGTGTCAAAGTCCCACGCATTTTTGTTGTGATAGTTGTACCAGCCATTGCCGAGCATCACACCCAGCGCGTTTTTGCCGCGCGAAAGCTGTTTCGTCACATCATAGGTTACGTACAAAACGCGTTTGTCGTAGCGCGTGTTCTTCGGATCGAGCTCGTGGTCGCCGACTTTTTTTCCGTTCAGCGAAAGCTCGTAGTAGCCGAGGCCCGTCACGTATGCCGTCGCACGCCTGATCCTTTTCTCGACGGAAAATTCCTTCCGCAGCATCGGCGCGGCCTCGACCATGTTGGTCGTCGGCGAACCGATCCATTTGGCCTTCCAGTCCGCCGGATTCAGCAGCCCCATCGTCCACATCGCCGGCCTGCTCCACTTCGTCGGAGTTTCCCCGCCATGCCAGATGCGGACTTTCCAGAAGCACTGCACCCGCGACGCGAGCGGTTTGCCGGCATATTCGACATGAATGGACCGGTCCGATGCGACCTTGCCGCTGTCCCACAGATTGCCCGCGTCATCCGAAAGCTTGTCCGCCGACGATGCAACAAGGATCTGATACGCCGTCTGCATCACGCCGCGCTCATCTGATTTGATCTGCCAGCTCAGCCGCGGCTTCACCACATCAAGGCCAGCCGGATTGAAGAGATATTCGCAGCGCAGCGCATCCACGGATTGCGCGAACGAGCCGATGGCGAAGAGTGCAAGAACGACGGAGGGCAGACGCAGAAAAGTTTTCATGCGATCCAGCGTGCCGATTTTCCGCCGGCAATCCAACGAATAATATCGTCGGCACCCGTCCCGCGTGGACGATTGCGCAGGCCGGAATATTTTGTCATGGTGGTCGGGAGATTCTGACCAGCGCCCATTGTCGGCGCGTTGAGAAAGATGAGGAACATTGTGAAGCCATTTCGATTTGTCATTGGGGCGACGTTCGCCGCTTGTGCCGCCGTGCTCGTCGCCAGCTGCGACATCAACGGCGGAACCTCCATCGTTTCTGAAATTGATTTCAGCGGCGAATATGTCGGCGACAACTCCGGCAGCGCGGTCGCATCGCCCGCCAACAGCGGCGCGCTGGTCACCCGATTCAACCTCACCCAGAGCGGCAAGCAGCTCACAGCCGTGGACAACGCCGGCGGCTCGTGGGCAGGCGCCCTCGACAAAGTGGCCGACAACACTGACACGGAATCAAAATTCACGCTCAAAGGCGGGACCACGGCCGGCCAGCCCGTCACGATCGAAGGAAGCCTGAAGAAAAACTCCTCCACGGCCACGATGAGCGGCACGTGGAGCGAACCGGGCCTCAAAGCAAGTGTCCGCGCAACGGCGACCATCGGCAGCCTGACGATTACGCCCGTCAATCCATTCGTCACCGCCGGCTACACCCTGCTGCTCTCCGCCAACGATTCGGCGACCGAACATGCCACGATAAAATGGGGCTTGAGCTCGTCCGCCCTCGGCAAGCTCAGCGTCACCACCGGCTATCAAACCCTCTTCGAAAGCAACGGCAGCGACGGCACCGTCCAGATCACCGCCACCGATCAGGACCACAACACCGCAGCGGCCACCATCACCGTCGGCGGCATTTTCATCTCGCCGACCAACGCCACCATCGCGGTAAATTCCTCCGTCACGCTCAGCGCACGCGACACGATCTCCGGCGCCTCGATCCGCTGGTCCCTGAACAAAACCAAATACGGCCACCTGAACGCAACCAACGGCGCTCAGGTCGTATTCACCAGCACCGCCGCCGGCCAGACCATCGTCACCGCCTCCGACAACAACGGCCTTTCCACCAGCACCATCGTCACCGGCAAATAGCGCCTCCTCCTCCAATCATTGGAATTTGGCCGGATCGCACTTTCCAATCATTGGAACTTTGCGCCGCGGGAATTTCCAATCATTGGAAAATTTCGCCGCGGACAATTCCAATGATTGGAAATTCCCGCGCGAGCCGCTACAAAACGCGACCATGCAAAAACCAATTCTATGCATCGGCGCAACGCCCGCCCTCCAACGGACGATGGAATTCGAGCGCGTCAAGCGCGGCGAGGTCAACCGCGCACGCAAAGTCACGCTCAGCCCCGCGGGCAAGGCCGTCAACGTCGCAATCGTGCTGCGAGCGCTCGGCTCCGATCCGATGCTTACCGGTTTTCTCGGCGGCGAAACCGGCGCGATGATGCGCAATCTGCTGACCGCGCGCGGCGTCACCGAACAATGTGTCGAGATTCCCGCGCCGACGCGCATCTGCACCACGCTCATGGAAGACGGCCGCAACACCGTCACCGAACTCGTCGAGGAAGCCGCGACGCCCGATGACTCCGAATGGCGCGCGCTGTCCGCACGCTGCCGCGATCTGCTGCCGCAGGCGGCCAGCGCGATCATCGCCGGCGCGCTGCCGCCGCATTCGCCGGTGGACATTTATGCGATGCTCGCGCGCGCCGCCCGCGAGGCCGGAACGCCGCTGCTGATTGACTCGCAAAAGCAGCCGCTGCTCGCCGCGCTCACGCACGCGCCGCTGCTGGCAAAACTCAACGTCCACGAACTCGGCCTCACGTTCTGCCGCCCGATGCGAAGCCGCCGCGACATCATCGAGACCGCGCAGGAACTTCAACGGCGCGGCGCGCAATGGGTGCTCGTGACGAACGGCGCGCGCACCGCATTTCTTGTCGGCGAAAAAAGCGCATGCATTTTCACGCCACCGAAAATCCAAACCGTCAACGCCGTCGGCAGCGGCGATGCCACCACCGCCGGAATCGCCGCGGCGCTGCTCGCAGGCGATCAAATGCCCGAAGCGGTCAAACTCGGCCTCGCCTGCGGCGCGGCCAACGCGATGACCCTGACGCCCGCAGACGTGAACGCCGAAACCGCGCGGTCGCTTCGCGCGGAAGTTGCGATGCGCCCGGCGTGACGCCGCGCTGCGCCGGAAATTTGTTCTGGCAGTCGTTCCGGCGGGATGGCAAGGATTGACTTCGTGACAACCACCCGCCAGCCGGATTTCATCGCGACCGCGGTCCACTCTGCGCGCAGATTTTACCTCGACTTGAAACCGCGCAAAGGCGCGACGCTTCAGCTCGTGTGCGGCGGCGTCGAACACTGCGCGCCGGGCTACGAAATCAATCGGACGGGCTTCCGGTTCCTGTGCGTCGAATATGTCGCGCGGGGCCGCGGATCGCTCGTACTGGCGGGCAAAACGCACGAGCTGCGCGCGGGCGTCGCATTCGCCTACGGCCCGCGCGTGCCGCACCGCATCACGACCGATCCGCTCGATCCGCTGGTGAAATATTTTGCGGACTTCTCCGGGCGGGCCGGCGCGAAACTTTTCCGCGACGGGCCGCTGCGGCCGGGCCGCGCCGTGCAGGTGGCGCGGCCGGACGAGGTGCTGGACATTTTTGACTCGCTCGTCCGCGACGGCGCGCGCGAGGACGACGCGGCAAAAAAACTCTGCGCGGTCTGGCTGGAATTGTTGCTGATGAAGATCGGGACGATTGCGCTGCCCGCAGGCGCGGCGGGCACGCCGGCCTTCACGACGTATTCGCGATGCCGCGAATTTCTGGAATCGCGCGCGCTGGAATTGCACAGCACGCGGGAACTGGCAAAGGCCTGCCATCTGGACGAGGCATATCTGTGCCGCCTGTTCACGCGGTTCGCGGGCGTGACGCCCTACCAGGTTTTGCAGCGGCTGAAAATGAAACACGCGGCGGGGCTTTTGCAGGCGCCCGGCGCGATGGTGAAGAAAGTTGCTTCGGATGTGAGTTTCGCGGACCCGTACCACTTTTCGCGGGCGTTCAAGCGCGTGTACGGAATGTCACCCGCGGCCTTCGCGCAGGCCGGCCGGCGCTGAACGTCTGTGTCGGCTTCTTCGCCCGACTTCAGCGGCCGGCTTCGCAGATAAATTTTCCAATCATTGGAATTTTCGGCTGCGGAAATTTCCAATGATTGGAAGCGGCGCTTGAATCGGCGCGGTCAGCGCGCCGGCGGATTGTAGTCGTTTTCCGACGGTTCGGGAATGGCGTCGAGGAGTTTCTTGACCAGGTGCGACGAGGTCAGGCCCTCGGCGTCGGCGGCGAAATTCGTCAGGATGCGGTGGCGCAAGACCGGCAGCGCCGCCTTGCGGATGTCCGAACAGCCGACGTGAATCCGGCCGTCGAGCACGGCGCGGGCCTTCGCGGCGAGCACGAGGAACTGGCCGGCGCGCGGACCTGCGCCGCAATGAACGTGCTGCTTGATGAAGTCCGGCGTGCCCTCGGCGGCGGGGCGCGTGGCGCGCGCGAGGCGCACGGCATATTTGATGACGTGGTCGCTGACCGGAATCTTGCGCACGACGCTTTGCAACTGGAGCAACTGCTCCTTCGAGATGACGACCTGCGGTTCGCCGGCCGTGGTGACGGTTGTTGATTTGACGACGGCTTCCTCTTCATCTTCCTTCGGATAGTCAACCCAGATGTTGAACATGAAGCGGTCCATCTGGGCTTCGGGAAGCGGATAGGTGCCTTCCTGCTCGATCGGGTTCTGCGTGGCGAGCACGAAGAACGGCGCGTCGAGTTTGTAGGTTTTGTTGCCGATGGTGACGCTTTTTTCCTGCATCGCCTCGAGCAGCGCGGCCTGCGTCTTCGGCGGCGTACGGTTGATTTCGTCGGCGAGGAGCATGTTGCAGAACAGCGGCCCGGCGATGAAACGGAAATTCTTTTCCTGCGTCGTGCGATCTGTCTCGAGCACTTCGGTGCCGGTGATGTCCGTCGGCATCAGGTCGGGCGTGAACTGGATTCGTTTGAAGTTCAGGTCGAGAACCTGCGAGATGGTGCGGACCATCGTGGTCTTCGCCATACCGGGCATGCCGATGAGCAGCGCGTGGCCGCCGGCGATCATGCACATGAGAACCTCTTCGAGCACGTCAATCTGACCGATAATGACCTTCGCGACTTCGCGGCGGATGTCCTTCGTGAATTCCTGCATCTTCTCGACAAGAAGCACATCGTCCTGCGTGGCAGACGCGGGCGGAATCACGGATGCAATCGGACGCGGACGCGGCGCCTCGGGCTGCCGCGCCGGTTCAGGCGGACGCGGCTGTGCAACCGGCGCGGCACTCACGACGCGGGGTTCGCCCGTCACAACCGGCGCGGGAGCGGGCGTCGGCGGACGGGGCGCAGCCACAGGCGCTGCCGGCAACGGCGGCGTCACCGGAGCGGGACGCGGCGGAGGCGCGGGTGGTGGTGTCGGTGCGGCGACGGGCCGCGCAGGCGGTTGTGCTACAACTGGAGCTGGCCGTGGCGCGGCGACGGGCGAACCGATGTGAACCGTGAAGCGGCTCAGGCCGATTTCGACCATGTCGCTTTCGCGAAGCGTGACGCGCGTGATTGTATTGCCGTTGACAAGTGTGCCGTTCGCGCTCTGCAAATCCGTGAGGACCACTTCGCCGCTCGGCGTCAGAACCAGACGCGCGTGATGGCCCGAAACGGCCGGGTCGTCGAGATGTATCTCGGCATCTGACGCGCGGCCAAGGTGCATTTCGCCCTGGAGCGTGATGGATCGCTGCGCCAGCGGCCCGCTTGTAAATTGAATGTGTGCCATGATTTTTGTCCTTTAGTTTTTTGTCAGATCAACAAGTCCCAAATTTTTCACCGAATCGGTCACGCGGATCGCGCCAAGCGCGGAGTTGTAGTGATGCGGCAGCGGGCCTTTTCGTTCGTTGTTGGCGACTTCCTGCCGGATGATTTCGCGCGTCTGCGTCAGCGCCCATCCGGGGCCGACCTGATCCATCACCGCAAGCTTGAGGCTGCGAATCTGGATGTCGCTGCGCACCGAGGCATCCTGCAGCGTGACCGGCTTCGTCCGCATCTCCTGCAAGACAACCATCGCCTGCCCGTCGGCCCCTGAAGTACCTTCCATCCGGTGAAGCTGCTTCAAATTGAAAAACTGCGTCCCCTTGTTGATCGCAGCCGAGATACTCGTCTTGTCGGCCGGAGTCAGTTTGTCCTCGTCGCGGGTGAGCCTGAAACCCTCATAAAAAGAATCCTCGAACACGAGCAGCAGGTCGTATTTCGCGGTGGGCAACCCAGTGAACGATGCAGTGTCGCCGCCGCTGACTGAGCCTTTGTAAACGAACTTCGGCTCGAATTCTGGAATCGCAAACGCCGCCTGAAGATTCTTCACGGAGCGGTTGACCTTCACTTCGATTCCGCCACCCGCGCCGGCGTCAGTCGAAGTGTAGAGCCGCGACGATTGCTCCGTGCCGGTGTGGCCCGTCTTCTTTTCTGCCGCGCAAACCGTGGCGACGGTTGCAGCGAGCAACAAGCCGAGGATGATTCTTGTTTTCATGGGATGGCCTTGGGCGGCGCCGCCTTCAACTCGCGCGCCTTTTTTAGCAGATCGGCAGACGCCCGCGTCGTCACATATTCGACGACGGGATTTCCCGGGAAACGTTTTTCAATGTCGGCGGCGAGTTCTGCGGCCTCGCTCTGGCGGTCCAACTGCATCAGGCATTCGAACCGCATTTGCAGCGCGGAGGGCAGTTCAGGTGCATTGTCTGTCGCCTTGACATACGGCGCGAGAATGCGCTCAGCCCGCTTGTAATCTTTGATCCGGAAATAGAATCGCGCCTCGCAGACACAGAACTCGCCATTGATCTTGCTCAGCGGAAATTGGCGCTCCCACTTGTCGAGCTCCTTCCGCGCACCGAGCCAGTCGGACTGCGCGATCAGGTTGTCCACGTCGCGGGCGTACGCCCCGATGCGGACCGCGCCGATACGCCAGTCTGCATCACCGGCCGCGGGCACGCCGGCAGTTGGCGCGGAGGCCTTCGTGCGCGTCTGCCGGTAGCGGTCGGAAGCCTCGATGTAATATTTTTGCGCCTGCTCGAAATTCCCGGCCATGCGCTCCAGGTCGCCCGCGCAGATCAGCATCCGCGCCGTCTGGTCCGGCGCCGCCGCACCGCTTCTCATGCTGTCCACGACGGCCCGCGCCTTCACGGGATTGTCCAGGTCGTAGAGATAAAATTGGAACCGCCGCTTCTCCCACGTGGACCGCCGCGAAGTGTCATTCTCGCTCTGTTCGAGCTTGTCAATCCATGCCAGCACATTGCTCGGCGAGGCATAGCGCATGTTTTCAATGTAGATGTCTTCGAGCAGATACCGCTCCTCCGGCGGACGGCGCTGGAGATCGGCGCGACCGCGCTCGAACAACTGCTCGAGCAGCGCATTGCCGGCGTACGGCTCGACAATGCTTTGCAGCGTCATCCAAATGTCAATGTCCCAGCCGGCGCAGGGCGAGCGGGTCTTCGGCGTGGCCAGGCATCGCGCAAGCAGCGCGCTGCGATAGTCGCGCCGGTCGTTGGCGCTGTTGACCGAAGCGTTTCGCGGCGTGGACGGCAGATAGATCGAGCGCGCGGACGATGCGACGCGGTTGTCCTGCAGGCATCGCAGTTCGACCACCTGCTCGCCATCGCCCGGCAC
>CAIVKH010000025.1 GCA_903906425.1 uncultured bacterium
CTGACCCGCAGTGTGCTTGGCGCATCGAATTTGCCCGTTGAGGCCTGCATGCAGGTCGCCCAGTTATTCGCCAACGGCAAGCGATGGGAACTTCTTGAAACGGCCCTTCGCCGCGCCCTTGAGCTTCAACCCGGCAACGTGAAACTCATGACGGATATTGCCGCCGTCAATCTCGCCATGAACAAACCCAATGACACGATCAACTGGATCAAGCGCGCCGTTGACCTCGGCGGAGAACCCGCGCGCGAAATAATCAGGCAGGACCAGCGCTTCGGTCCGCTGCAACAGAATCCTCGCTTCCAATCTCTCGTTCCGCCCGCCAGACCGCAGAATTTCAACCTGCCCTTCTGATTTTTCCAATCATTGGAAGAAATCGCCGGCGGAGTTTTCCAATCATTGGAAATGGCGGCGGCGTTGTGTAACGTCGCGCAACATGAATACGAAATTTTCGCGACGGGATTTTGTTCGAAGCTCAATCGTGACGGCAGGTGCGATGGCGGCGGGGCGGGCCGCAGCGGCCGGGGCCGCGCCGGAACCGCTGAAGCCGGAATTTGGATTTTCACTGAACACGGCGACGGTGCGCGGCTACAAGCTGACGCTGCCGGAGCAAATTGATCTGGCCGCGAAGGCCGGCTACGGCGCGATCGAGCCGTGGCTTTCCGATGTGGAAAAGTTTTCGACGAGTGGCGGATCGCTGGCCGACATGAAGAAGAAATGCGCGGACCTCGGCCTGAAGGTTCAAAGCGCAATCGCTTTCGCGCAGTGGGCCGTGAACGATGATGCGGCGCGCGCGAAGGGCGTCGAGCAGATGAAGCACGACATGGATTTGATCGCGCAACTCGGCGGCACGCACATCGCCGCGCCGCCGGCCGGAGCCTACGACGCAAAGACGAAGATCGAACTGGACGCGGCGGCCGACCGCTATCGCGTGGTGCTTGAAATCGGCAAGAATATCGGCGTAATTCCGCAACTCGAATTCTGGGGCGGTTCGGCAAATTTGAACCGGCTTGAACAGGTCCTCTACATCGCGGCGCGCGCCGGCCACGCGAACGCCTGTGTGCTGGCCGATGTTTTTCATCTGTATAAAGGCGGCACCGGCGCGGGCGCTGTCGCGATGCTGAGCCGGAGCGTGGCGCACAATTTGCACATGAACGATTATCCTGCGAATCCGCCGCGAGAAGAAATCAAGGATCCGCAGCGAATCTGGCCCGGTGACGGCATCGCGCCGATTACGGAGATTCTGCGGCATCTGGCGGCAAATTGCGCCTATCCGTGGCTCTCAATCGAGCTGTTCAACGCCGAATATTGGAAGCTGCCTGCCGAGGAATGCGCGAAGACCGGGCTGCAAAAAATGAAGGCCTGCGTCGCGGCGCTTGCGTAGCAAAAGTCATTGGCCGGGTTTTCGGTTCGACGTGTAGCGCCGGATCAACTCAACTCCGGACTGCAAAGCCTCGTCCAGCGTCGCGGTAATTTTTTGTCCGGCGACGGCCAGCACGGCGGCGACGGGTTGAGATCGTTCCTCTCGCAGTTTCAGCGAGAGTGGCAGCATGGCGAGGCGGCCGATGGCGGAGAGCACAAAGATGATGTGATAGTTCACCAGCGGGAAGCCGAAGAATTGCAGGTGAAACCTCGCCAAGTTCGTCGCGATCAAACCGCCGAGAAGACTGGCGAGGAACCCGGTGATGCCGATGATGACCGTGATCGTCGCGAGATAGGACTGGCGGTTTTCGCGCGGCGCAGTTTGCAAATGGATGTTGAAGGTCGCGAGGTTGAAGCCGGGCCAGAAGATTCCGGTGAGAATGGCGTCAATCCAGATGCACCACAGAAATCCAGGCCGCGCAAAAAGCCAGAGCAACGGCAGGCAGGAAATGACGGTGATGTTGATCGCGAGGACCGGGCGGTTGCCGAAGCGGTCAATGATGCGTCCCCAAGCCGGCTGCGTGATGAGGCTGAAAAGACCGCAGAGGATTGCGTAGATCGCGATGGTGGAGCCGTCCATCTTCAGATTCTTGATCATGTGCGGCTGCCAGAATGGCGTGGAAACGAAGGTCACGAGCGTCCACAAAAGATAGAAGATGATGAGCTGGCGAAACGCCGGGTGTGAAAAAGGCAGCCGCAGCGTCGCGAAAACCGGGATCGGTTTTTCGGCGTGGGTTGCGGGTTCCCACTTTCGCGACATGATGCGGGCGGAAATCATTCCGCAGAGTCCGGCGAAAATGAAGAGCGGCGCATAGACTTTCGATTCACCAAGCCGCGATGGATTCCGCAAAAAATCGAATGTGTGACCGACGGTCCAACTCGCGGCAATGGCGATGCCGCCGTGGATGGCGTTGCGCATTCCGAAATATCGTCCGCGGCGTTCTTCGGGAACCAGATCGGTCATCCATGACATCCACGCGTTACCGACCATCGTTTCGACGAATGTCGTAAAGAGGACTGCCGCCATGAGCGCGTACAATCCCCATCGCGGCGGCAACGCGAGAAATGGAATCGCCGCGATCGGGAGCCAGGCGTTCCGGCTCAAGATCGCGGCCATGATCCCGCGCTTGCGCGATCCGAACCGTCGCACGAGCCGCGGCCCGACCACGGCTCCCATCGTGCCGAGCGCCGCGAGCGCGGTGATCACGCTGAAGTCGGCGTCCGTTGCGCCAAGTGATTGGGCGAAGAACGTGCGGATGGCGCTGAGCGTCACGGCGATCATCACCGTGTAGGCGCCGCCCTCGTAGATTGAGAGCCGCAAACTGCGCGCCGGCTCGCCGGGCGGTACCACCATCTGTTCGTTTTCGGTCATGAAAAAGGCGGGGAGCATAACCGGCCTGCATTGGAAAACAAACCCGCGAAAAAAATCTGCTCTCGTTACGAACAAATCTTCATGATAATAATCTGACTTTGCGGCGAACTTTGTGATGAAAGAAACCATTATGAAAACGAACCAGACCGGCCAGAAGATCAACAACCAAACCGAACCCACCCGAAGCGTGTCGCGCCGAGGGTTCCTGAAGAAATCGCTGGCGGCCAGCGCCGCGGTTCCTGTGATGATGAGTTTCGAGGAGCGCAATCTCATGGCGCAAACTCCGCCCGCAGCCGCGCCGGCCAAGGCCACGGAAACGGGGACTCTCCCGAAGGGCAAGATCGGCAACGTCGAAATCAGCCGCATCATCTGCGGCGGAAATCTGATCAGCGGCTACGCGCACAGTCGCGATCTGATTTATGTCTCGCATTTGCTCAAGGCCTATTTCACCGACGCGAAGATCATGGAGACGTGGTCGCTGTGCGAGCAGCAGGGGATCAACACGATGATCTTCAATCCGTCCGACGAACACGCGCTGCGGGTTTACGGCGACTACAAGCGGCAGGGCGGGAAAATCCAGTGCATCGCGCAGGTGGACGCGCCGAAGAAGAACATGGCGCCGTTCATCAAGGGAATCGCCGACTACGGCGTGGACGGCATCGTGCTGGTCGGCAATGTCGGCGACAGGTGGTCGCGCGACAATGACTCCGACAGCATGGGGCAGTTCATCGAGCAGGTGCAGCTCAACGGGATCGTCGCCGGGATTGGCGGCCACGAATTGCGGACGCCGATGCTCGCGGAAAAGGCCGGGCTCAAGGCGGACTTCTACATGAAGACCTACCACAGCACGAGCTACTGGTCCACGCGCCGCCCCGACCAGGACAAGGATGTCATCGACAACTACAATGTGGACAACTACTGGTGCAAGGACCCGGACACGACGAAGGATTTCATGGCCTCGGTGAAGCGCCCGTGGATGGCCTACAAGGTCCTGGCCGCCGGCGCGGTTCATCCGCACACCGGATTCAAGCACGCGTTCGAAGGCGGCGCGGATTTCTGCGTGGTGGGCATGTTCGACTTCCAGATTTCGGAAAACGCAAACGTCCTGCGCCAGGTCCTGGCCGGGAAAATTGATCGCAAGCGCGCATGGGTGACTTGAGAAGGCCCCGCAGGCACTGGGCGGTTTATGCCGGCGCATTCATCGCCGCGCTGTCGCTTGGATACTTCGCCTACACCGCCTCGCGCGTATTCAGCAAGGCCTCGCGCGAACTGGCATCGGCATCGTCGCCCGCGGCGACGAAGGCGGTGATCGAAAGCACGACGGCGCGGCTGCGCCAGACCGAACGGATCGAAGCTGCAGGGCTTGTTGTCGCCACGGCTTTCGTCATTGTCGGGTGGAGCATTGACCGCCGCAGGCGGCGGGCCGCTGCCGCGCCCGCGAAATAATTCTCTTCCGCCCTGCGTGGTTTCCAATCATTGGAAGAGAGTTTCCAATCATTGGCGGAAAATTTGCCAATCATTGGAAGAAGCCTTCCAATCATTGGAAAAGACCGCGGGCCTGCGCGGGAACATTCACGCCAAGGTTTTCTTCCTTCACGCCAACGGCGTGAAGAGCTGCCAGCCCAGGGTTGGCCGGCCCCGGCCTACCCTGGGTAAAGGGAAAAGATAAATCATCGTCAACCCTGAAAGGGTTGCA
>CAIVKH010000026.1 GCA_903906425.1 uncultured bacterium
AGTTCCATCTTTTGTTGGCCGAAAAGAACAAGAAACAAACGGAAGGAGGGCTAGTATGTCGCAAAAACGTTCCCGGCCTCAAACGGCCCGACGAAAACAACCCCAAGCCCGGCGACTGGCGATGGGATGGCGGCGTCTCCGGCGGCTTCCCATGGGACGGCACCTTCCATCGCGACCTCACCCGCTTTCCCGGGCGAACCCTCCGGGTGAGCCGTCCGCCGCCATCAACCCCGAACTCTTCTGGGCCTCCTATCTCAAACCCGGCACCGCCGCCGGAATGGAGAATGGATACTGGATCAACTTCGGCTCCGGCTGGTCGCACCTGCACAACGACAACCCCGCCGAGATCCTCATTGGCGCATCGCAGAAACTTTTCTGGGAACCTGCTGTAGCCGGCGGCGGTGACGCCGGCTCTTCCCCCGCCGGCCAGCCGGGGTCAACGCCCCCGGCTACAACCGGCCAATGGAAACTGGTCATCCAAGCCACCAAATTCGTCACCCACGAAGTCATCGAAGTCTGGGCCGGCACGAAGGCCGGCGGCACCGACCCGACGGGAACCTATACGCGCACCAGCGGCCTCGACCCCGTCGCCACGCTGACCGTGGAGGCCGTGCCATGAACAGGAGCGGCGCCGTCTCGCCGCCCGTTTCTTTTTCTGCGGTGGCGAGACGGCACCGCTCCACTCAAATCAATGCCCACCGATTCTGACGTTAAGGCCGGTTGTGCGAAACAAACCGGCGGCCTGTTCCATTTTTTCAGCAGACGGCGGTCGCACGTCGGCGAGATCGTATTCGTGGCCGAGACGCGCGTGTTTGGTGAGGCCGGTCTTGTGATAGGGCAGCAGATTCACCTGCCGAATGCCCGGAAGCGTGGCGGTGAATCCTGCGATGGCGGATAGATTGTCGCCGTCATCATTCACGTTGGGAATCACAGGGACGCGAATCCAGATGTTCGAGTGGACGCGCGCGAGGGCCTGAAGGTTTTCCAGAATCAAGCTATTGGTGACGCCGCAATGTTCGCGATGGCGGGCGTCGTCCATGAATTTGATGTCGTAGAGAAACAAATCCGCGAGCCGTGCCATTGCGAGCAGCGATTCGGAGCGTCCAAACCCACAGGTGTCCACCGCCGTGCGGATGCCGTTTGCGTGGCACGCTTCGAGCAGTTCGATGACGAAGGCGGATTGCAGTAGCGGTTCGCCGCCGGAGAAGGTCGCGCCGCCGCCGGACTCCTCGTAGAAAACCCGGTCCTTCAGAATCTCCGCCGTGACTTCTGCGACGGTCATTTCGCGGCCGACCATTTGGCGCGCACCGGTGGGACAGGCTTCGACGCACTTGCTGCAATAATCACACGGCTCATTGCGCGCAGGCAGCACGCCGGTCCCGCCGATGGAATCAGAAAACGGACAGGCCTCGCGGCAATGGCCGCACACGGCGCATCGGGTTTCCGCGACGACGATCTCGCGCTCAGGCGAAATCCCTTCGGGATTGTGGCACCAGTCGCAGCAGAGCGGGCAGCCTTTGAGGAATACGGTCGTGCGGATGCCGGGACCGTCGTGCAGCGAATACTTCTGGATGTTGAAGACCAGTCCGCTCTGCATGGCGTCACCGACGGAATGAAATCGCCGCCATCATTTCGCGGCCGGATGATCCTTGTCCCAGTTTTCCATGCTCGTGACGTCCTTGTCGCTGCGGCCGGCAATCATCGCGTCGTGTATCTGGCTTTGCGCTCCGCGACGGCATTTACGTTTGCGGGCGGATAAGGCCAGACGAGTTTGGCGCGGGGATCCGCCGCTTCTTTCTTCCTCAGGTCGTCGAATATCGCGCTGAGATCGTAGTTGAATTTCTTCGCGTATTCGTCGCGATGCTTGCGGATTTCTTCAACTATCGGGTCTTTCCACATGACCATCATCTCCCATCAATTCTTGCGGCGTACAAATCACCGGCATTTCAAATCCATTCGAAGCGATAATTCTCATCAAGTCGCGCTGAATCCCGGCATTTGCGATATGCGTACAATTCCACGTCAGAAGATAATCCATTCCGTATACCGATCCAAGCGCCACATGGAGGGCGTCGGCCGCGGCCTTTGCAGGCAGCGCACCGCTCTGCAAGATCACCTGCGCGAGTCGCATCGCATCTTCGCGCAAAGGCAGAACCGGTATGCCTTCGATGGCTTCCAGCCGTTTGGCAGCGGCAGCGTTGTCCCCCTGCCTGATTTCATTCAATACCGTTTCGGAAACAGCCGCGCGAAACAACGGGAGCCTTCTTTCCCACCACTCGCGCGTCAGTTCCTGATTGGCCGCCGTGATCAAATCCCGGCTCGGCCTGCTTGTCAGGTAGCTGATCACGGACGACTCGATGTACACGCTCGGTTTCATCACGACTGCGGCGCGACAGCGTGTTCCCTGTCCCAATTTTCCATGCTCGTGACGTCCTTGTCGCCGCGACCGGAGAGATTCACGATCACGATCTGATCTTTCGTGAACCGTGATTTATTTTTGATCAGCCAGCCGACGGCGTGGGCGCTTTCGAGCGCGGGCAGGATTCCTTCGAGCCGGCACAATGCGTTCACACCGTTCATCGCCTCGGCGTCGGTTGCGAAATCGTATTCCGCGCGTTTCAAATCGCGCAGTAGCGCGTGCTCCGGGCCGACGGCGGCGTAGTCGAGGCCGGCGCTGACGGAATGCGTGAGCATAATTTGACCGTTCGCGTCTTGAAGCACGAACGTCTTCGTTCCCTGCAACACGCCGAGTTTTCCGGCGGCAAATCGCGCGGCGTGCTTGCCGTCGCTGATGCCTTCTCCGCCCGCCTCGACGCCGATCATCTTCACGGATTCGTCTTTGATGAACGGATAAAAAAGACCGATCGAGTTGCTGCCGCCGCCGACGCAGGCGAGCAGATAATCCGGCAGCCGTTTTTCTTTTTTCAAAATTTGTTTTCGCGCCTCGCGACCGATGACGCTCTGAAAATCGCGGACCATCATCGGATACGGATGCGAGCCGAGGGCGCTGCCGAGGATGTAGTGCGTGGTGCGGACGTTCGTGACCCAGTCGCGCATCGCCTCGCTGATGGCTTCTTTCAGCGTCTGCTGGCCCGCGGTCACGGGAACGACGGTTGCGCCGAGCCGCCGCATCCGCGAGACGTTGAGCGCCTGGCGCTCCATGTCCACCGCGCCCATGTAAATCACGCATTCGAGGCCGAACATCGCGGCGACGGTCGCGGTGGCGACGCCGTGCTGGCCCGCGCCGGTTTCGGCGATGATCCGTTTCTTGCCCATTCGCCTCGCGAGCAGAATCTGACCCATCGAGTTGTTGATCTTGTGCGCGCCGGTGTGACAGAGGTCTTCGCGCTTGAGATAAATTTTAGCGCCGCCGAGTTCGCGCGTGAGGCGTTCGGCCAGATACAGCGGCGTCGGGCGGCCCACGAATTCGCTCAGATAGAAATCGAGCTCGCGATGAAATTCCTTGTCGAGCCGGACGTGGGCGTATTCGCGCGCCAGCTCGTTGAGCGGCTCCATCAAGGTTTCGGGAACGAACATTCCGCCGTAGGGGCCGAAGTGTCCGTGCTTGTCTGGTTCAGTAATTCCGCGTGGCATATTTTTGTCTTTCGTGAGCGGCGGAATATAGGCGTGGCATCGCGGCGGGTCAACGGCACGGCTGACAGCGGCCCGGCAAAATCACTTCTTCTCCCGGTTTCGCGCGGCGCTGCCAATTCCGCCGGCATAAACATCGGACGATTTGAGTCCCTTTCCGTATCCCTCGTGGCCGGGCGGCGGTGCCTTCACGTCGAGGCGGTCCGCAAAAATGGAATCGGCCTGCACGAAGCGCTCAAGCAGCGCGGGATCGTCCGGATAATTTCCGCTGCCGGCCGGATGTTCGATCAGCCGGCATTGATAATCGCGCGCGATTTCCGGCTGCTTCCGCGACTCGCGCAGCTTCACCGCATTTCTCACCACGGCGTTGAACTGCGCCGGCGTATGTGTGCGAACGCGGCACGCGATCTGGTAAAGCTGCAAAGAATCGTGCGCTTTTCCCTCAAGCGCGAACCAAGCTTCCTGACCTTCCCTGACCATGCCCGGCTTCATCGGGCTGTGAAGCGGAAAATCTTTCTCGAAACCCGGAGGCGGCTCGAAAATCACCTCGAAGCACACGCTGCCGAGATGCGGCCATTCGCCATGCGGAATTTCGAAGCCCAGTTTTTTCCCCTCGCCGTGGCCCGACGTGACGCGGATGGCGATATGTTTTCCCTCTTCGTACGAAACGATCTCGCCATTGCCGGTGACGCGCACATTCGCCTCCGGGCTTTTTGCCTCGCGCTCCTTTTTCTCCGCGTGCGAGACCGACCACGGAATGATCGCCACGAGCAGCAGAACGTAGATGCGACTGATTTTCATGGGCGAGGCACGTCTCAAGCCATCCGCGACAACTCGATAAAGCGCGCGACCTTCGCCAGGTCTTTCTTTCCCGGCCGTTGCTCAACGCCGGAACTCACATCCACGCCCCACGGCTTCACGATGCGAATCGCCTCCGCGACATTTTCCGGCGTAAGGCCGCCGGCCAGCAGGACCGGCTTCTTCGCCGCCGCGACAAATTCGCGCGCAACATTCCAGTCGCCCGTCTCGCCGGTTCCGCCCGGCGAGACCGGGTTGAACGTGTCGAGCATGATCGCGTCGGCCACCGGCGGAATTTCCAATGATTGGAAATTTCCGAGATCGCATTTTCCAATCATTGGAACTTGCGAATTCGACGGTGCGATTTTGACGACTTTCCAGATTTGGAAATCCGAGGAAGAAAACTTTTCGATCGGCTCGTCGCCATGCAATTGAACGGCGAAAAGCCCGGCGATTCTGACGGCGCGCTTCACCTCGTCCGGCGAGGCATCGACGAATACGCCGACGCGCGGGATGGGCGGAAGATTCTTTGCCCAGTCGCGCACGGCTTCGGGTTTCACGAAGCGCTTTGAGCCAGGCCAGAAGATATAGCCCATGAAATCAGGCGTCAGCGCGGCCACCGCTTCGGCATCGCCCGCGTTCGCGATGCCGCAAATTTTTACGCGGGCGCCCATACGCTGCTCATCAGGAACCGCACCGCCTCCGCCAGATCGCTCTGCCGCAGCAGCGACTCGCCGACCAGCACCGCGCCCGCACCGGCATTCCGGACGCGCATCACATCGTCCGGCGTCTTGATTCCGCTCTCGCTGACCAGCAGCGTCGAACGCGGGATCAGGCGGGCGACCTTTTCGGTCACTTCGAGCGACGTTTGGAACGTTTTCAGATCGCGGTTGTTCACGCCGATAATTTTCGAGCCGGCGGCCACGGCGCGTTTCGCCTCGGCCTCGTTGTGAACTTCCACCAACGCTTCCATGCGCGCCTCGCGGCACGCGTGCAGAAATTTTTTCAACGTCGCGTCATCGAGCGCGGCGACGATGAACAGGACCGCCGACGCGCCGAGAAACCGCGCGTGCCAGATCTGCCACTCATCAATGACGAATTCCTTGTAGAGCAGCGGCAGATTCGTCGCCTTGCGGATGGCGCGCAGATCCTTTTCGCTGCCACCAAAAAATCTTTCGTCCATCAGGACGGAAATCGCATTGGCCCCCGCTTTCTCGTAGGCGGCCACGATTTCGATCGGATCGAACGGTTCGCGAATCACGCCCGCAGACGGGGACTTGCGCTTGACCTCGGCAATCAGCCCGACCGGCACGGAACGCAGGGTCTGCTCGAACGGCGGGACCAGATCGCCGCGCTCCGCCTTCATCCGCATCGAGCCGATCGACACCGATTGCTTGCGCTGCGCGATCTCGGCGCGCTTGTTTTCCAGAATTTGTTGAAGCCAGTTCATTGCGTTTCGTTATAGGGACGCAGGCGCGCGGAAACAACAACGAACGGGGAAAGAAGCCGGCTGCAGTCGGGCGTTGAGCGCGATCCGACACGCGACCGGCGGCAACCGGGGCTATTTCGTCAGCCAGTCAATCGCGCTTTGGCGGTCGTGAAAAATCCTGACATTGAGGCCCCGATTGACACACGTCGTTTCCCAGAATTTCACGTCCACGACCTTGGCCGAACCGGCGGGTATGATCACAGCTTCCTGCATGTTGATGGACTGGGCAGCCGCCGCGAAATCTTTCGCGAGGTCGAACAGATCGAAAATCGTATGGCCGCCGCTGAGCGCGGAACAATCGGCGAGGACACGTGCCGTGCGATGCGTTTGCGCGAGGTTCATCGCCTCCTTCGCCGCGGCGATCAAATCCTCCATTGTCAGATTTCCTGAATAGCAGATTTCGATTGCTGCAAGATCAGGAAGATAGCGAGCCTGCCAGGACATTATGACTTCCTCCGTTTGAACATTTCCCTCCCGCCTGTTTAACGCGCGAGATCTCTACCAAAACATGCCTTCACCGCTGATGTGGATAAAAAAGCAGTTAGTGTGCCGGTAATTCCATTATTTTTCTTCATTATGCGCTTCGGGTGTCTCTATTCGCTTTGCGCAAAACGCACGGCACGCGTGCCAGGCCGGCCGGCTAGTCGCCGATGTCTGGCGCTGTCGAGGCGGCCGCGAGTTTGTCTTTGTTGCGCAGGTTCGCCTCGATGAACAAGTCGAGGTCGCCGTCGAGGACGCTCATGGCTTGCGTGGTTTCGGCGCCGGTGCGGTGGTCTTTGACCATTTGATAGGGCTGCAAAACGTAGGAGCGGATCTGGCGGCCCCAGGCGATCTCGCCTTTGTCGCCGTAGAACTTTTCCATTTCCTTGCGCTTGTTGTCGGTTTCCAGCTCGAAGAGTTTTGCCTTCAGCATTTTCATCGCGGTGGCGCGGTTGCTGTGCTGCGAGCGCTCGGCCTGGCATTGGACGACGATACCGGTCGGGTTGTGGACGATGCGGATGGCGGAGTCGGTCTTGTTGACGTGCTGGCCGCCCGCGCCGCCGGAGCGGAAGGTGTCAACGCGCAGATCTTTTTCGTCAATTTCGATTTCGATGCTGTCGTCAATTTCGGCGACGACATCGAGCGCGGCGAAGGAAGTGTGGCGGCGTTTGTTCGAGTCGAACGGGCTGATGCGCACGAGGCGGTGGACGCCGCGCTCACCTTTGAAATAGCCGTAGGCATACGGGCCGGTGACGAGTAGCGAGATGCTTTTGAGTCCGGCTTCCTCGCCCTTCTGCTCGTCGAGCACGGAGAATTTGTAGCCGTGGTTTTCGGCGTAGCGCGTGAACATGCGGTAGAGGATCGCGGCCCAGTCGCACGATTCGGTTCCGCCGGCGCCGGCGTTGAGGGTGAGATAGGCGTTGTTCGCGTCGAATTTTCCGGAGAGCAACGACTGCGTTTCGAACTTGCGATAGTCGGCGTCGAGCTTCTTGAATTTCTCCGCGCCTTCCTTGAGCAGCGCCTTCGCCTCGGGCGTGTTGCCTTCCATCTCGGCGAGTTCGATGAGCGCCTTCATGTCGCCGACATCGCGCTCGATGGCGTCGTGCGGGACGATGAAAGATTTCAGCGCGTTGGTCTGGTCAATGATTCCGCGGGCCTTGTTCTGGTCGTTCCAAAATGTCGGCGAGCCGGCCTGCGCCTCGAATTGTTCGAGCGTGCGGCGTTTCCCCGCGATGTCAAAGAAACTCCTTGAGCTCGGCGAGGCCGTGCTCGATGCGTTCCACCTGCGGTTTTAGTTCTTCAATATCCATGCCGGAAACTCCAGAAGCGCGTGGAAGATAGCGGCGGCGCGCGGCGGCTCAAGTAATATCAGCGCCTCGCCTCGAACCACGTCACCCGCGCCGTGTTCCCGGCGATGGCTTCCAATGATTGGAAAGTGCGGCCGCCTGTTTTTCCAATGATTGGAAAATTTGACGCCGCGCGGCGGACCGGATCGATGAAGGTGTTTTCGCAAAGTGGTGAATTATTTCCGCAATGTGGTGTTGCCGCTGCTTTGATCCGCCGATAGTAATCGCGCCGAAATTCATGGTGCAATCGAAGTCAGCCGGCTGGCGTTGCATCATAGGAGTCGGTCGAACGAGAGGAGAATTGCGTGAAGAATCTTGCGATGGTTGTGAAAATTTCGGTGCTGGGTTTCGCGGCGGCGTTGTGCGGCGCGCGCGCGGCGAGCCTGACGGTGGATGTGGACAAGCCGGGCGCGGCGATCAGTCCGAAGCTGTACGGAATTTTCTTCGAGGAGATCAATCGCGCGGGCGATGGCGGGCTGTACGCGGAGATGATCCAGAACCGGGCGTTCGAGGATTCGGACAAGGAGCCGGTGACGTGGTCGCTCGCGAAGAGTGGCGCGAGCGAGGCGGTGATTTCGCTCGATGCCGACAAGCCGCTGAATGAAAACACGCCGCATTCGCTGCGCCTCAGCGTGACGAAATGTGACGGTCGCGTCGGCGTCGCCAACGCTGGTTTCGCCAAGAAAGACAGCAAGGAAAACCTGAGCGGCATGGCCGTGCAGGCGGGCAAGGAATACCGGCTGTCGCTTTATGCGCGCGGCGCGGGGCCGCTCACGGCGAGTCTCGAAAAAGAGGACGGCACGGTCCTCGCGTCTCAGAAGATGGATGGCATCGGCGAGGATTGGAAAAAGTTTTCGTGCGCGCTCACCGCAAACGCCGGCGATGATCACGCGCGGCTTGTCGTCGCGATCACCGCGCCCGGCAAAGTGTGGCTTGATGTCGTTTCGCTTTTTCCGAAGGACACATTCAAGGGCCGCGAAAACGGATTGCGCCAGGATCTCGGCCAGATGCTGCTGGACATGCATCCGGGCTTCGTGCGGTTTCCCGGCGGCTGCTACGTCGAAGGAAATATGTTGAAGGACGCGTTCCGCTGGAAGAAGACCATCGGCGACATCGCGGAACGGCCGGGGCATTGGAATTTGTGGGGCTATCGTTCGAACGACGGGCTTGGCTATCTCGAATATCTCCAGCTCTGCGAAGACATCGGCGCGGAGCCGCTGTACGTGATCAACTGCGGCATGTCGCACGAGGAGCAGGGCAAAAGAAAACCGGGGCTGCAGGGCGACGAGCTGAAAGAATATGTGCAGGACGCGCTCGATGCGATTGAGTATGCCAACGGCGGCACGGACACGAAGTGGGGCGCACTGCGCGCAAAGCACGGACATCCCGCGCCGTTTCATCTGAACATGATGGAAATTGGAAATGAAAACGGCGGCCCGATGTACAACGAACACTTCGCGCTGTTCCACGACGCGATCAAGGCGAAGTATCCCGACTTCAAACTCGTCAGCGACGATTGGGGCGGACTGCCCGGCGGCCGCAAGATCGACATCGCCGATGAGCACTACTACAGCACGCCGGGATTCTTCATGCACAACGCGACCAAGTACGACAAGTACGACCGCGAAAAATTCAAGGTCTATGTCGGCGAATACGCGGTGACGCAGGGCGCGGGCGGCGGAAATCTCATCGCGGCGATTGGCGAGGCCGCGTTCATGACCGGCATGGAACGCAACGGCGACGAGGTCGTGATGTGCTCCTACGCGCCGCTATTCGTTCATCCGGACTGGCGGCACTGGAATCCGAACGCGATAGTGTTCGACGCCGCGCGCTGCTTCGGCACGCCGTCATATCACTGCCAGGCGCTTTTCATGAACAACCGCGCCGACACGGTGCTGCCGCTCGAAGTGGAATCGCCTGCCGGAGCATTTCACGCCGGCGGCGGATTGATCGGCGTCGGCACGTGGCTCACGCAGGCCGAATACAAGGACATCAAAGTCACGCACGACGGGAAGACGCTTTTCGAAAGCGATTTCTCGAAGGACACGAAGGGCTGGAAGACCAAGGGCGGAAAATGGGCGGTGAAAGACGGCGCGCTCCAGCAGACCGACGGCGGCGAAGACATCCGCGCCGTTGCCGGCGACAAGAAGTGGACCGACTACACGCTTTCGCTCAAGGCCTGCAAAATCGGCGGCGCGGAAGGATTCCTTGTCATCTTCCAATCCGACGGACACGGCGGCAAGAGCTGGTGGAATATCGGAGGGTGGGGGAACAGCCGCCATCAAATCGAGGCACCCGGTTGCGAAGGCGAAGGCGTCCCCGGCAAGATCGAAACCGGCAAGTGGTACGACATCCGCATCGAGATCGCCGGCCCGCGCGTCCGCTGCTATCTCGATGACAAACTCATTCACGATGTCACCCGCGCCTCCGACAAGGCGCTCTACGCGATGGCCGGCCGCAAGAACGACACCGGCGAAGTCATCGTCAAAGTCGTCAACACCTCCAGCGAGCCGCAGGACACTGCGATAGTTTTGCGCGGCGCGAAGAAAATTGAACCCACCGGCCGCGCCATCGTGCTGACCGGCGAAGGCCCCGACGCCGAGAATTCTTTCGAGTCGCCGAAGAGCATTGCCTGCAAGGAAGAGAAAATCGAAAACGCCGCGGCGAAATTCAACCGTACCTTGCCGCCCAATTCGATCACGATCCTGCGAATCAAAGCCGGTTCATAATCAGCGCGGGGCCGGGCCGATTTTGCGGGCGATGTTGGGGGAGGTGTAGTCGAAGAGTTTGTTGGCGTTGGCGGGGTCGTCGAGGAATTCGAGGACCTTGGCGGGCGGCGCGCTGAGGTTGATCCGCTTTTCAAAATTGCCGCCGCTCGCGGTGCCCGCAAGTTTGTTCGTCGCGATTGCGGCGTTGAACGCTTCGTGGTTCGGCCACCAGAAGACGAGTTCGTCGTCGCTGAGCAGGCGGTAGCCGGCCAGGTCATAGACGGTGTTGCTGGCTTCGCCGCTGGTGGCGCGGGCGCAGAAATAATTGTGGTCGCGGCCCTCGGCGGTGATGAGTTCGCCGGTGTCCACGCGGAAGGCACCATGGTCCCAGCCGGGCGTGTTGAGCTGCGCGACGCCGTTGCTGGCGAAGCTCAGATAGATGATGGCGTCGCCGCATTTCCAGACGCCCTCGAGCTTGGCCTTGTCCACCGGCTCGCCCTTGGTCGCGAAGGGCTGCTGCATCTTGATGCTCGAGCAGGACGCGGCGAGCAGCGCCGCGATGGCGAGGACGGCCTTGATTTGAAATCTCGTTTTCATTTTCAGTTCTCCTGATTTGGAGACTAGCACAACCGGCGGCGGCTGTCGTTTGTCGTTTTCTGATTCGCTGAATGGTTGGACGTGAGGGGCCGCGGCGCTATCATCGTCCGCCATGCGCCGCCAAACCACAGACGATCCAGCGCGCCAGCGCCGGACGGAGTTTCCAATGATTGGAAATTCCGGCGGCGCCATTTTCCAATCATTGGAAAATGCGGTGCGCGATTTTTCGGTGCGCGCGGGACGGCGCCGGAGGTCGGCGGGGTGGGGTGGGGCGGGGTTGCGGGGTTGGACGGGGATTTTCTTCTGTGCGGCGTTTTTCGCTGCGCGGGCCGCGGACATTCCTGCGCCGGTCGATCCGCTGGCCGCTGCGCTGGGCGGGCTGGCGGCGACGAACGCGGCGTCGGCGCGCTGCATGGCCGCGGCATATTTCCGCGCGGCGCCGAGGGCGGCGGCGTCGAATGTCATCGTGTCGCTGGTGGAGATGCTGGCGGATGTGCGGCGCGTGGAGCTGAGCGGAAAAGGTTTCGTGGAGGGGCTGCCGTCGTCGCCTGCGTCGGAGGCGGGGCGGACGCTTGAGGCGGCGGGTGGCCGCGCGGTGGAGTCGCTGCTGTCGGCGCTGGCTTCGACGAATGCGGATGTGCGGAAGCGGGTGGTGGACTCGCTGGGCCGGATCGGCGATGCGCGGGCGACCGCGCCCCTGGTGGCGCAGCTGGGCGATGCGGACCGCGCCGTCGCGCTGGCCGCGTCGGACGCGGTGCTGCGATTCGGCACGAATGCGGTGGCGCCGTTGCGCGACTATCTGGCGGCGGCCGCGCCGGCCAACGCGGACTGCGCGGTCTGGGCGCTCGGGCAGCTGCACGATGCGGAATCGCTGCCGCTGCTGATGAACTATGTCTCGAACGAGGATGAGCGGACGCGGCTGGCCGCCGGCGCGGCGCTTTCGAATCTCGGCGAGGCCGGCGCGAAACGGCTGCTTGAGCAATGGCACAATGCCGGCGAATCCGAGCGGCGGCGCATCATTCCGGCGCTGGACAAAATCCGTACGCCGCCGGTGGAGGACCAGCTCATCCTCGTCGCGCTGGGCGACCGGAGCGCGCCCTTGCGGGCGGAGGCGCTGCGCGGCGTGCCGGTGTGGGACGACGATCTTGCGCCGCTGGTGCTGATGTGCGCGCAGCGCGACGGTGAATCCGGCATCCGTGACGATGTGCAGAAGGCGTTCAAGCTTCTCGGGCCGAAGGCCGCGGAATGCCTGGTGGGCTACCTCGGCGATGACAATCCGGTCGTCTGGCAGCCCGCGTCGGTCGCGCTGGCGGGCATGGGCGCGGCCGCTGCGCCGCCGCTTTTCACGCTGCTGCGCGATCCGAAAGTTCCGCGCGAGGTCAAGCGCCGCATCGCCTGGGTGCTGCTGCGGATGAGCGAGGTGAAGATTTCCTGCGAGGATAGCGAGCGGCTGTGGATCGCGGCGGAAGACTGGCAGCTGCTGAGCATCTTCACGGAAGGCATCCCGCCGCCGCTGGTGGAGGCGGCCAACAGCGACTTCGCCGCCTACCGCATCGGCGCGCTCACCACGATGGCCGCGCAAAAATTGCGGGGCGCGGAAAGTTATCTGTTCAAGGCGCTCGACGATCCCGATCCGGATGTGGTGCGCACGGCGGTGCGCGGGCTGGCGGACTATGGCTACACCTACGCGCCGCAGCTTGAGAACACCGTCCAGCACGCCGGCACGCGCGCCAGCCGCGCGGCCGCGGAGGCGCTGGCCCAGATCGGCTACCGCCCGCGCACGCAGGCCATGTCGGTGGAGTTCTTCTCCAGCCGCGACCAGGTGGACCGCCTCGTCGAAATCGGCGGGCTGGTGCCGACGCATCTGGAGCGGCGGCTGGAACACACAACCGATCCGGCCGAGACCGCGAGACTCGCCCTCGACCTTTCGCGCCTGCTTCCGCTGATCCAGCCGGACGAGCGCTTCGCCGTGGACAATGTCATGGTCCGCGCCGCGTTCGTGGGAACCAACCGCGCGGCCCGGCTGGAGGCGATCCGCGAAATGGCCGGCCGCCCGAACCTGCTGCTCGTGCTGGCGCTCGACAACGAGCCGCAGGTGTCCGGCGCGGCGAGGCAGCTGCTGGCCTCGTTGGCGGGCAATACAGCCGGGATTCTCGCGGAATGCTTTCGCAGTGGCGATGCGCGCCTGACCGACACCGCGTTCCTGGTTCTGCAGGAGATTCCCGACAAGCAAATCGGCGCCTTCGACTGGCTCCTGCGACAGCAGGACGCCGAACTGAGCCGCCGCGCCGCGAAGCTGTTTGCGGAGCGGCACCACGCGCCGGCGGACGAGGCGGATCAAATCGCGATGGCGGTGGAGAATCGCGACTGGCGCGCGGCCCTGGGCCATGGTGAGCGCGCGATTCCCGCCGTGCGCAAATTTATCGTCACCGCGCCGAGGGATGCGCTGCCGGCCTTGTTTGACGCGCTAGCCGGCAGCGATTCGCAGCCGCTCGTGAACCTGCTCGCCGATATTCCGCTCGTGCTCGACAGGAGGAATGCCGAGTTGGCGTGGCCGGCGATCCAGCGAGCGGGCGCCCGTCTGCGCGCGCAACTGCTGCTGAAGTTGCACGAGGGCCGCAGCACGGTCGCGGCCGGCGCGGCGTCGTTGCTGGAGCGCCTCGATCTGGCCCCGAAGCCCGGCGAGTCGGAATATCTTTTCTTCCTGGCCGCCAGCGGCCGCGTCGGCGAACTCGACGAGCACCGCGACGAGGCGGCGAAACTTTTCCTGCGGGAACTCCACCGCCCCGATCCGGACCGGCGGCTTCGCGGCGCGATCTGGCTCACGCTGCTGCAACGTGAGCCCGACCGGCCGACGCCTTTCTCGATGGCGAATCTCGTCAGCGATTACATCGACCGGCTTGACCACGGCGATCCGGTGGCGAAGGCGCAGGCCGCGGCGCTGCTTTCGCAGTTGGGCACGAACGCGGCCCCGGCCGTGCCCGCGCTGATCCGCACGCTGGCCGACAACACGCGGATCATTCCCCACGGCGCGAAAGAAAGTTATTTCCTGATGCACTCGCCCGCCGCGGCCGCCGCCATGGCGCTGGGCTCCATCGGGACGGCTGCCGTCGGCCCGCTGCTCGACGTGTGGTCCACCGCGGAGACGGAGGACGACGTGCGAACCGCCGCCGCGGCCGGACTCGCGCGGCTCCGAGATGCGCGTTGCGGCGCCGCGCAACTGAAAATTCTGGAGACCGACAAGCGCGTGAATGTCAGGAACGACGCGATGGCGTCGCTCGTCGCCACTGATCCGGTCGGCGCGGTTCGTCCGCTGCTGCGCATTTCTTCGCGCTATTCCGACCCGGCGATGTCCGGTGCCGTCCAGCGATCGCTGCGTGCCGCCGGCAGCAACATCAATGCGCAGTTGATCCTCGCGCTCTACGACGAAGACTCGTCGGTCCAGGAAATCGCGCTGACGCTGCTGACCGAGCGGAGCGAGCCCGCGGCGTTTGAAGCCGCGTCGCATCTGGCGCACAGCGGCTTCGAGGATGTGCGCAACCAGGCCGCGAGATATTTCGGCAGCCTGGCCGAGATGCGGTGCATCGGCCCGCTGGTCGAACTGCTCAACGACCGTTCGATCTTCGTGGAGTGGAATGCCGCCGAGGCCATCCGGCGTATCGGCCGCCCTGCCGTGCCGAAGTTGATCGAGGCGCTGCCCGCCGCGCCCGCCGACGTCCAGACGCGAATCGCGCTGCTGCTTCGAAGCATCACCGGCGAAAACTTCGGCGCTGACGCCGCCGCCTGGCAGGCGTGGCTGAAAAAAAACAACGGCTGACCGTTTGGTTTCCAATCATTGGAAAAACACGCAGCCGGAATTTCCAATGATTGGAAAAGGCTCGCGCAAAAACTTCCAACGATTGGAAAATCCGGTCGCGCAAATTTCCAATCATTGGAAACCGGCGGTTGCGCGCATCGCTTCGCCGGTCAGGCCTGCTGCCATGCGCCGCGAACTTGAATCCCCATCTGCGCGTTGAGCGCGTCGGGCGATTTGATTTTGTATTCCTTCGGATCCCACACGACTTCGCCGCCAGTCTTGATCGCCATCAGCGAGAGATGGCTGATCGCGTCGGAGCGGACGGCGTGGTCAATCGGCGAGATGGACGGCGCGCGGTCGCGGACGCATTCGCAGAAATGTTTGTAGTAGCGGTTATGGTAGTGAACGTGCTTCGCGTCGGCGGGCAGCGTTTCCTTGAACCACGCCTCGTTGCTGGCGGCGACGCCGCCGCGGCTGAGGCTGATCCAGCCTTTCGGGCCGTAGAAGGTTGTGCCGTCGCCGCACCAGTTCTGACGGTATTTTTTGACGATGGGTTCGGCGATTTCGTGGCTCATGAAATGCATCGCGACGCCGTCGGCGAATTTGATGTCAACGTCCCATGTGGCGCAGCAATCGAAGAGCGCGTTGGGCGTCGGAAAATTTCCGGTGCCCTTGAAAGTGACCGGGCCGGCCTGGTCGGAGTTGCTGCCCCAGATTGCGATGTCGAGCGGATGCGCGCCCCAGCCGGCGATGAAGCCGATCGCGTAGTCGGAGCAGTGATATGAGCCTTGATTCGTGATGCGGTCTTTCGAGCACGCCTTCATCAGCGCGGGGCCGATGTACAAATCGTAGTCGAGTCCGTCGGGCACCGGGATTTCGTCGAGCGAACCGCCGCCGTGGCCCGCGGGCGCCCAGACTTCGATGCGCTGGACTTCGCCGATGTAGCCGTTGAGCACAAGCTCGATGCCGCGCTTGAGCATTTCCTGGCTGCGCTGCATCGTGCCGTACTGGAAAATTTTCCCGGTTTTCTTGCAAGCTTCGAGCATCGCGCGATTTTGATTCAGGCTCTTGCCGAGCGGCTTTTCGATGTACACGTCCTTGCCCGCGCGCACCGCGGCGAGGCCGAGCGGAACGTGCCAGTGGTCGGGCGATGCGATGACAACCGCGTCAATGGACTTGTCGGCGAGCAGCTCGCGAAAATCGTTGTAGAGCACCGGATCGTGGCCCTGCGCCGCCTTGACGAGCTTCGCGGCATTTTCGCGGCGCTGCCGGAACGGATCGCAGACCGCGACAGACGTCGCGATGTCAACGGACAAAAAATTGCGGAGAAGGCCGGTGCCCTGTCCGCCATTGCCGATGTGGCCGAGCTGGATTTTTTTGCTCGGCGCGTTCTGGCCGAAAACCCGGGCCGGCACGAACTGCGGCGCGACACCCGCCGCGATCATCGCGCCAAGAAAATTTCTACGGCTGATTTGGAGTTTTGTTTTCATGGTTCACCTCTTGTTTGAAAAATCCTGGATGTTGGATTCCGATTCGCCCGTCATTTCCCAACTGCACCAGTTGCCGCCCATTCGACTCCGCGGCGCAACAGCGTTTTGAAGCCGTCGCTTTCCATCGCCCGCGCGTTGTGGCCGAGCAACAACGTGAAACCGCGGCCTTCGCCGAATTTTGTGACCAGTGCCATCGGCTCAGATTTTCCGCTGCCGCCAAATTCTTTCAAAGGCGTCGCCTCTGCGAGGACGGTGGTGCCCGGCGCGAGGTCCACGCCCTGCCAGAATTCGTCGAACGTCGTGAACGGGTTCAAGCCTTCGGTGATCGGATGCGACGCCACGATGCGGACTTCATTCGTGTGTATTTTCCCGTGACTGGTGTGTTTGCCCCACGATGTGCCGGCGAGTTGCTGGAATTCCGGCCAGTCGTAGAAAACCGAGCTGCCGGAGTGCACGACAACGAAGCCTTTTCCCTTGCGGATGAACTCGACGAAGGCCGCGCGAACATCGGCGTTCCAGACCGGGCCGGCATCTTTCTTGCCGAAGAAATTGAAGTTGCTGAGCAAAACGTCGTACGGCGCGAACGACGCGGCCGTCATCGCCGGAACGTTGGTTTCGACATCAACTTGAAATCGGCCCGAGCTTTCGAGCGTCTCTTTGAGCACCGGTGTCGTCGCGTGCCAGTCGTGATTGTTGGCGCCGGACAAAATTAAAACACGCACCGGCGCGGCCCACGCCGCTGCCGCACCGAGCGCGAAGATCATCGTTACGGTCATCGGAATCCGGGTCAGAAATTTCATGCTGTTGACCGTAGCCGGACGCATGCCTAGCATCTTGCCAGATTCGCGACTGGTAAATTTTGAATATGACCGCCAAGTCCAGACCCGCCACGTTCCGCTCATCGGCCGAACTTTTTCATGCCGACACATGCGGACCCCTCGAAGCCGCCGCCAAACGCGGCGAGGTCGCGCTGACGGCGCTGGCCCGCGGAACCTATCCGGGCCGCCGCCTGCCCGATGACGATCTTTGCGAACTGCGTTCGGCGGGCGGGTGGGATGCCCACAAGGATCAGGCGTGGGGCCTCGACTGGCATCGCAACGAAGGGGTTGAGCTCACCTACGTCTCCGCGGGCCGCCTGCCGTTCGCGGTGGACGGGAAAACATTCGCGCTCGAACCCGGCGACCTCACGATCACGCGTCCGTGGCAGCGGCACCGCGTCGGGAACCCCAATGTCACCGCGTCAAAACTTCTCTGGTTGATTTTAGACGTCGGCGTGCGCCGGCCGAACCAGCCGTGGCGCTGGCCGAAATGGATGTTGCTGCCGGCGGCCGAACTTCAGCGCCTGACGCGGCAGCTCCGGCAGAACGAGCGGCCCGTCTGGCGGGCGGACAAGGAACTCGGCCGCTGCTTCGAAGCCATCGGCGAGGCGGCCGGCCGCGATTTGACCGGCGCGAATCTCACGCGCTTGAAAGTTTTCATCAACGAGCTGCTCGTCGCGCTGGCCGAACTGCTCGAACGCAAGCGCCCGCGGCTCGATGAAAAACTTTCGTCCGCCGAGCGCACCGTGCGCCTTTTTCTGGACGAGCTCCCGCGGCGCGTCACGGAACCGTGGACGCTCGAAGCGATGGCGAAACAATGCGGGCTGGGCCGTAGCTATTTCGCGCACTACTGCAAACAAATCACCAACCGCACGCCCGTGGAATTTCTCACGCGCTGCCGCGTCGAGGCCGCCGCGCGGTTGATCCGCGAGAAGCCGGAACGCAACCTCACCGACATCGCGTTCGACTGCGGCTTCCAGTCCAGCCAGTATTTCTCCACAATCTTCGCGCGCCACGCCGGAAAATCTCCGCGAAGCTGGCGCGCAAGCCTGGCCAGCACTGCGGCCCGCCAGACGGGCAAGTAGTCTCTGCGCATCGGAAGTTCCAATGATTGGAAGCGGGCGGATCGCATTCTTCCATTGATTGGAAAATCTCGCGGCCGCAATTTCCAATCATTGGAAACCACCGCCCTCGGCGCGCCGGCCGCAAGGGCTTCGCGAATCATGCGAGGTCGAAGAGAAGAAATTCCGAGGCGGAGATGCCGCTCATTTTCAAAAACTTCTCGTCGCTGACGGACGCGCCATCGCCCGGGCCGAGCCGGATTCCGTTGACTTCGATTTCGCCGGTGACGATCTGGATCCATGCGTGGCGTCCGGTCACGGGCGCGTGCTGCGCCTCGGTGCCGGCGTCGAGGACGCAGCCGTAGAGCGCGACGTCCTGATGAATGCCGAGTGAGCCGTCGCGCCCATCACGAGAAACCAGCGGGCACAGGCGGTTTTTCTTTTGATCGGCGGAGAAGTTTTTTTGGTCATAGGACGGCGTGAGGCCCTGCCGCTTGGGAAGAATCCAGATTTGGAGCAGACGCAGTTCCAGTTTCGGATCGGGATTGAATTCGCTGTGCGTGATGCCGGTTCCCGCGCTCATCACTTGGACGTCGCCGGCGCGGATGACCGAGCCGTTGCCCATGCTGTCGCGATGTTCCACCGCGCCCTCGACGACATAGGTGATGATCTCCATGTCGCGGTGCGGATGCGTGCCGAAGCCCTGGCCGCCGGCGATGCGGTCGTCGTTGATGACGCGCAGCACGCGAAAGCCCATCTGGCGCGGATCGTGGTATTCACCGAATGAAAATGTGTGGCGGCTGTCGAGCCAGCCGAAATTGCTAACGCCGCGTTCGGCGGCCTTGCGAACCGTGATCATGGCCGGATTTTCCTCCTGATGATTTTTTTTCTGCGATGCGTTCTCATGGGGCAACACCCAACGCGAAAAATATGACACAATCACGCCTTGTCGAATTTCCGGGCCGGCCGGTCGCGCTGACGGCTGTGCCTGCATGGGGCGGCGTGGTCAAAACAAACCGCGCCAACAAAAGAACAAATGCGCTAGCCGTCAGATTCAACCAGCTCCGCCACGCGGAAACCGGCGTCCTCGATCATCGCGATGTCACGTTTGTAGCCCTGGCCGTCGGTCGTCAGATAGCCTTCGGTGAAAATCGAGTTGGCGGGATACAGCGCGAAGATTTGCATTTCTTTCAGGCAGGCTTCGCGGCCGCCCGCGGCGCGGATGTCGCGAGACGGATTTACAAGGCGGAACATGCAGAGCGCCTTGAGGCATTCGGCGGGCACCATCCGCGGCACGTTGGCCAACGGCGTGCCGGGGCGGGGATCGAGAAAGTTAACCGGAATGGATTCTACGCCGAGCTCGCGAAGCTCGAAGGCCAGCGCAACGCGGTCTTCGAACTGCTCGCCCAGGCCGACGATGCCGCCGCAACATGCTTCCATGCCGGCAGCTTTTGCGATCTTCACCGTGGACACACGGTCGTCGAACGCATGCGTCTGGCAGACCTTCGAAAAGTACTCGCGCGAGGTCTCAAGATTGTGGTTGAACCGGTCAACTCCGGCGGCGGCCAGTTCCTGGGCCACTTCCATGTTCAATAACCCAAGCGAAGCGCAAATCTTGATATTCATTTCCTGTTTGATTCGACGTGTCGCTTCGCAAATTGTCGCGAGGTCACGCCCCATCGGACCACGCGTCGCCGTCACCATGCAATATTTGCTGGCGCCCAGGGCATGGGCTCTGCGCGCGCCTTCGACCAGCTCTTCCACCGACTTCATCGGATAGCGTTTCGTTCCGCTCTCCGCATCGAGCGACTGGCTGCAAAATGAGCAATTCTCGGGGCACGTGCCGCTCTTCGCATTTTGCAGGACGTGCAACCGCACGTCGCGCCCGTAGAAGTGCAGCCGCACCCGGAACGCTGCATGCAACAACGCCAGCAGCTCGTCATTGGGACATTGCAAAACCGCCATCGCTTCATCGCGCGAAAGCTCCGCGCCTGCCAGTGACTTGTCTGCCAGTTCGTTCCAGTCTGTCGTTGTCGTAATCATTGAACCTCTCAGCATCGCCCGTTACGTTCCCAACCTCACACGAAATGTCAGAGACAAGTCAAACATGAATCGAGAAAGCTGGATCAAAGACGAACTGGCCGCATTGCAGGCCCAACACCTGCGCCGTGAGCTTTCGCCATTGCCGGCCGCGGGCGGAAGAATCGAAATTGCCGGACGGCCCTGGCTGAACTTCGCGTCGAACGACTACCTTGATCTCTCGCAGCATCCCCTCGTGATCGAAGCCGCACGGAAGGCCCTCGCCGATTATGGCGCGGGTGCGACAGCATCGCGTCTCGTCACCGGCACGCTCGACTTGCACGAACAGCTTGAGCAAAAACTCGCCGAACACAAAGGCTATCCGGCGGCCCTCGTTTTCGGAAGCGGCTATCTCGCCAACGCCGGAATCATTGCGTCGCTCGCCTGCGAGGGCGACTTGATTCTCTCCGACAAACTCGCTCACGCCAGCATCATTGACGCCGCACGATTGAGCGGGGCGAAGCTGGTTAGATTTCAGCACAACGATGCGAATCATCTGCAGACGCTCACGAAGAAATCCGCGGACTTCCGCCGGTGCATCGTCGTCACCGAATCCGTCTTCAGCATGGATGGCGATCTCGCGCCGCTAGCCGTCATTTCGAAAATCGTCCGCGAAATCGGCGCCATCTTCATCGTGGACGAGGCGCACGCCACCGGAGTTTTCGGCCCGCACGGCAGCGGACGCGTGCGCGACTTGAAAATCGAAACGGCGGTGAACGTTTCGATGTTCACGCTCAGCAAAGGCCTCGGCGGCTACGGCGGCGGAGTCGCCTGCTCGCAACTTTTGCGCGATTGGTTCATCAACAAAGCGCGCTCGTTCATTTACACCACCGCGCTTCCACCCGCCGTCATCGCCGCCGCGATCGCCGCCGTGGACTTGCTCGGCGAACATCCGGAATGGGGCGCTGAACTTCTGCGTCGCGCCGACCGATTTCGCGCCGCGCTAAAATCGCGCGGCCTCGACACGCTGAACTCCGCCAGCCAGATCGTCCCCGTATTGATTGGTGACAACGAAAAGGCGATGCAGGTCGCGAAACGGCTGCGCGAAAAACAAATCATCGTCGCGGCGATCCGCCCGCCGACCGTTCCCGCCGGAACCGCGCGCCTCCGCCTTTCGCTAACGCTCGCCCACAGCGACGCTGACATCGAGCACGCCGCCATCGCCATCGCGGAGGCCGTCCGATGAATTGGTTTTCGGGCTGGGCTTATCCGGTTTCATGCCTCGGTGAGCTCGGTGAAAAAACATCGCAGTTTCCAATGATTGGAAGTTGGTCGCTCGGCAGTTTCCAACCATTGGAAATGGCGGTGAAAAATCCGCGGTCAATCCGGGGCATGGTCCTGGTTTCCTCGACGCCGCGCTTTTGCGCGACGGATGGCTTCGAGTCCGGCTTGCCGGAGGCGAATTTGCGGGCGATGCAGCGGGCGTTCGCGCGCGATCCGCGGGCGACGCTGGAAAATTTTCACAGGCTTTGCGCCGCGCCGGCGGCGCTTCCGGCTGGTGAACTTTTGGGTCGCGTCGAGAAAAGTCTGTCGCTCGGGATCGAGGCGCTTTCGGCGGGATTGCGTGAATTGCGGGAGAAAGATTTTCGCCGGGAGGTGTCGAAGATTGAGATTCCGGTTTTGCTTCTGCACGGCGGGGAGGATCGCGTAATTCCGGCGGGGGCGTCGCGATGGCTCGCGGCAAAATTGCCGCACGCAAAAATTGTGACGCTGCCCGGCGCGGGTCACGATTTGCCGGTGCGAAATGCGGATTGGGTCGCGACCGAGATTTCGAAATTCGCCGGGGAACTTGCGTGAACTCGGACAGCCGCCAGATTCATCGCGACATCGCTCGGCGGTTTAGCGCCGCGGCGGATGGTTATGACAGGCATGCGCAGCTTCAGCGCGATGCCGCCACCAGGCTTGCTGCGATGATCCCTGTTGATCGAGCGGAGCGCATCCTGGACCTCGGCTGCGGCACCGGCGTTTTGACGGCCGAACTTTCGAGGCGGTGGCCCGCCGCAGAAATCACGGCGATTGATGGCGCGCCGGGAATGGTCGAGGCCATGAAGCGGAAGCTGCCGCGCGTTCATTCGTACGTGGCCGACATCTCATGCCTGGCGCGGAATCCCGTCTTCGATCTGGTCACGAGCAACTGTGCGCTTCACTGGGTCGCGCCGTTCACGATTGGAATTCGATGCGTTGCCGATCAAACCCGTCCGCGCGGCGTCACCGCGATTTCGCTGATGCTCGACGGGACGTTGCGAGAGCTTCACGAGATACGACGGGAGATCGCGCCGCAAAAGATTCCGGCAGGACGGATGCCCGCGTTTGAGGATGTTGCGGCCGCGTTGGGATCGGCAGGGTTTGAAAGCGTGGATGCAACTGCGCAGATGACGACCGTGATCTTTCCGTCACCGAAGGAATTTTTCTCCTCGCTCCGTGCGCAGGGTCTGACGGCCGGTCATCTTGCGCGCAGCGTGTTGCCGCTGACACGAAGTGAGATTGTCAGGCTTGAAGCAACATACGGAGAGCGCTTCGCCACAGCGGGCGGCGTCGTGGCCTCATATCGCATCGGATATTTTGTTGCGGTGAAACATCCATGAACCGGCGATTCGATTTCTTCATCACGGGAACTGACACCGGCGTCGGGAAGACGATCGTGACCGCGGCGATACTTGCGGCGCTACGCGGAGACGGTATTGATGCGGTCGCGATGAAGCCTGTGCAAACCGGTGCCTCGCGTGGCCGGAGTCCCGATCTCGACGTTTGCGCGAAGGCGGCGAAGTGGAGAATTCCGGCGAACGAGTTCGAGGATTTGTGCCCGTTCCGGTTTTCGTTTCCGGCATCGCCGCACCTGGCGGCCCGCCTGGCCCGGCGTACGATCGCACCGAAGAAAATCATCGCGGCGTTCCATCGTTTGCGGCGGCGGCACACGGCGATCATTGTCGAAGGCGCGGGTGGTTTACTCGTTCCCTACGGTGACGCCTTTGATCAGGGCGATTTGATTGCAGCACTGAATCTCCCGGTGGTTCTTGTCGCACGCGCAGGCCTCGGAACGCTCAACCATACCTTATTGACGGTTGAGGCGCTGCGCCGCAGGAAAATTCCGATTGCGTTGATCGTGCTTTCACACGCGACGGGCGGCACCACGGAAATCGAGCGGGATAACGAAACGTTTCTTTGCAAGAAAATGAAACCGGTCCCCGTGGTCGCATTGCCATTTCTGCGTCGGAACAATTTCGCCAAAGCCGGCGTTGAAATGATCCGTTTGCTGGAAGACGGATCTCGGCAATAGAATGATAACGGCAGCAGCGCAGGCGCGCACCTATTTGCGAAATTCCTGAATCCACAAATATGCGACGATAGTAAATGCCGCGAGAACGACGACGGCGATTACGGTGCGGAAAATAAGTCCCCAGTGTATGCGGGGTGCGCGCTCCACGTCCGGATCAGTTGCAACAGGTCCGGTCGAATTGTCCACGATTTTCACCGGTTCGATTCGAGTCGGCTGAACGTCGTCTTCCCTGATAAAAGTTCCGCTCGTCGGCTTCGCATTCTCGTCGGATGAAATTCCGGGCAGATGTGCTGCGACGTCCGTATCTGCGTGCGCAGATTCCGGCGGCGCCGTTTCCGCCTGATTATTTGCCACGTCGTGACGGCTGGGCGATTCGGCGGCGAGTCTGGATTTCAACCGTTGTACGATGGCTTCGTTCGTTCGAACGGAATCTTCCAACTCCTCAATGCGCCGCCGGAGTCTTGATTCAATAATGGATGCGCTTCCTACCGCCGATTTGTCCTCCAGAAGTTCGTGCTCCATCCGGCGGAGATCATCGCGCAACTTCACGTTTTCAGCTTCGATTTGCGCAGCTCGTTTTCCTTTTTCCTCCGCAACGCCGAGGGCGGTATGGGAAGCCTCAAGTTCCTTTCGAACCGAGCGAGTTTCTTCATTTGACGTGGCGATGCCGGCGCGCAACTGTTGAATTTCATCCCGATGCTCAAGCGCCTGTTTCGACTGCTCTTTCAATTCAGCCACGGAAAGCACAAGCGATGATTTCTCAGTTGAAAGCCTGTCGGCATCTTCGGTCGCGCGCGCCAGTCGTGCATCGAGGTCGTTTCGCTCGGCAAGCATCTTGTCTGAAGCACGCCTGGTCTCCGTGAGAGCAGCCTCGGCGGCACTGAGTTTTTCGGCAAGCGCGTCAATTGCATTTTGCGCCGTCTGCTGCCTTTGCGCCGATGCTTTTTCGCGTTCTTCCGCAGTCCCGAGAAGCCGTCTCGTTTCTTCGAGGTCTTCGGCCAGTTTCGTTTCGCGCGCGCTCCCGTCACCAAGCGACTGGCGCGCGTTGGCAAGTTCGGACGCGATGGCATCGCGGTTCTGGACGGCAGTGCCGGCCTCCTTCTTGAGCCGCTCGATCTCCCGGCTGGCCGTTGCAATCTCCACCTGCGCGGCTTCAAAATTTGACGATAGTTTCTTCGCCTCTCCCTGAAGTCGTGCGATCTCGCCGGTGGCATCGCTGACGCGACCGGCGTTGTTCGACGCATCTTTTATTGCTGTGGCGAGACGGTTCTCCAGATCGGAAATCAATGCCACGTTCTTCTTCGCACCCTCATCCATCGCGGCAATATTCGCCGCGAGTTCCTTTTCGCGTCCGGCCGAGGCGTCAGTCTGCTGCTGCAATTCGAGGACTGCCTGCCGGGCCGATTCGCGCTCGACACGGAGGGCTGCCGCAGTGGCTTCTGCGTCGGCCCGTTTCTTCTGTGCCGTATCGAGCTCCGCGCGCAGTTTCGCATTCTCGTTTTCGACGGAGGCGGACTTCCCTGCGTTTGTGGCGGTGTCCGACTCGATGGTGGAAATCCGCGCCGTCAATTCCGCGATTCTGGCTTCGCGTTCAGCGGCGGTCCTGCGGAGTTGCTCCAGTTCTGCCGTGGATGTGGCGCTGGCGGGCGGGGGCGCCACGGTTGGCGCAATCGGTGCGACAGGAACTTCGGCGAGCCTCTTCTTCAGTTCCGCATTTTCTTTCTTCAGCCCGTCGATGAGGCCTGTGAACAACTGGCGCGCCTGCACATCCGACTGTTCGGTTGTGGCGGCAATCTTCTGCGCGCTTCCGACCGAGGCGAGCCGGCTTGGCGGACGTGCGGCTGTCGCCATGCCCGCTTTTGCGACGACAGGTACAACGGGTTTTGCCGGGGCCGCCTCCTGCGGTGCCAAGGGAATAGCGGCGGGCGCGACGGGTTTTGCCGCGGTTGCTTCGAATTTGCCGGCCGGTGCCGCAGGGGGAGGCGTCCGGGGCGGACGGTGTCCGTCATCGATCTTCTGCGTTCTCGCCAGCACGCCGCTGATATTTTCAACCGGCGTGATGCCGGATGAAGTTTGCAGCGCAGGAGGAAGCTTCGCCTCGGCGGGCGACGGAATCAAAATCCGCCTGCTGCAATGCGGACAATTTGCGTGATGGCCCGCGGCGGCGACCTCGACCACCAGCTTGCCTTTGCAATGCGGACATTTGAACCGGATATCAGTCACGATCCACCTTTCATGCATCAAATTGATGATGGCACACGATGGAAAACAGTTAGCACAGCCGCCCCCCGCCCGTCGCGAAAAAAATTCCAATCATTGGAAAAGGCGGCTACACAAACTTCCAATCATTGGAAATCACGATGAATCGCGCGAAAAAAGATTTTGGCAAATGGGACCAGGCCCACGTCTGGCATCCCTACACGCGTCGCTCGACGTTGCGCGACGGCCCGCCGCCGATGATCGTGCGAGGGCAGGGGACCTATTTATTCGACGACCGCGGGCGAAAATTTCTCGATGCGATTTCGTCGTGGTGGTGCTGCGCGCTGGGCCACGGGCATCCGCGGCTCGTCGCGAAAATTTCGGAGCAGGCGGAGATTTTACAGCACAGCATCCTCGGCAACCTCTCGCATCCGTGGGCCGCCGAACTCGCGATGCAACTCGCGAAACTGATGCCGACGCCGGATCGCCACGTCCTGTTCGCGTCCGACGGCGCGAGCGCGGTTGAGCAGGCGATCAAGATTGCCGTTCAATACCGCCACAACATCGGCCGGCCGAAACGGCGGCGCTTTGCCTGCATCGAAGGCGCGTATCACGGCGACACGCTCGGCGCGATGTCCATGGGCTACCTCGAAAATTTCCACCGCCCGTTTCGCGAAATTCTGATTGATGCGGATCGCCTGCCATTTCCCGCCGATGGCTCATTCGACGCCGCGAAGAAAATCCTGGATCGTCGGACTGGTGATTACACGGCGGTCATCGTCGAACCGCTCGTGCTCGGAGCGGCTGGAATGAAAATGTACCCGGCATCCTGGCTCGCGAAACTCGCGACGTGGTGCAAGCAAAACGACGTGCTGCTCATCGTTGACGAGATCGCGACGGGCTTCGGACGCACTGGAACGATGTTCGCGTTCGAGCAGGCGAAAATTGATCCCGACATCGTCTGCGTCGGGAAGGCGCTGTCGAGCGGCTATCTTCCAATCAGCGCCACGATTGTTCGCGACAAAATTTACGAAACGTTTGACGACGATCACACGCTGCAACACGGCCACACCTTTTGCGGAAATCCGATTGCTGCCGCGCTTGCGCTCGAAGTTTTGAAAGTTTATCGCGAAGAAAAAATTGTTGCGAAGACCGAGGCGAAGGCGAAGAAGCTGGCGAAATGGTGGAACCGTTTCCGCGAAAATCCGAAAATCGAAAACGTCCGCACGCTCGGCCTCACCGCGGCGCTCGATCTGAAATCCATCGCGCCGCATCAAGTGCGATTGAAACTTCAGGAGCGCGGAATTCTCCTTCGCCCGCTCGGCAACACGCTCTACATCATGCCGCCGCTGACAATTGCGGATACTGATTTGCGGACACTCATTGACAGAATCGAGGCCGCTCTTGCCTGACTCAGGTTTCCGGTCTCAGGTTTCAGGTTTCAAATAAACATCCGGCCAGCAGTCGTTGCCGGTGTGGTAAGTGAGGCGAACCGCAGATTCCATTGGCGATCCGACTTTCCAGAGGAATATCTCGTAGTCGGCGGAGTCGTGTTCGTGTGCGCCGGTGCTCGCGCCGTACACGAGAAACTTCCCGTCGGGCGAAAGTTTCGGGAAATATTCGTGGCTCCAGTCCGTCGGCGAATCGAAAAGAAGCGTTGGCTTCAGCGATCTCGGATCGAAGAGCCAGAACCCCGTGTGCATTTTGCCGCGGTTGACGTCCAAGAGCCTTGATCCGTCCGGCGTCCAGCAAATCTGGCAGCCATCGTCAACGCGTCGGAGGCGATTATCCGAGTCGATCAGCGCCGTCGTTCGCGCTGCGCCGCGAATCGTCGTAACGAGCTGACGCGATATCGGATTGAAGCTCGGCGTTTCGAGCAGCGCGCCGGCCGGAATGTCGCCGCGTGCGGCTTCGAACAGAACGTTCTCCGCGCCCGTGCTGACCGCTTGCGATACGACCTGCGTGCCGCGCCGCTGGAAAAGAATCGTGTCGTTGTCGATCCATGTGGCGGCGTTGGCGAATTCCGCGATGTTCGTCTGCTCGCCGGAATCGAGATCGAACATCCACGTGTCCCACGGCGTTTCGTTGCGCTGCGGAACCCACGGCTCGCGTGA
>CAIVKH010000027.1 GCA_903906425.1 uncultured bacterium
GCGTATAGCCGAGATAAACGCCGATGGTCTCGTAAATCTTCGCGGCCTTCGCTTTTTCTTCCGCGTTCGAACCGGCCATGATTTTCTGAACTTCTTTCAACCGCTCAGGAAGTCCCATCGAATCGGGGAATTTCAATCCAGCAGCGGGCAAAAGTTTGTTCACGGCCTGCTGCGAAAAATACATCGCGCCGACGCCGGCATCGCCCGACCATTCATCGCACGCGGCTTGCGGATTATAATCGGCGGGCACGAACGCAAGTTCATTGAGCCAGCCGAGAATTCGTCCGCTCTTATCCATGAATCCGGCCGCTTCGCTTGATCCCATCGCGATGCCGAGCATTCCTTTTTTGTTCAGCGAAAGCGCGCCCGCAAGTGCGGTGACATCGCCGTCGTTCATCACTTGCAACGGAACGCCCCATTCTTTCGCGATGCGTTTGAAGACGCCCGCGGCGCGCGGATAATCTTTTTTCGGAATCGCGCGGAGAAGCGACGCGACGCGGATTTCATTGTTCACGATGATGCCCGCCGAGCTTCCGCCAATCGCGTCAACGCGCGGAAGATTCGCCGCGGCGCGATGGAGTGCCGACGAAAGATGATGATAATGATAATTCGTATCCTTCGCGTTCTTCGGATCCCACGGCATTTCCTCGGCAAACTTCGCCTCGCCGTCGATCACCGCGGAAACTTTGTAATCGCTCGCGCCGAGATCGAAGCCGATGCGGCAGCCTTTGAGATGTCCGCCCGCGGAAAGCTGTGCAAATTTTGCGGCGGGAACTTTTGCGGCTGATGTGACGACGACTTCAAATTGTTTTCCGTACGCGGTCGTCATCATCATCACGTCAAATTTCCGCGCGCCGTTTTTCGAATAAATCTTTTTGATGCGATTGCCGATGATTTTCGGGCCACCGACGAAAAGTTTCCATCCGCCATAACCCCACAGCGCAAATTTCACGGTACGTTCGACGATGCGCAGCGTTGCCGGCAAAGCGTCCGGCGAAACCGCCACGTCCAGTTCGATCCGCGTGACGAGCTTGTTTTCGCGTTCCAGCCCGATGACGAGTTTTTCGCCGCCGCCGGCGCCCTTCACCGCAGCGTGATAATTCCGATGCACGAGAACGGGCGGAACAAAATCCGGATCGAGCGGTGCCGACGTGGGCGCTGCGGCATTCAGGATTTCAGAAAATGATTTCATCACGACTTCCCTAAAAATTTGTTTGCAGCGTAGGAAATTCCGCCGCCCGGTCAATCGCAAAATGCAACAAAAAGGCTTTTCGTAACGATTCGGCGCAAAGAGCGGCTTTTGCCAATCATGGGAAGAAACCGCATTCGAGAACTTCCAATCATTGGCAAAATGAGGACCGCAAACTTCCAATGACTGGAAATTGCGGTGCTTTTTTCACGGTCGGCGCAGGTGTCCACCATCTTTAAGCGATCCCGCCGCGAGGCGGGATCGCGAATCCGCTCACTTGGAACTTGGAACGCGGGAGTTCGACCGCCATAGTGCCGCGCCATGAAATTCTTGTTCGATCTGTTCCCGGTGATTTTGTTTTTTGTGACGTACAAGCTCGGCAAGCTGCATTATCATTTGTCGGAGGAGATCAGTTCGTATTGGGCGACGGCGATTTTGATGGCGGCGAGCGTGGTGCAGATTGCGTCAATTTATCTGATGCGCAAAAAGCCGCAGACCTTGCACTGGATCACGCTGGCGATCGCGATTCCGCTGGGGACGACGACGCTGCTGTTGCGGGAAAAAATTATTTTCCAGTGGAAGCCGACGATTCTGGATGCGGCGATGGGCGCGATTTTCATCGGCAGCCTGTGGTTCGGCGAACGGACGATGATCGAGCGGCTGATGGGCAAGGCGATTAAATTGCCGGCGCAAGTCTGGCGGAATTTGAATGTCGCGTGGAGCGTTTTTTTCTTTGCGTGCGCGGCGCTGAATCTCGTGGTCGTTTATCGCTTTTCGTATGACGCGTGGGTGAATTTCAAACTTTTCGGGTTGATGGGGCTGACGTTCGTGTTCGCCTTCGGGCAGATTTTCTTTTTGCAAAAATATATTGTCGAAGAAGAGCTGGCGAAGAAAGCGGCAGAAAATCAGAACACGCCGCCCGCGGCTTAGCGTGAGTTCGGTCAGCGTCGCCGCTGGATTTTTTTCTGCCGCGCGAGCTGGACCGATGTCAGCACCGACACGGTGATGAACACCGGGACCATTGCGATGATGAGCGCCCAGCCGATTTGTTTCGTCGCGACATCGTGTGTGTTGACGACGAGCAGCGCGCCGGCGATTCCGAAGAGATAGGCGACGGGGCGGAGAAGGCGGATCAGCAAAATCATGCCGGCGTTGATGCCACGCGGCGGGCAGGGCTGCAAGCCTGCAATTGACATGAGGGCCACGCTTCTCCTAGTGTTCGCGGCTCAATTTGGAACAACAAGAAATGCGATCGAGAGGAGTGTGAAGAAGCGTCGTGGCCGAAATTAAAATTCGTAAAGGCGAGTCAGTGGACAAAGCCCTCCGCCGGCTGAAGAAGAAGCTGGATAAGGAAGGCATCATGCGAGAGATCCGGGCACACCGGTATTTCGAGAAGCCCAGCGAGCGCAAGCGCCGCAAGTCAGCGCGTGCCCGCATGCGTCCAAAAATCTGACCGGGTCACACCCCTCGGATTAATCAAACTCCCCGCTCGACGGGGAGTTTTTCTTTTGCAAAGAGTCAGCGGTTTACATCGTATGAAAACTGTAGCGCTTCTTTTGTTGGCATTCTTTTTTGCCGCGTCGGCGATCGCGGTTGATGGCGGGTTGGCAAAAAAAATCACCCTGCTCAGGAAGATTGATGCGATCAAAATTCCGGAACTCAAGCTTCAGGACGAACCGCTGGAGAACGCGCTCAAGACGCTTTCCAACATGGCCGAATCTGGTTCCAACAGCGTGAACATCGTCTTGATGGATGCTGATAACAAATCGCGCCTCACACTGAATCTGAAGAATGTGACGCTCAGGCAGGCGTTGAATTATGTCGCGCAATTGTCCGGCCTGGCTGTTTATGTCGAAGACGAGGCCGTGTTCTTGAGAAAGCCGATCACGGAAAATGAAGGCGCGTCCCGCGGGGGAGCAAAATCGCGATGAATTTTGCGATTTCAACCCACTGGAATGCCGCGCGTCACACCAGCGGCGAAACGATGATTGATGAAGTGCTGTCGCTCGGGTTTGACAGGGTCGAACTCGGCTTCGACACGCGCATTGATCTGGTCGCCGGCATCCGGGCGTGCGTTGCGTCGGGCAAGATCAAGGTCGAAAGCGTCCATAATTTCTGCCCCGTGCCGATGACCGCGATGCATCCGGGGCCTGAAATTTACACGATGGCCGATCCCGATCCGCGCGTACGCGTGAGCGCGGTGACGCACACGACGAACACCATACGTTTTGCCGCGGAGCTCGGCGCGAAGTTTGTCGTCTGCCATGCCGGCAATGTGGCGATGGACCATTTCAGCACGACTCTTTGGGACATGTCCGCAGCCGGCCGCCAGTTCACTCCGCAGTTCGAAAAACAGAAAATGAAGATGCAGATGGAGCGCGACAAGCGCGTGCCCAAGCAGATTCAGTATCTCGAAGAAGGCATCGCGAAACTCCTGCCCGTGCTCGACGAAACCGGCGTCGCACTTTGTTTCGAAAATCTGCCGTCGTGGGAATCCATCCCGACCGAGATGGAACTTGAAGCGTTGCTGAAGAAGTTCAACACGCCGCGCATCCGGTACTGGCATGACATCGGCCACGGGCAAATCCGGCAAAACATGGGCCTCATCAATCAGGAGCGATGGCTCGAACGATTGTCGCCGTGGCTGTCGGGCATGCACGTGCATGATGTCGTGCCGCCGGCGATGGATCATGCCATGCCGCCGCTGGGCCAGATTGATTTCAAGCGATTGAAGAAATTTGCGGACATGGACATCGTCCTTGTGATCGAACCGTCTTCACGCACCCCTCGCGATCACATTGAAACAGGCGTGAAATTCTTGAAGGACGCCTGGGGTGATCAAGAAAAGGCCAATGACCAGGCCCCAATGACCGGCTAATCTCCCATTTGCCATTTGCGAATTGCGCCGGTTTAAGACAAATGACAAGGGACAAAGGACACAAACAATGAAAAAGGCACTCATCACCGGAATCACAGGCCAGGACGGCTCGTACCTCGCCGAGTTGTTGCTCGAAAAAGGCTACGAAGTCCACGGCATGTTGCGCCGTTCCAGCAACGCGACGCTCGACCGGATTGAACACATCAAGGATCGCGTGCATCTCGAACTTGGCGACCTGCTCGACGAAATGTCCGTGATCCACGTTCTCGAAAAAGTGAAGCCCGACGAAATCTACAACCTCGCCGCGCAATCCTTCGTGCACGCCTCGTGGAGCCAGCCCGTGCTCACCGGCGAGTTCACCGCGCTGGGCGTCACGCGCGTGCTCGACGCGATGCGCTATGTCTGCCCGAAGGCGAAATTCTACCAGGCCTCCAGCAGCGAAATGTACGGCAAGGTCCACGCCGTCCCGCAAAACGAGGACACGCCGTTTCATCCGCGCAGCCCGTACGCCGTCGCCAAAGTTTACGGCCACTACATCACCTTGAATTATCGCGAGAGCTACAAGCTTTTCGCCGTCTCCGGCATCCTCTTCAACCACGAAAGCCCGCGCCGCGGCCTCGAATTCGTCACCCGCAAAATCACCGACGGCGTCGCGCGCATCAAGCTCGGCCTCGCAAAGGAACTGCGCATGGGCAACATGGATGCCAAGCGCGACTGGGGCTTCGCCGGCGACTACGTCCAGGCCATGTGGCTCATGCTCCAGCAGAAAACGCCCGACGATTTCGTCGTCGCCACCGGCGAGACCCACAGCGTCCGCGAATTCTGCGAACTCGCCTTCGCCCGCGCCGGCCTCAACTACAAAAAATATGTCTCCACCGATCCGAAATTCCTCCGCCCCGCCGAAGTGGACCTCCTGCTCGGCGACGCCACCAAGGCGCAGAAAAAACTCAAATGGAAACCCGCCGTCAACTTCGAGGCCCTCGTCAACATGATGGTTGATGCCGACCTCAAGCGATGGAAGCACCTCACGCGCTGAAATCCAGGAAACGGGGAACAGAGATCAGATGTCAGATTTGAAATCTGAAATTTGAACACCGCCCCCCACCCCGCCGAATTTAATTTCAATTTCTGATGGCGCTGACCGTGAAAAAAACATCGCAACTTCCAATCATTGGAAACTCACGCAGCGCAAACTTCCAATCATTGGAAATTCTGAAAACGGCCGGCGGGAACCGGCCGGTGGACATTCGATGAAAATCCTCGTCACAGGCGCGTGCGGGTTTGTCGGCGGGTTCCTGAAGAAGGAACTGGCGGCGCACGGGCACGAGGTCATCGCGCAAGATCGTGTGCCGGCCGCCGATGTTCAGTTCGATATTTCCGATGTCGAGGGAACCGCCGAGGCGGTTGCGAAGCTGCACTTCGACGCCTGCATTCATCTGGCCGGAATCGCGTTCGTTCCCCGCGGCTGGACCGAGCCCAAAATGATGTTCGACGTGAACGTCGGCGGGACGATCAACCTGCTCGATGCGTTTCGCGAATTCGCACCGAAGGCCCGCGTGCTGGTCGTCACCACCTCGCAGATTTACGGCAACAGCCCGCGGCCCGCGCCGATCCGCGAGGAAGACCTCTGCGAGCCGGACAACATTTACGCGGTCGCCAAACTCGCCGCCGACCAGACCACACTGCTCTATCACCGCCGCTACGGCAGCGCCTTCATGACCGCACGACCCGCCAACCACATCGGCCCCGGCCAGTCGCCCGATTTCGTCGTGCCCTCCTTCGCAAAGCAGCTCCGCGAAATCGCCGCGGGAAAACGCGAGCCGAAAATCTTCGTCGGCAATCTCGAAAGCATCCGCGAATTCACCGACGTGCGCGACATCGCGCGCGCCTACCGGCTGCTCATCGAAAACGGAAAGCCCGGCTCAGCCTACAATCTTGCCAGCGGCCGCTTCGTCACGATCCGCTGGATTCTGGACAAGCTCTGCGAGATTGCCGGCGTGAAGCCGGAGATCATCGTGGACCCAAAACTTTTCCGTCCCACCGACGAGCAGCCGCATCTGGATTTTTCGCGCGTCGCGCACGACGTCGGCTGGCGACCCGAGATTCCGATCGAACAATCGCTGGCGGATATTTTCGCGGCCTAGCATGGAGCGGGGGCGTCCCGCCCCCGAAGGCGGCGGGACGCCGCCTCTCCATAAAGACGTCACTCCGGGTCGGGGTGGTCGAGGCGGATGAGGGCGTGGCCGAATTCGAGGTGGGGAACGGAACGGTCGGGCTGGAGGCCGGCGCGCATTTTGTAGATGCGGGTGTTGCCGCGAACGAGGATGCCGGCTGCGACCATGCGGTCGAGCAGCTTCATGCCGGACGAATTGGAGATGCCGAGCAGTCCGGCGATTTCGCCGGCGGTGACGTGGCCGTCGCCGGTGACCATGTAGTGGAGGATGCGCCATCGTTGCCAGCTTCCGAGCGTGACCAAGAGGTCGGCGCGACGGAATGCGGGCGGGTTGGCGGTGGGTGTTGCAGGTGTGGCCATATGGTCTGTCCTTTCGGTTGGTTCTTCGCGGGGGTCTTCCGGTTGTTTTCGCTGTTTTATTTGGCTTTTTGGTTATTTAACGTCTTTTGACTTTCCTTCTATAGATGATTTTTAGCATATCATCACTGTCAATCATCCTTCGCCTAATATTTATCAACCATTGATGATTGTTTATCAAGTATCCAATATTGATAATCAGTCATCAATGTCTATTTATCAGTATTGGATGACTGCTTTTAATCTGCTTATGACTGATAATCAGTCATGTGAGACTGATCATCGGTGATACATGGTTGATTATTAGCCTTATACAAATGACGTTCAGGAGTGTCCGACGGGATTCCGGAGCTTCACCACCGATTGCGCAGACGGCACTGCGGGGCATCAGCCGTCGAGCACTGTTTTCCAATGATTGGAAAAGGCGCGGGCGGAGTCTTCCAACGATTGGAATTCCCGCTGTTCAGATGACGAGATGCCAGACGCGGAAGAAGGCGTTGGAGATGGAGTCGCCGCCGCCCCAGATGATGAAACTGCCGCGCGTGAGCAGGAAGGCCATGCCGAGCCAGGTGATGGAGCTGGCGTGCTGCGAGGGCAGGCGCGACATGTCGGGGATGAATAGCGAGAGGACTTTCCAGCCATCGAGGACCGGCAGCGGCATCATGTTGAAGATGAAAAGCACCGCGTTCATGAGGCTGGCCTGGGCGAGGAACTGATAGACCATGTTGTCCTCGCTGGCCACCGTCATGAAGTGGAAGGCGGCGGCGGCCATGCCGGCAAAAAGGAAGGATAGGACCAGGTTCGCCAGCGGCCCGGCGAAGGCGATGAGTGCGCCGGACCACGGCTTGCGCAAGTTGCGCGGATTGTACGGCACCGCGCCCCACGCAAACCCGATCAGCAGCATCACCACGATCGACGTCCAGCCCATTTGAATCCGCGGGTTGAGCGAAATATGACCGAGCCACAATGCCGTCTCGTCGCCCTGCTTCAACGCGGTCCATGCGTGCGCGCACTCGTGGACACAAATCGAAAAAGTCACGATGAGAATCGTTGTGACGTAATAATACGGATTGGTGAGCAGCTCTGAAATGAACAGGTTCATCTTGTTTCGTGAATGCGTGCGTGTTTAGCTGCGACCGCATCGCAAGGCAAGCACATGGACTGGATTCAACAGACAAAAGAAGGCGCGTCGGTGCGGATAAAACTCGTTCCGCGCGCATCGGCCAACCGCATTGAGGGGCTGCATGGCGATGCGCTGAAAATCCGCCTGAACGCGCCGCCGGTGGATGGCAAGGCGAACGCCGCGCTCCTCCGTTTTCTGGCCGATGAACTCGATCTGCCGATGTCGTCGCTCGCGATTACGGCTGGTGCGACGAGTCGCAACAAGACGGTTCGTATCGCCGGCGTTGATGCGGCAGTTGTTCGATCGCGACTCGCGCCGGAATAACGGCCCGCGGATTTCAGCCGCCGTTTTGCTTGACCGGAAAGGCGGCGATGTTCGGCGGCATCAGATTCATGTAGGTCGAATATTCCGGCGGAATTTCGCGCGTCGCCGACTGCTTGCCGGTGTAGCGCGTCGCGCTGTCGCCTTCGGGAATCTGCCAGCCGTCCTTGATGAGCAGATACGGCGCATCGCCGCCCTGCTGCGGGACGACCTCGATCTGCATTTCGCGGGCGGCCGTTCCGAAATAGTGATAGGCCTCGTTCAAACCCTGATCGGAAACATTCACGAATTTGTCGAAGCGCGGCGCGCCGAGCGTGGATTCCATCGTGCCATACAAATCCCCGCGAATCGCGCCGCCCTGCCGCTCGTACGGCGGAACGTAGAGCGTGACGCTGTTGTCGTTCTGGGCCGTCACGGAAATCAGAGACGCCTCGGTCTTCGCCATCGCATCGCGCGCCGCCGCCAGTTTTTCGTTGAGGACCGCCTGCTCGGCCGGCGTGACCTTGAGGAAATTCGCCAGATCGCCACCGAGCGTGAAGTCGGGATTCACCGGCGGAATTTTCAGACGGCCGACGAGCGTCAGCGGCAGCGGATACTTGCCCTGATAATTGTCCATCACCCACTGCGCGATGCCGTCGAACTGCGTCGAAAGCTGCAGGTTCCTTTTTTCAAGCTCCGCATTCTTTCTTCGCAACTCGTCCGCCGCCGTGCCCGTCGCCTTGGCCGCGCCAAACGGCAATGCCGGCGGCTGCTCCGCGCTCTTTTCACGCAGCGCGTGCTCGAGCGCCGACATCTTCCGCGGCGGCGGCAAATCGAGTTTCGCCGGTTCGCGATGTGCGAGCACCGCGACCGTCGCCAGGGCAACGGCCGCATTCAGCGCGACCATTGAACCAAAACGGACGACGCGCGGCGGCAAACGGGAGCGCGTCGGAATCCGCACATTCGCGCTGCACGCCGGGCATGGCGCTTCGCGACCGGCGGCCGAACGCTCGACGACAAGCGCCTTCCGGCAGCACGGGCACTTGAAATAAATATCCTTCGTGAAAAACATGTCGCGTGACTATAGCGCAAACTTCCGCCGCGTCCACGCCCGAACCGCCCGGCCGCGCCGCAAACTTCCAATCATTGGAAACTCCGGTTCCGCATTTTTCCAATGATTGGCAGTTACGATGAAATCGCCGGCGCGGTTTTGTTGCGTCCGCGCGGATTCAGTATCCGGCAGAGTCTTTCGCCGGCTTCAGCAATTCGGCCGGAGCGCAGACGAAGCGCCGCGAGATGCGGCCCGCGCGGGCCTCGCAAACGAACCAGCCTTTTTTCGGCGATCCGTCATGATTTGAACGATGGCGCGAGCAGCATCGGTCGGTGGTGACCGGCGCATCGTGAAACATCATCTCGCTGTAGCCGTGCCAGTGGCCGTTGAAGATGGCCTGCACATTGAAGTCTTTGAATTTGTCCAGAAGCGCGTCCGCATTTTTCGGGCGACGGGCGATCGCGTATCCGAGCGGAAAATGCGTCGAGAGGATCGTCGGTTTCTTCGGGTCAAATTTCTTCACGTTGTCATCGCACCAAGCCAGCGTGGCGGCGGGAATTTTCGTATTCTCCGCCGCGCGGCTTTCCGCCGAGTTCACGCAAAAAAGCTGCCAGCCGCGGTGCTCGACCGCGTAGTTGAGCGCGCCCGGAAAATTCTTTTCGAAATGCGACTGATCGCCATCGGCGGCCGTGTCGTGATTTCCCGGCATCACATGCACAGGGATTTTCAACAGCGGAAACAGGTCCTTCAAACCGCCGAGTTCCATGTCCGTATTTTCGCTGGAAAGATCGCCGCTGACGATGAGGAACTCGGCCTTCGGCGCGCTCTCGCGCATCGCCGCGAAGGCTTTCTCGAACCACGGCGGACACTTCTTCGGATCGGTGAAATGCACGTCGTTGACCTGGATGAAATCGAATTCGCCGGCCTCGCCCTTCGCCTCGTCGGCGAACATGCGGCCGGGCCACAGACTCGCGGCGATGGCAGCGGCTGAGGAGCGGACAAAGAAATCGCGCCGCGAAAGATTTGTTTTCATGGCGGCGAATGGTAGGAACGCGATATGAACAAGACAACCGCCATTTCTAAGTTTTCCCTTCATTTTGCCAGCCTGGCATTCGGCATCTGGAGTTCGGCCTTCGCGGGCCAGGCCGAATGGCCCGGTGCAAAGCCTGACGGCACCACATTGCTGCCGAACATGTGGTCGCTCAAACCCGCCGGACGGCAGATTCCGCTCGGAGATTTTCCGGCAAACATCGCGCTGCATCCGTCGGGAAAATTCGCCGCCGTTTTACATTGCGGTTACAGCGCGCACAAAATCGCCATCGTTGATTTGAAAACCGAAGCCGTGGTCGCAAACCAGCCGGTGGACGAGGCGTGGTACGGCCTCGCGTTTTCGCGCGACGGAAAAAAACTTTTTGTCAGCGGATCGAGTGCCGAGGTGATTTACGTTTTCGATTTCGCCGATGGAGAACTTTCCGGCCGCAAATCAATTCGCCTGCGTCCCGAAAAAGAACGCGGAATTCCCGCCGGCATCGCGCTCGCTCGCGTTGGCGAAAAGGCCTACGTCGCGAATGTCTGGGGCCATCGCGTCAGCCATGTGGATTTGAAAAACGAAAAGGCAGCGGACATCAAAATCGGCGAGGAAATTTCCGCGCCCGCGAAGAATTTTCAGAAGCCATCCGCCAATCCCGACATCGCCGCCGCGGAAAAACGGCAGCTCGCCGCACTCAGCGAGCAATCGCGCGACGACGATCCGTTTCCGTACGCGTGCCTGCTCGATGAAAAGCGCGGACAGCTTTATGTCTCGCTCTGGGCGCAGTCCGCGGTCGCCGTCATTGACTTGAAATCCGAAAAGACCATCGCGCGATGGGAAACGCAGGAGCATCCAACCGAAATGACGATGACGGGCGATGGCAAACGGCTCTTCGTCGCGAACGCAAACCGGAACACCGTCACCGTGCTCGATCCCGAAACGGGACGCGCGATGGAAACGCTGTACGCCGGTCTGCGGCCCGATCTTCCGCCCGGCGCGACACCGAACAGCGTCGCGCTTTCGCCGGACGACTCGCTGCTCTTCATCGCCAACGCGAACGTGAACAACGTCGCCGTATTCGACGTGAGCGAAATCGGGAAGAGCCGCTCGCTCGGTTTCATTCCGTGCGGCTGGTATCCGACCAGTGTCCGCGTTTCAATTGACGGCAGGAAACTTTTCATCGCGAACGGCAAGGGCGGAACATCGTTCGCAAATCCGTACGGCCCGCAGCCCGCGCCGCGGCCGAAACACCACCCGCCGGTGCAATACAGCGGCGACATCATGCAGGGAACGCTCAGCGTGATCGAACTGCCACAAAAACGCGACGAACTCGAAGCCGCGATGAAATCGTGGACCGCGACCGCGCTCGCCTGTTCGCCTGATGGCTCCGCGCGCGCTCCGGCGAAACTGCCGCCGGTGAAATACTGCATTTATGTCATCAAGGAAAACCGGACCTATGACCAGATTCTCGGCGACATGAAGGAAGGCAACGGCCATCCGAAGCTTTGCCTCTTCCCGGAAAAAGTGACGCCGAACATTCACGCACTGGCCCGCGATTTCGTGCTGCTCGACAATTTTTATGTCGAAGGCGAGGTCAGCGCCGACGGTCACGAATGGACGTGCGGCGCCTATGCGACGGACTTCGTGGAAAAAATGTGGCCGCCGTCCTATGGTCACAATGGCAGCGGAAAATTTCCATTTCCGGCCGAAGGCCACTTCACGGTTGCGCGCCCTTCCGACGGCTACATCTGGGACAAGGCCGCCGAGGCCAGCGTGACGTACCGTAACTACGCGGAATTTTGTTTCAACACCGGCGGCCCCGACAAGCCGACCTCGACAAAAACAAAATCGCTCTTCGGCCACTTCGACGAAAACTACCGCGCGTTCGACATCGGCTATCCCGACTGCAAACGAGTCGAACATTTCGCCGAGGAACTGAAAAAATTCGAGGCCGCCGGCGACATGCCGCGACTGCAAATCACGCGCCTCGGAAATGATCACACGTTCGGCACAGCGAAAGGGAAGCTGTCGCCAACCTCGCTCATCGCCGAGAACGACCAGGCCGTCGGAAAATTCGTCGAGTTGATTTCGCATTCCAAATTCTGGCCGCAGACTGCGATCTTCGTCATTGAAGACGACGCGCAGAACGGGCCGGATCACGTTGACTGCCATCGCACCGAGGCGTTGTGCATTAGCCCGTACACGCGCGGACGCGGCACGGATTCCACGATGTATTCCACCTGCTCGATGCTCCGCACGATGGAGCTGATCCTCGGCCTCAAGCCGATGTCCCAATTCGACGCCGCAGCCACGCCGATGACCGCCGCGTTCCGTGACCCCGCCAATCCCGCGCCCTACGTCGCCAAGCCCGCAAATGTTCCGCTCGACGAGAAGAATTCAATCCTCGCCTGGGGATCGAGACAGTCCGGCAAAATGAACTTCGCCGTCGAGGACGCCGCCGATGACATCCAGTTAAATGAAATCATCTGGCGCAGCGTCCGCGGCGCCGACTCGAAAATGCCCGCGCCCGTCCGCGCCGCATTTTTCATCGCACAGACAAAAGGCGATGACGATTGAGCGCATGGCCGAGCTTCCAGAAATTATCCGCCTGACCATTCAGAACCGTGTGCTGTGGCGGCGCGGCGCGCGGATCGTTCTGGCGGTTTCCGGCGGCGCGGATTCGATGGCGATGCTGCACGCGATCGCGTCGCTGCGGGACGAATCTAAACTGGATTTGCGCGTCGCGCACGTTCACCACGGGCTTCGCGGGCGGGCGGCGGATGCCGACGCGAATCTCGCCAGAAAAACAGCGAAGCAGCTTCGCATTCCTTTTCACTGCTGCCGCGCAAATGTGAAGGCTGCTGCGAAGCGGAAGCAGATATCCATCGAGATGGCGGCGCGCGAGGCACGGCACGATTTCTTCCGAAAGCTGGAGAAGAAATTCCGCGCGGTGGTCGCGACGGCGCACACGCGCGACGACCAGGCGGAGACGGTCCTGCTGCGGCTGCTGCGCGGTTCGGGCACCGACGGCCTCGGCGGCATCGCATACAAAACGAAAGTCCGCGGCCTGTCGCTCGTGCGCCCAATGCTCGATGTTTCGCATGATGACGCGATCCGGTTTTTGCGTGCGCGGAAATTGAAATGGCGTGAGGACGCGAGCAACCGCGATGCGGCGATGAAGCGGAACCGCGTTCGCCACGAATTGCTGCCGCTGCTCGAAAAGAAATTCAATCCGCGGATTCGCGAGGTGCTGGCGCGGACGGCGGAGGTGCTCCGCGCGGATTCGGATTATCTCACCGGCCAGGCCGGCGAGGAGTTCGATTCGCGTGTCGGCCCGGACGGATCGCTGGATCTCGCCGACGCGGAAGGCGACGCGATTCATGAGGCCATCCGGCGGCGGATTTTGTACCGGTGGTTGCTGCATCATGCGGGCGTGACGCCGGACCGTCTCGACTTCGATCTGGTCGGGCGCGTCGGATCGATGGCCGCGACCGGCGGTGCGCTGACGTTGCCGGGCAACACTGCGCTACGAGCGAAACACGGGGTGTTGACGTTCAAGCGAGCGCGAAAACAACGCCGCCGCTGAGTTCCAATGATTGGAAAATTGCGGTGCGGGATTTGCCAATGATTGGAAATTTCCGGGCTCGCAAGTTCCAATCATTGGAAACTGCGAAGATTATTTTTCCTGCTTGATCGGGCCGCGTTCGATGATGTCGAAGACTTTGATGCGAACGATGACGCCGGGGCGGCGTTCGATTTCGAGGTCGCCGCTGGCGTATTCGCGCAGGAGGACGCCGGTGATAACTTCGTCGCGCGTGCGGACCTGGATGTCGGGGATAAACAGGCGCGTCATTTTTTCATTCAGCGTCACAGCCTTGCCGCTCTCGACGGAGAACTTCGTCGGCTGGAAGCTCCAGCCGGGCCGCACGAGTTGGAGGTTATGTTCGCCGGGCGCGAGCAGGTGAATTTCGAATGGAAGCGAGACGGCGCCCGCGGGCGCGGGTTTTGTTTCGCCCTGCACTTCGCCATCCACGAGCACGCGGGCGCCGCCGGGCTCCGTGACCAGCACGAGCACGCCGCTATTTTCCGAGAGCCGGAATTCTTCGATCACCGTGTCGTCGGCTTTCACCTTGACGGTGCGGGCGTCCGGCTCGAAGCCTTTCATCTCGACGCGCACGCGATGGTCGCCGGGCATGAGGCCGTTGAGCGTAACGGGTGCGTCGCCGCGAAGCTGTTCGTCAACGTAAACCTTGGCCTTGTCCGGCGTGGTCACGATCTTCAGCGTGCCGGGCTGCGGCGTGAGCGTGGCGGCGACTTGGAAGGTCTGGCCGGCGGAAATTTTTACGGCCTGCTGGTATTTCGCGTAGCCGTCGAGCCGCAATTCGAGCTGCACCTCGCCGCTGGGCAACGCGTCAATCGTGCAGGGCGTCGTGCCGCGGTTTGCGCCGTTGACGAGGACGGCGGCGCCAGTCGGCTCCGAATTTACGGTCAGCGTGGCTGCGTCGGATGTCAGGTCCACCTTGACCAGTTGGGGCGTGCGGTCCTTCACGGAGACCTCGATGTCTTTCGCGAAATAGCCGGGCCGCGCGATGTGGAGGCGGTGCGTTCCGGCGGGGAAGTCGGACATCATCAGCGGTGTTTTGCCGCGGAAAGCGCCATCGAGCGTGACATCGGCTTCACCGGGCGATGACTCGGCGAGAACCAGACCCGTGAGTTCGGTCAGTTCGATCTTGGCCGTGCGGCGTTCGCCCGCGGCGAGCACGACAGACTGGCGCGCGTTGCGATAGCCGTCTCTCTGGGTGGCAATCGTGTAGCGGCCGGGCTGCAGGCCCGTGAGCGTCATCGGCGTCAGCCCGCGCGGCGCTCCGTTGACAATCGCGACGGCACCGGTGGGCACCGTTTCGATGCGAAGTTGCGATTCCGGCTTGGCGCGCATCTTTTCGATCTGGTCGCAGCCGGACAACAGCCCAACGCAGAGCGCGAGGACGGGAACGAGACGGAGCAGCGGGAAATTTCTCATCGCTTGATCCTCCGCTGCACATCCACGAGCTTCTTGTCCGCGTCCGCGTTTCGCGGATCGTTGCGATCCGGGATCAACTGCTCGATGATCTGCAGGTTGTCCGCCGCGGTTTTCCAGTCGTTCATCTTGATGCTCTTGTCAGCGAGGAACTGGTAGCTGTTGAACTGTTCGTTGAGTTCCTTTTTGCTCTCGGCGATCCCGGAGATGACCGTCTGGTAGAAGTCCGGCTTCGGCTCGATGGTTTCCAGGTAAAGCTGCGCCTCCTGGAACGCGCGGATCGAGTCCCAGAGATTCTCATATTTCACTTCGCGCTCGCCGTAGAGTTTCTGCCCCTGCAGGCAGGCATCGCGCGCCAGCGAAATCAGCTTGTCCGGCGAAAGCGACATCGTGATCAGGCCGAGTTCGTTCTTTGCGAATTCCTCGATCATGTCCCGCGTCTGCTTGAAATCGTCCGGCTCGATCCGGTTGACGACGACGCACCGGCGGCTGCGCGAGCCGAGGATGATTTCCATATCCGCGGCGTCGTACACATTCGGCTGCAGCCCCTGATAATTCTCATCGAGCTTCAGAAATCCGCCGCCCTCCAAGTCATTCCTCAGCTTCGCGAGGATGTCCTTGGCGACCTGCTTGTCGCGCGTGACGTGGCGGTTTTCCGTGAGGCTGTCGATCTGCACGGACAGCTTTCCTCTTTCGAGCGTGAGCGCGTAACGGAAAATATTGCTCACGCTTCCGTTCACCTTCTCATAATAAATCGAGAACGTGTCGTCCACCTTCTGCGTCGCCTGCGAGCCTGAGCCCGGCTTCAACAGCCCCGACTTCATCACGGCGACCGTTGCGATCGCGAGCATCGCCACCAGCAGAAGCCACAGCATTTTCTTCGCGCCCCCCGAACTGCCCGGCGTTTCGTCCATCGGGCTGCCCGGCGCTTTGCTCAGTCCCAGATCAATCTTGGGCGCCGCGGGAACTTCCGGCTGCGCCGCCGGCTTGTCGAAACTTACTGGCGTGAACGCGGCAGGCGGCGCGTAGGCCGGCTGCACGGTGCCTTGCGCGGGCGGCAGCGGCGGCGCCGTGATGACCCCCTTCAGATTGTCCGAAACCACGCGAATGATCGTCTCGCCGATTTCGATCTGGTCGCCGACGTTCAGTTTGCTTTCCAGCACCGGCTTCGCATTCACCAGCGTCTCGTTCGTGCTGCCCAGATCGGCGATCCACAGCAACTCGTCCGGCTTGAAAAATACGCGGCACTGAAAACGCGAAATGGACGGATCCGTCAGTTCGATGTCGTTCTGCGACGAACGCCCGATCCGCGCGCCCGCGTCGGGCACGGTAATCCGCCGCCCCTTGTCGGGGCCGCGTTCCACCATCAGATGCACAATGTTATTTTCTTCGGCCAAGCTGATCATTCCTCCACGCCTTCACAGCGCGAAAGTCGGCACAATAGACATGATGCCCCGCGAAACAAAATTAAAAATCGTTCCGATGCGATTTTCGTAGTTTCCCAATCATTGGAAACTGCGGCATCGCAAACTTCCAATCATTGGCAATTCCGCAACCGCAAACTTCCAATCATTGGAAGTTGCGGCTTCGTGCGTGCATTTCGCGAACGAATCGGACAGCGTGAAAGCATGGCCGTAGAAATTGTCATCGCCACGCTGAACGCAAAATATATCCACGCCTCGTTCGGCCTCCGCTATCTGATGGCGAACCTCGGCGATCTCGCGCCGCGCGCGGCGATGATGGAATTCGACATCAACCAGCGGCCCGTGGACATCGTCGAAACAATTCTCGCGCGCAAGCCGCGCATCCTCGGCCTCGGCGTTTACATCTGGAACGTCACGCCGACGACCGAGATCGTCGCGATGATCCGGCGCATCGCGCCCGAAACGATCATCGTGCTCGGCGGCCCCGAAGTGAGCCACGAGATCGAGGAGCAACCGGTTTGTCAGATGGCCGACTACGTCATCACCGACGAAGCCGACTTCACGTTCACTAAACTCTGCGGCGAACTTTTCGCCGGCACGAAACTGCCGGCCAAAATCATCCGCAGCCCGCCGGTCGATGTCGCCAAGCTTCCCCTGCCCTATCATCTGTATTCCGCGACCGACATCGGGCAGCGCGTCGTCTATGTCGAGGCCTCGCGCGGCTGTCCGTTCACATGCGAATTCTGCCTCTCGTCGCTCGGCGCTCCGTTGCGCCGCTTCCCGCTCGAAACAATTCTGCCCGCCATGCAGGAATTGCTCGACCGCGGTCTGCAACATTTCAAGTTCGTGGACCGCACGTTCAATCTCAGTATCGAATTCAGCGTCCGGCTTCTCGATTTCTTTCTCGCCCGCTACCGGCCCGGCCTGTTCCTCCATTTCGAAATGATCCCCGACCGGCTGCCGGACGAACTCAAAAAAATTCTCGCACGCTTCCCGCGCGGCTCGCTGCAATTCGAAGTTGGCATCCAGACCTTCAACCATCGCGTCGCCGAACTCATCCGCCGCAAACAGGACTACGAAAAAACCGAACAGAACATCCGCTGGCTCCTGCGCGAAACCGGCGCGCACATCCACGCCGACCTGATCGTCGGCCTGCCCGGCGAAACGTTCGACAGCATCGCCGAAGGCTTCGACCGCCTCGTCGCGCTCGGCCCGCACGAAATCCAGTTCAACCTCCTCAAGCGCCTCCGCGGAACGCCCATCACCCGCCACGACGCCGAATGGCAAATGGTCTATAGCCCCCACCCTCCCTACGAAATCCTCCGCAACAAACTCCTCGACTTCCCCACCCTCCAGCGCCTCCGCCGCTTCGGCCGCTACTGGGACATCACCGCCAACAGCGGCCGGTTCCCCCGCACCGCGCCGATGCTCTGGGCCGCCGGCGAATCAGCCTTCGCCAACATCATGAAATTCAGCGACTGGCTCTTCACGAAATTCGGCCGCGCCCACGGTATCGCCCTCGACGCCCTCGCCGAAAACCTCCTCCAGTTTCTCACTGCCGAACTCCATCGCGACCGGACCGCCGTCGCCGCCGCCCTATATTCCGACCTCGCCCCCGCCTCCCTTCGCGAAACCCCGAAATTCCTCCGCGACTTCGCCGAAAAGAATCCCGCCGCCAGTGCCACCACCAAACCCGCCATCCCCAAGCGCCAGGCCCGACACCAAGCCTGAAATGGAGGGCGCGGTTACATCCGCGCCGTTCGCCCGCCGTCGGGCGAAACCCGGTCCGACGCCGGCCCGCGGCGCGCACGGCGGCGCGCCCTCCACTCGGGCTTTCCAATCATTGGAAAAGACCGATCCCGCAGACCTCCAACCATTGGAAACTCCGGCCTGAAATCTGAAATATCAAATTTCAGCCCCCCCCTCGCCCGGCCCGGAAAAGGCCCGGACTTCCCGCCCTCATGCTCCGCGCGACTCGCCGGCACCCGAAAATTCGGGCGCAGGGCTTGAAAGTTCGAGATCAATGACCGGCGTGCCGCACTCCAAGCGCGAAAATTTGACTTAGAAGATTCGAACTCAGACCTCGAACTGCCGAAACCGACCCTAAAAAATTCGACCTCGAAGCTCGAAAATTCGACCTCCTAGCTCTAAAATTCGAGCCAAAAGCTCGAACCTCCGAAACCAACCCTGAAAATTCGACCTCGAATCCCGAAAATTCGACCTCATAGCTCGAAATTTCGAGCTAAAAGCTCGAACCTCCGAACCCGATACTGAAAATTCGACCTCGGAGCTCGAATTTCCAGCAGAATAGCACGGCATTTCGAGCTGCAACCTACATGTTTATAGCACGATAGGAAAAATGCCTGCCCGCGAAACCTTACCGGTATCTGAAATCTGTAATCTCAAATTTCAAATCCCCGAAACCCGGCCCGAGAAGATAATCGAAAACCATTCTCGTCTTCATTCCGTCCGCCCCATCCGGGGGGCATTCTCAGCGGTGCAGGGCGTCGCGTAGCGACCGCGGTGAATGTAGCCGTGGATTTCAACCCGCGGAAGAAAGACAGAAAAAAAGAAGACGCGTCGCGTAGCGACGCAGGAGTTACATGAGTTCTTCAAGCCTTCTCGTGGCAATATCGATTCGCTGATAGTAAATGGGCAGGCCGAAATCAGTCCGCAGTGTCATGATGAAGTGATTCGCATCCTGTGTCAGATGGTTTTCGGAGACTACAACAAGCCTCTTTGCCAATTTGCCGCCGGGCCAGTATGAGTATTCCATGAGTTGGGCCACTGCCTCGCGCAGACAAGTCCTGATACATGGAGAGGTCTTAATCTCGTAAAATGTGGAATCAGCTCCATCACGAACAATCAGGTCAATACGACCTCCCCATGTCGTGCCGTTTTCTGCTCCAACGTTCGATTCGCCGTATTTCACACACAATATCGTATGCAAAGCCTCTTGGAGCTTATTGTGACGAAGCGCGATTTCCTTCGTAGTCTCTTTGGAATGTGCGAATGCAGTTTCCTGTTTGATCGAGCATCCGGCCTTGAATTCAGGTCCTTTCGGAACCTCAGCCTGCCGCTTCCCGAACTTCCCGTTTCCTTCGACATTGTAATAGAGCTTGAGAAGACGATCAAACAAACGAAGGACGTCATCTGCTCTGACAGACTTCCGAGGGCACTGCTTGCCCCAGAAAAGAAAGGTGCCAACTCGGATTACATCTTCTGGGATTACGCCAATAGGGAGCATGATTTTCTTCTCCGTATCGTTGCATTCGTACCAGAAGCGAAGATCCTCGAAATCAGCCACATTTCGATTGAAGTACTGGCTCAGTTTCAGAATTTTCGGCTTCAGGACGAGGGGCTTCGGCAGTGTGCGACTTGGTTCCAACGAGAACGCTATCCCATACCGAAACAACTCCTCGTTTTCCCAATGGTCAAATCCGATATTGAATTGTAGTTCATTTCTTCCGCCGGAATGAAAGGCCCATCTCTCGTGGACGGTCTGCGCCGTAAAAATATTTCGGTCTTTGATCCGTGAGAGGCCACGAATCTCCCTGCGAATCTCCTGAAACTCACCCATCTCGTAATTGTTGGCCGCGAGATTGATTTTCTCAGCAATAGTTCTGAGATCTTTCATTATTTCTCCTTAAATTCTACCGTTCATTTTTACACTTATTGTCATTTCCGTATCGCATCGAAATCCTGCGCGGCGCGCTCGCGGGCGCTCTTGCGCAGGTCGGACGCATCGGGAATGCCGACGCGGCCCCACCATTCGGGATCGGTGAGGTCTGAGCGAAAACGGTTGCAGAAAACCATCGCCTTGGCCGCAATGCCACGGAGCCGTTCTTGAATGTCTTCATCGCGATGGCATCATAGACATCTTCATCCCGCACGCAACGCGCACTTTCTTCCCGCAGTCAAAAGGTCTATCGTTTCTTCGTGAAAGGAAAATTCCGATGAATAACCTGAATCTTCTGTTCCCGAAAATCGCGCTGACGTTCATCACATCGCTGGCCGTGATGAGTTGCAACGGTCAGCCGGCAACGCAGGGGGTGCCTCGCGTCCGCGAGCCGGCCGTGGCGGGACTTTTTTATCCGAAGGACGCCGGCGAAATTTCGCATATGATTGGCGCGATGCTGGCGGAGGCGAAGCCGCCGGCCATCGAGGGGAAACTCCGTGCGTTGGTTTGTCCGCACGCGGGCTACCGCTATTCCGGGCCGGTCGCCGCGTTCGGCTTCAAGCTGCTTCAGGGCCGCGAATATCCGACCGTGATCCTGATGGCGCCGAGTCATTATTATCCGCTGCGCGGCGCGTCGGTGAGCGGAGCGCAAATCTTCCGCACGCCGCTGGGCGATGTTCCGATCGCCACGGAAAAGGCGCGCGTGCTCGAAAAGCTTCCGCCGTTCATGGTCGAACCGCACTCCGCGATGCATCGGCCGGACTGGTGGCCGCAATCGTCCCGCGCAGCGCCGGCCGAGGGCGAAGACACGCCGGACACGTGGGAACATTCCGATGAAGTCGAGGTTCCGTTTCTGCAAACCGTGCTGAAGAATTTCAAATTGCTGCCGGTCATCGTCGGCCCGATTGATCCGGCTGAGGCCGCAAAGGCGCTGATGAATGTGTGGGACGATCAAACGCTGATCGTCGCGAGTTCCGACTTGAGCCACTACCATCCGTACGACGAGGCGAAGCAGCTCGACGAGCAAACGCTGAAGGCGATTTGCGATCTCGACGTGGCGGCGATGAAGCCGGACAGCGCGTGCGGAATTTTCCCGATTTCCGTGTTGATCAATGTGGCGAAGGCAAAAGGCTGGAAGGCGAAACTTCTCGACGCGCGCAACAGCGGCGACACAACCGGCGACAAGACCCGCGGCGTTGTCGGCTATGCGGCCATCGCGTTTTACGAAACGGAGCAGCAGGATTTCTCAACGGCCGAACGCAAAACGCTGATGACACTCGCGCGTAAAACGCTGACCGAAGTCGTGACGAACGGAAAATTACCGGCGGCGAACACGGACGGACTGCCGGCCAAGTTGCTCGAAAACAAAGGCTGCTTCGTCACGCTGACCGAACACGGCCAGTTGCGCGGCTGCATCGGCCACATCACGCCGCAGATGCCGCTTCACCTCGCGATCATGGACAACGCGCGCAACGCCGCCGTATGCGACACGCGTTTCATGCCGGTACAGAAGGCGGAACTCGACAAGATCGAAATCGAAATCAGCGTGCTGACCGTTCCGCGTCCCCTCGCGTTTTCATCACCCGAAGACTTGCTCGCGAAATTACAGCCCGGCAAAGACGGCGTAGTCCTGCAAATCGGTGACAACCACTCGACATTCCTGCCGCAGGTGTGGGAGCAACTTCCCGACAAGGCCGAATTCCTCAATGCGCTGGCGCGAAAAGGCGGCAGCGAACCCGCCGACTGGCGCAAGCCCGGAACGACCGTTTCGATCTATCACGTCGAAGCGTTCAAGGAAGCGGAACTGAAATAGATTTTCGATCCGCGGTTCATCGCGGATTTCCAATGATTGGAAAATATGGCATACGCAACTTCCAATGATTGGAAATTACGAGTGAAGAAAATCGCCCGGGTCTTGCCGGCCTTCTTGACATGCCTTCTTCTTTCTTCGCTTCGATCCGCGGCGGCTGGAACGGATGTGTGGACGAAAGTTGTCGGCAACAGCGTCGTGCCGCTCGGCGATGGCTTTGGTGCCGGCGGCGTGTTGAATACGAACAACACGATCATTCAATCGTTGAATGCATACAATGGGTTTCTCTATGCCGCGGTCGAGACGGTCAGCAACCAGCCGACAATCTGGCGGAGCAGCGACTTGATCAACTGGACGAATGTCGTGTCCAATTTTCATGTGAACATGCGGAATGTTTTTGACATGCAATCGAACACCAACGGCATCTTCTTTGGCACGGGATATGGGATGTCTCCGTTTGGTGCCCAGGTTTGGAAATCAACGGACGGGGTCAGTTGGTTTACGTTCTCCGACCCAGCAAACGGCTTTTTTGAGACCAATTCCCAGGTCATGGTTTCGCTCCAGGGCAGCAGGCTCTATGCGAGCATTATGTCGCCGACAACCAATGGATGCGCCGAAGTCTGGGAACGGCCGGCCAACGGATTGTCGAACTGGACGAAGGTGCTCGACTTCAATACCGGCCTGGGCAGCGCCGACGGTGTGTTGACGAATGTCGGGTATTCCTACCTTTATGCCCCGCCCGGCGCAACCAATGCGGTTTTCCTGCCCTGCAATAACAGCGCCATTACCAATTGCTGGATTTATGAAACGGTGGATGGCGGCGCGACGTGGCATAAGAACACGGGTGCGGGAACCGGGTTTGGAGACAACTACAACGCATACATTACGTGCATAATTGAATTCAACGGCTACCTGTATGTCGGCACGGGCAATCCGGCCGAGGGCGCCCAGATGTGGCGCACGCCATTGACCAACGCCGTCAACTGGAGCAGCACGAACGCATGGCAGATGGTCGCGAGCGGAGGACTGGTGAACAAATCGAACGGCGAGTTCCACCGTTTTTCTGTCGGTTGTGGAAAACTCTGGATGTACCTCGCCGCAAATGGCCCGGAGGCACAGGTGTGGTGCTCAGATGACGGCACCAACTGGGTGCAGTCCAATGCGGATGGATTTGGAATTGCGGACCATTCCTCGGTCGGTTCGCTTGCGGCCTTCACCGGTACGAATGGAAACATCATGGTTTGCGGCAGCGAGTGGATCAATGCGACAAACTCCAGAATCACGGCCGCCCAAGTCTGGGCCGCGCAAATCACCACATCCATTCCGCCGGTGATCGTCACGGTGTCTCCGCTGCCCGGCGGCCAACTGGGCGCAGGATATTCGCAAACTCTCGCCGCCGGCGGCGGCACGCCGGCTTACACGTGGTCTCTTATCGGCGGCGCACTGCCAGATGGGTTGACGCTAAGCACCGCAGGGCAAATCAGCGGCACGCCCGCAGCGGTCGGCACGTTCACTTTCACCGTGCAAATCACCGATGCTGTCGGACAGATCGCGATGGGTGCGCTCAACATCGTCGTGACGGATCCGTGGGTCCAGTTCGTCGGAAACAGCATCGTGCCGCTGGGCGATGGGTTCGGTGCCGGCGGCGTGATGAATGCCAACAACACGGGTATTTATACGATGAATGCCTATAACGGTTTTATCTACGCCGGTGTCCAGACCATCAGCAACAGCGCGGCGGTCTGGCGAAGCAGTGACCTGATAAACTGGACGAATGTGTTGGGCAGTCTTCCTCCCTTCATTATTGAAATGCAGTCCAACACCAACGGCATCTTTTTTGGTGCGGGCGGCGGACAGGCTTGGAAATCAATCGACGGTTTGAATTGGTCGCAGTTCAGCAGCGGCCACGGCTACATTCCGGCAGGCAATTACTCAGCCGAGATCTCGTTGCAAGGAATCATGCTTTATATGGCGACGGCAAACACGAATGGCAGTCAGGTCTGGAGACGTCCGGCAGACGGATCGGCCAACTGGACAAAGCTGCTCGACTTCAACACCGGTTTCGGCAGCGCGGATGGTCCGCACACGAATTACTCGGAGCTTTTTATTTACTGTCCCCCCGGCGCAACCAATGCAGTGTTCTTATCCGTCGCCGACAGTTCAATGAATGGGTTTCTCTATGAGACGGCTGATGGCGGCACGACGTGGCACCAGAACGCCGCCGTGGGAAACGGTTTTGGAGACACGAACATCCAGTACATCGCCGCCATGGTTGAATTTAATGGCTGCCTTTATGCCGGCACAGGCAACAACGCAGGCGGCCAGATATGGCGCACACCGCTGACGAATGCCGCCAATTGGAGCAGCGCGAATGCGTGGCAGCGGGTCGTTGTTGACGGATTCGGACACCCGAACACCGAGTTCCATCGCTTTGCTGTCGCTTACGGAAAACTCTGGACCTTCTTCGCGGCTCATGGCGGCCTGAAAGAAGAAGTGTGGCGCACTGGTGATGGCACAAACTGGGTACAGTCCAATGTGAGCGGCTTTGGGACCAGCGAATACGCCAATCCTGGTGCCCTTGCTTCATTCACCGGCGCTGATGGAACTAATTACATGGTCTGGGGCGGCGTGTGGACCAGTCCAACCAACTCCAACATCAATGCCGCCCAAATCTGGGCCATGCAGATATTCCCGCCGACCAGTTATGCGGCATGGTCAGCGTCCATCACGAACGGCCTGACAAATCTCACCGACAGCGCAACGCATGACGGTTATCCAAACCTGTTGAAATACGCGACGGGCAGCAACCCCACGAATTCCGACACGCTCGCAAAGATGACCGGAATGCAGACAACCAACGGCATCTTCGCGCTGATTTTCAACCGCAACACAAACGCGAACGACATCACGCTGATCGCCGAGGGCAGCTACGGCGTCACGAACAATTCGCCGTGGAACGGAATCGCCACGAACATCGGCGGCACGGGCTGGAATTCAACAAATGTCGTCGAAGCCGGCACCGGCACGCCGGTGAGCGTAAGCGTGACGGACAATGCGCCGCCCGCAACAAACCGCTTCCTGCGCCTGCGCGTGACAAAACCATAGGTGGAGCGCGTTGTTCCTAACGCGCTTCTTCATGCAAACAGGAACCACCTACGAGAAGCCGTTCCACCTTGTCTGATTTTCGATTCGCTGTTTCACCGCGAATTTCCAATGATTGGAAATCATGCAGCCGTCTTTTTCCAATGATTGCCTGCCGAAGGCAGATCCGCCTGTGGCGGGGAAGTCTCGCCTGATCGGCGCGGCGATTTTTTCGCTCGGCGTTTCGGCGGTGATCACGCAGCTCGTGCTGATGCGCGAAATGCTGGCGGCGTTTTCTGGCAACGAACTCGTCCTTGGAATTATTCTCGGGAACTGGATGCTGCTGACCGGACTCGGCGCGTGGCTCGGGCGCGCGACGAACAAGCTGCGCGATCCGGTCGCGGCGATCTTTTTTGCGCTGCTGCTGCTCGCCTTCATTCCACTGGCGCAGATCGTCGCGCTGCGTGAATTGCGCGACGTGGTTTTCATCCGCGGTTCGCTCGTCGGCATCACGGGAACCATCGCGGCCAGCTTTGCGCTGCTCGCGCCGTACTGCCTGATTTCCGGCGTCCTGCTCACGCTCGCGTGCCGCGTGTTCGTCGAACGCGGCGGCCCGGACGGAATCGGCCACGTCTATTTTGCCGACAGCGCGGGCAGCATCGCCGGCGGGGTTTTGTTCAGCTTCGCGCTCGTCCGCTGGCTCGATCATTTCGCGTCGCTGTGCGTTCCCGCGGTGCTGATGCTCGCGGCGGCCGGAGTGCTCGCGTTTTATTTTCGCCGAAGAATTCTGCACGGAATTTTCGTGGTGGCCGCCATTGCTTTCGTTGTTCTGATTTCGTTTTTCCACTTCGATGCGATTTCCACAAACCGGCAGTTCGCCGGCCAGGACGTCGTTTTCCGCGGCAATTCGCCGTATGGCCGGCTCGTCGTGACGGAGGATTCCGGCCAGCTCAACTTCATCGAAAACGGCGTGCCGATGTTTTCGACGCGCAACGAGGCGCACGTCGAGGAAACCATTCACTATGCGATGGCGCAGCGACCCGGCGCGAAAAATGTGCTGCTGATTTCCGGCGGCGTTTCGGGAACCGCGCGGGAAATTTTGAAATATCCGGTGGCGCGCGTGACCTACGTCGAACTCGATCCGCTGATCGTCGAGGCCGGAAAGAAATTCCTGCCGGAGAGCATTGACGACCCGCGAATCCGCGTCGTCATGAATGACGGCCGGCTGTTCGTGAAACAGACGGCGGAGAAATTCGATGTCGTGATCGTTGACGTTCCCGATCCTTCGACATCGCAGATCAACCGGTTTTACACGTCGGAATTTTTCGGCGAGGTGAAGAACGTGCTGACGAAGAACGGAGTGCTTTCGTTCGCGCTCGGCCAATACGCCAGCTACGTCAGCCGCCAGCTCGCGCAAGTTCTCGCATCGGCCCACGCGACGCTGAGGGAAAATTTCCGGCACGAACTGATCATTCCCGGCGGTCGGATTTATTTCCTCGCGTCGGATGGCGATCTCACAAGCGACATCGCCACGCGAATCGAAAAAAGTGGAGTCACGACCAAGTGGGTCCGCCGCTCGTATCTCGGCGCGATGCTTGCGCCTGACCGCATCGCCGATCTCTCGCGCGCGGCGCAGCAGCCGGCGCCGGTCAACCGCGATTTCAGCCCGGTGCTGTATTTTTATCACCTCGTTTATTGGACCAGCCAGTTTCGGACGCGGCTCGCAATTCCGGCCGTGCTGCTCGCGATCGCACTTGTGTTTTACATCGTGCGGTTGCGATCCGCGCCGTTCGCGATTTTCGCCTCGGGCTTCGCCGCGTCGGCGCTCGAAGTCGTCTTGTTGCTCGGCTTCCAGATTCTCTGTGGCTCGCTTTACCGGCAGCTCGGCGTGATCGTGACGATGTTCATGCTCGGCCTCGCAGCCGGCGCGTTGTTTTCGAATCGCGGCAAGTCGATGGACGATCGTCTGCGACTTGCGAAGCTCGCAATTGCCATCGCCGCATTTTCCGCGGTTCTGCCATTCGCGCTGCACGGCCTCCAGCACGTCGGATCGCTCATCGCGATAAAATCCGCCGTTTCATTTCTGACGCTCGTGCTTGGAATTTTTGTCGGCATGGAATTTCCACTGGCGAGCCGCATCGAACACGACAGCGCGACCGCATCGCGACTTTATGCCGCCGATTTCATCGGCGGATTTCTCGGCGCGCTGCTGCCCGGCGCGTTGATCATTCCGATCTTCGGCGTCGGCGCGGCCTGTGGCCTGGTTGCTTTTTTGAATGTGCTCGCAGGCCTGATAGTCTTGAAAAGCAGGTGAACACCACGCGGAACTGATCACGGCCCGACGATCAGACCGGCGGCCTGGGCCAATTTGTGCTGGCGTTCGTCGAACGTCAGGAATCTTCGTATGCGCAGATGGAGTGCTGTTGCGACGTGAAGAATATCGAGGGAGCGATGGCCTTGCATGTCCGTGAACCGGGATGAAAGATTCTCGGCGAGATCGAGCACATCGGCCCACTCAACCGGCACGACAGAAAAAGAAGTGGTTCTCAAATTGGCGTCAAATTGCGAGATGGCGGTCATGCCCGTCTTTGCGTCGAAACCGGCGGTTCGATCTGTCCGGTGCCGGAAGATCTGCAACCGGACCGACTGGCGGAATTCATAAGGCACCAGCCCGGCAACGATGACCTGTTCGCGGCTCTTTTCATACCACGCGATGGCCCGCGGCGAATGCGACAGCGGCACATGCAATGCGCACAGAAACGACGTGTCTGCGAACGCGCTCATCCGTCCTCGCCGTCGCGTTCGTAATCGCGCATGAGCCGGAATTCTCGCGAGGAAAAAACCCTCTCGCCCCAGGTGGCGCGCAGTTGCGCGGTAAAATCAATCTTCTTTCCGCGGCCCGGTGCTGCCCGCGCTATGGGCGAGAGGCGGGCAAAAGGTTTGCCGCGCCGCCTTATTTCCACCTCCTCGCCGTGCGCCAGCCACGCGGCCACGCGCCGGAATTCATTTCGAAGGTCCGCGACGGTTGCTGTTTTCATGAGAGTAATATCTATCATGAAAAGTTTCGGGCGCAAGAAATGAATCGGGAATCGTTGCATGTGCAGCGTCATTGCCGCGGAAGTGGCGGCCTTCCTTGAACAATGAATAATGCGATGATTTCCAATCATTGGAAAAAATCGCGGGCGAAACTTTCCAAAGATTGGAAACCACGCTAATTTGCCTGCGCTATGAGCACTCAACCGGTGATGGCGCGTTCGCCAAATTTCATCCTCGACAGGATTGTCCGCTGGAGCAGCTGGCCGTTGTTCGTTGTTCTGGGTATCTTCTTCGTGACCGGCTACGCGATGAGCGGGCGATATGGTTTCGGCGCGATGATGGATGCCAAGCGGGCGCTTGCGATTCACAACCTTTGCCATCTTCCGCTGCTCGCGCTGGCGATGATTCACTCGGTGCCGGCGATGTATCTGGCGTTTCGGAGATGGGGATGGATTGGCAGGAAAAACAGGGCGTGATGACAGCGGCGATGCAGCCGCGACGCAGAATTTCGCGGCGGCAGGCAATCAATTATTCGATTGCTGGCGCGGTGGGCATCGTCGGCGTCGGCTCGCTGTTTTCTTTTTTTCAACACGCACAGGAGCACGCGCAGACGACGGGCCTGCTGGAAATTTTCAAGGGCGATGCGCCGAAGGGCGAGGTCTGGGAGGCGTGGAAAAAACGCGGCTGGGTCAAGGAAGGATATCACTACCTGAAACTCGGCAGAAATGTTCAGTGCAAGGTTTGTCCGAACAATTGCATTCTCGAACCCGGCGACCGCAGCCACTGCCGAAACAAGGTGAACGTTGATGGCATGCTGTACACGCTGGCCTACGGCGATCCATGCAGCTTTCATGTTGATCCCGTCGAGAAAAAACCGTTGTTCCATTTTCTGCCCGGCAGTCTTTCGTTTTCGCTCGCGACATCGGGCTGCGTGTTCAGATGCCTCAACTGCCAGAACTGGGAAATTTCGCAGAAGAAACCTGAGGAGACAAAAGATCCGACCGGCACCGAATTGCGATTTCGACCGCCGCTTCCGGCTTCGCTGAAATACGGCGAGATGGAACGGTTGAGCATGTTTCCCGAAGATGTCGTCGCCGTCGCGGAGGCGCTCAAGTGCCCGTCAATTTCGTACACCTATTCCGAGCCGACTGCGTTTTACGAATATGCCTACGACACCTGCAAAATCGCGCGCGAACACAAAATCAAAAACATCCTCGTCACATGCGGCAACATTGATGAGCGCGCGCTGCGCGACATCGGGCAATACGTGGATGCCGCGCACATTGATTTGAAAGGCTTCGACAACGAAACGTATTGGAAACTGAATTCCGGCAGCCTCGACGCGATCATCGAGATTCTCAAGACGTTCAAAAGCATGGGAACGTGGATCGAACTGATCAACCTCGTCGTGCCGACGTACACCGACAAGCCGGACATGATCGCGCGAATGTGCGACTGGATCGTAAAAAATCTCGGCCCAGACCAGCCGATACATTTTTCGCGATTTCATCCCGAACACAAACTCGCGCATCTGCCGGTCACGCCGGTTGACATTCTGGTTCAGGCGCAAAACATCGCCCGCTCCGCCGGTCTGCACTATGCCTATATCGGAAATGTTCCGGGTCTTCCGAATGCCGAGACGACGTTCTGCCCCAATTGCAGGAAGCCGGTGATTGAGCGCGATATTTACGCGATCAAGCTCGTCAACCTCGCCGACGGCAAATGCAAATCCTGCCAGACGCAAATCGCCGGCGTGTGGTCAGCATTCTGATTTTCGTGTCCATTTTCCTCGCACCAGTTGACCGCGACGCGAGCATCATGCTAGGTATTTCAACGGTTAATTCATCGGATCGTGGCTCAGCCTGGTAGAGCGCTTGCTTGGGGTGCAAGAGGTCGTGGGTTCAAATCCCGCCGGTCCGACCATTTTTTCCCCCGCAAAATCATCAATTCAACCCAATGAATACGGGCATGAAATGAAATTGCAAGTTTTCGGAGTGCGCTGTCTTGAATCACGGTGAAATAGAGTGACATCGCTTGCGTCACCTACCAAAGAAACCACCAAAGGTTTTTTACCTTTTTTCGCCGCTGTTGCTTCTATAGCAAGAGGCGGTCGGTTCAACCGCCGATTACTATCGAAATACGCCCTATTTTTCTACTGATTGGCGCGGTGTTCGCGTTCGTAACGTGCGACCGCGGCCTCGGCGCGGAGGTCGGAGACGGCCGTCTCGATCGGGAGAGCTTGGTGTTCACGGGCGCAAGGATCTCGCGGAGGTCGTCCTTGGTGACGAGTGCGGCGTTGTTCGTATGGGGCGTGATGGCGATGCCTCCCCCACCCCCAATCAGAGCAGACACGAGCGCGACGATGGCTGTGACTTTTCCGCCGGCCCGTGGTGCCGGTTCTATGCGTTGCGGTGACATCGTCACGGTCCCGTGTGGCCGGTGTAGATGCCCTTGGCGAAATGCAGTGTGATGTCAGCGAGTCCGCCATTGCCGTCGTTGGTCCA
>CAIVKH010000028.1 GCA_903906425.1 uncultured bacterium
CCCGATAGAACGGCCTTACAAGGTCATCGAGCACATCCTCGTTCCGGTCGATAATGACGATCTCCGACGTTGGATCCAACCACTTCGGCAGTAGTGTACTTAGTTCAAAGAATTTCAGACGGAAGCCGACAAGCACGACCGTTACGTTTTTGCCACTGAACAGCGAACGCATCACGTTCGCTTGGGCTTGCTGAATCCGCCAAAACTCCTTCCGCGCGAAACGCAGCGTTTCACCGCGACTGATGGTTCCGTGCGGCTTCACATACACTGGTCCCGGATCCTCCGGCAGGTGAGCAAATCCGTCGTTCCAGCCGGCAGGCACCGTCTCCTCCGAATAGATATGCTTGTAACCCGACGTTCCGCCAAAGGCGCGAACAATCGCGGCGTCCATCAGTTCATCGAAGTTGAAGTTCACGATACCATCCGCGTAACGAGCCTTGAAAAGGCGGGCGATTCGGTCGTAGACGGGACACACTGGCACGGCGTGCAGCAGCGCTTCTTGCACAAGCCGCACAAGACTAGGGCTGTCGATCTTGTTTAGAGAGAAAAGAATGGTTTTGAAGTCGTCCCGATCGAAGTGAAGATCGCGGACCATCTGGTCAAGCCACCCCTCAAGTTGCGTCCGCCGAGGCTCCGTCGAGCATTCCATCCGGTGTCTAAGATCGGCGGCGAGTTCGCGACCCAAAGGCAAGCCTGCGGCCGCATTGCTTGCGCCCGCACCGATCAAAAACACCACCCTGCCGGCACGGCCTCGCGCGTGTAACGGTGCCGCCGACTCGTCCGCTACCAGCTCATGCCGATAGTTGTGCATCCGTTCCGCAAGATCTTCTACGATTAAGTTCATGAATTGCCGTCTACTTTGATTCCGTCAGGAGCTTTTTCAACTTTTTCTGCGCATCCTCCATGTAGAATGCGTCTTCCGGCTTCACAGGCTGGGGTATCTTTTTCCTGATGTTAAAGAAGTAATAATTGCAGTCGTCCCAACAGGCCTTCCAATAGTTTGGTCCAGAGGGACTGAGAATCTGCGTGTCCACCTCTTCTGGGGTGGCCGGGTAATGCTCGAAATTATTCCAGAAGAGTTTGAACTGTTCCGGAGTCACACGCGCCGCTGTATTTTTGTTTAATTCTGCGGTCATGATTCCAGCCACTTCGTCGAGGTTCTTGTCGGTATAATCAACAATTTTGAACCAGACCTTCAGGATTTTGCTCAAGGCCTCTGGATTGGCCGCAGCAAATTCTTTCGTGGTTACGATGCCATTGATCGGCGCTGGCCCGAGATCTACCCCGGTGATTACTGTAACCATTCCCTGCTCCGCAAGCTTCATCCGGTGTGGGATGCCGCCGATGTAGGCATCGCCAGAGCCGGAGATGAACGCGGTCATGCCGTCATCCGGGTTCAGATCGATGATTTTCACATCCTGTTCGAACGACAACCCGCCTTTGCGCGCGCAGGCCGCGACGCCTTGCTCCATGTCGGTGTTGGAAGTAGTAACGACGGTCTTACCTTTCAGCTGTTCCGCGCAGTGCCGAATTGCATCTGCTCTGGATTCTCCCCTATCCAAGAAATACTGTAGTGGCTTGATCTTCCCGTCGGGCCGGGTCATTAGTGCGAATCCACTGTCGAACGTGTTGAATCCATAATAGTAAATCAGTGATGGGTTTTTCGCGTGCGTGGCCACAACGGATGAGATATTATTGATGCCGAGATCGATCCGGTTGGCGGCGGATGAAGACAGCGCTTCCTGCACCTCCGTCCAGCCAAGAATGCGGAACTCAACGTCCAGTCCCTCCGCCTCGTACCAGCCCTTGATCTTGCCGAGAACTGGCATATGCGTATCGGGGAAAGGTGAGATGCCGAAGACAATCTTGCGTGCTGGGGCGGCTGACTTCGATTTATTGTCGCATGCCGTGAAAAAGAACGCAGCGAAAGTCATGACCAAGAGGAACAGGATTAGTGAACGTTTCATAATTCTTAGATTTCTATCGGTTTATGTGTCCATCGAGTAAAGTGGGAAAAGAGCAGTCGTATGGCCTGATCAGTCACAAGGGACTCGAGGCCGAGGATCATCGCGGCGAGCAGGATTGTCTCGGTGTGCAGAATCGTGCGAGCGTTGCGGATCAGAAAGCCCAGTCCGCCTTGCGCGCCCAAATATTCCGCTGCCACGGTCAGTGCGAACGCCGAAGCGAGCGCGACGCGCGTCCCGCCAACTAGGGCGGGCATCATCGCCGGAATGACTACAGAACGGTAAATGTGGGGTTTGCTCGCCCCAAGCGATTGCGCTGCGCGCAGATAGATCGGGCTGATATTTGAGATACTGACGTACGTTGATACCGCCATCACCATAAAGCACCCTAGAGCGATGAGCAGCAGTTGGGAAGTATTCCCAAGTCCAAGCCACAGGATAAAAAACGGCGTGAGCGCAACTGGATGGATGGGACGGATCAATTCCACTACCGGGTCGATCAGAAAATAGAGCACGCGATTGTATGTCATCGCTAGCCCCGCCGTTACCCCGAGAGCGGCCCCTAAGCTCAGACCAATTACAACTCGATACCACGTGGTGAACGCGTAGGAAAGGATCTCCCGCCACTGCGATGCGAAGGTATCGCGCACCAACGCCGGTCGGGGAAACATGAGCGATCCTCGGTCGGATTGATCGCGGGTGAACAGGTACCACAACAGGCCGAAAAGCATCAGCATGGCACAATTAGCGATGACCTTATGACGTGTGGGCACATGCATCGGCGACCTCAAATGAGTGAAGGATTTCCTCCAAAAGGGACTGCTGTTTGAGAAATTCCGGCGTCTTGCGGAGCCCCCGATTTCGCGGCCGGGAAAACGGTACAGTTATCACCGTATGCACTCTTGCAGGTCGCCGCGA
>CAIVKH010000029.1 GCA_903906425.1 uncultured bacterium
ATCGTCGGCGACGACGATGACGATGCCGAGGAGCTGGAAGACGAAGACGAGATCGAAAACCTGCGCCACTCCTGACGTGCCACCGGCGCAGTGGCGGGACGCCGCTGCGCTTGACGTTTCCTGAAGCCGCGGCCGGTTCAGTTTTTTTTGAAAATTTCCAATCATTGGAAATTTCCGTTCCCGACAACTTCCAATGATTGGAAAAAATCGCACCACGCCGCCCGGTCGCCGGCTCAACGGCGGTTAATTCCGGGGCGGAAAAACAATCGGGCTTGCCGCTTGCCATCGCGGGGGGTGGCCCCTATATTCCGCCGCTTCAAATTTTAAGCTGACGCAGTCACGACCCGAAATGCGGAGTCGGGAACGCCGGCCGGGAGAGAGAGAGAAAAGACATGAAAACCGAATTCCCATTCCAGCTCGTCTGCGAAAAAAACCAGCCATCTCACCTCCTTAAGAGCCGCTTTTTCAGGTGTGAAAAGGGTTGCTTTTCACACCTGAAAAAGCGATGTTTATTTTTCGAGCGGTTCAGGCCGGTGGCCAAAAGTGACCGTCGGTCCTGCGCAGGGGGCGGCCCACATGACACTGTTGTACAGTACCTTGAGCACGTCCGGGTTATGGTAAGTCGGGTAAGTTTCGTGTCCGGGGCGGAAATAGAAAATTTTGCCCATGCCTCGGTAAAAACAGCACCCGCTGCGGAAGATATCGCCGCCAGCAAACCAGCTCACCAGCACCAGTTCATCAGGCGCCGGGATATCGAAAAGTTCGCCGTACATCTCTTCGTGTTCAAGTTCGAAGTATTCGCCCAGGCCGGCGGCAATCGGGTGACCGGGATTGACCACCCACAGGCGTTCTTTTTCGCCGATTTCGCGCCATTTTAGATTGCAGGTAGTACCCATCAACCTGCGGAAGATCCTGGAGAAATGCGCCGAATGCAGCACAATCAGCCCCATGCCGCCCATCACGCGCTGGTAAACGCGCTCTACGGTTTCATCCTTTACCTGATCGTGCGCCATGTGGCCCCACCACAGCAAGACATCCGTGTTGGCCAGGCGTTCCGTGGTCAGGCCATTTTCAGGCTCATCCTGGGTTGCGGTTTGTACGGTCAACCCTTTCGAACGCAGGTGGCTGGCAATTTGCTCATGCATGCCATCCGGATAAATTTTACCGACAGTCTGATTGGTTTTCTCGTGCCGATATTCGTTCCAAACCGTGATACGGGGGTAATGCAGTCATTCTTCACCTCTCCTATTTACATTTTACAGGCTGGCCATTTTTTGCTGAAGACGCCACAATTGCATCGTATAAACGCGCCATACGCAAACCGACTTCGGGAGGACACGGATTAACAATTTTCCCGTCACGTACGGCTAAGAACTGCTCCCACACGCCCAGCGAAACCGGCACGGCGACCTTGCGCATGCGCTTATGGCCCTCGGGTTGTAAGCGCAGTCTTTCACCCCAGATGCCGGTCAAAAGATTAGCTTTCGAACAGAAAACACGGATCTCAGAATCGGTCGAATTACGCACGGCTTCCCCACAGCCGTGCAGGGTGACCAGCGCGCCGGATGCGAGGCGCCCGATCACGGCTCCCAGGGTTTCGACCGGACGGTGGTTATTATCCAGCCAGGCAGCCACCTCGACGAATTCCTCACCGGCCAGGTCGACTACCGTATTGAGCAGGTGGGCGCCGGTATCGAATAAGAATCCTCCGCCTGAAATGGCCAGGTCTTGCCTCCAGGTATCCGTTGTGTTGGGTCCCCAATCCTGCCAGGCGGCGGCGCTGATCGAG
>CAIVKH010000030.1 GCA_903906425.1 uncultured bacterium
GGATCGCTGCCGCCGGTCTTCGTGCCGGACCAGACTTCGATGACTTCGTGGGTGACGAATTTGGTGGCTTGGATGACGAGTTTCCAGACGCCCGCTGCCGAGTCGAAGAAAAGTTTCTGCGACGCGCCGGTGAGGATTTCGGCGGGGTTGTCGTTGTGCAGGTGGCTCCAGCCGGAGCCGAAGTTGATCCAGTAGCCGGCTTTCATGCCGGGGGCGCTGCCGGGTTTGAGATAGGAGGACCAGAATAAGTCGCCGCTGCCGGAGTAGCGGGATAAGTCGCGATGGAAGGTGCCGTCCCAGGGGATGCCGCCGAGCACGCCGCCATCCATGAGCCAGTCTTCAGGCTGATCGTTGTCCTCGTCGCCGAATTCGAGGCCGGAGTCGAGTTCCGGCAGCAGCACCTCGCATTCGGGCGATGCACCGACGAGGCCGTCGGTATAGTTGGCGATGCGGTAGGTGTCGCCGGTGGGCGGCGGGAGCGGGGCGACCGGCTCGAAGGTTGGATAGCGTGGCGGGTGGTGGTGTTTCATATAAGTCCTGATTCCGAGGTCGAACAAGGCGAACCACAGATTTCACAAATGGCACAGATGCTTTCATGCAGGCATCCGCAAACAGATGGATATGCCTGTTTGAACTCAATCAAGCCGTCCTGATCTGTGTGCATCTGCGTCATCTGTGGTTCAATTCCGGCTTCAGTCTGTCTGCTGACCGCTGCCCTCTGACCTCTGTTCTTTTCTGCTCATCCTCCCACGGCGATGCTCACGGGGTTGCTCCAGAGGCCGACCTGGTTTTCGCCGATTCGCCAGATGGCTTTGTAGGTCCATTTGGCCAGCGCGGCGGGAAACGCGGCGGTGTCCAGATAGCCGGGGGTGCTGTCAATGACCAGGAACCGGTCGCCCTGCGTGTCGCCGCGGTCCACGTGAATTTCAATGGTGTCAACGATGCCGCCGAGTCCATCCCAGGTCCAGTCGTTGAAAATGCCGTCGGGCCGCTTGGCCAGCTTGATGACCGGCTGAATGACGTCCAGATCAACCGCGGCATGGCTGGGGCTGACGAAGCCCATGTCTATGGCGACATTTTCGGTGCAGCCGGGCTGCAGTTTGCAATGGGCCACGAATCTGCTGTAGCGCGCGGCGATGGCCGCACTGACGGTGGCCGGGGCGGTGCCGAAGTCTATGGCCGCCGGGAAGGGAAGCACGGCACCGGAATCCGGGCCTTTGAGCAGCAGTTTCTTGAACGCGGTCCAGTCCTTGGAACCGGTGAGCAGATTGCCGATGACCGCCAGCGTGTAATGGAACACGGCGGCGTCGGCGACCCGTTCGGCGACCATGTCGGTCGTCAATTTGAGCGGCACGGCATAGCCGGCGGCTTTGGCCGCCGCCCTGTCGAGTGCCGTCATCAGCGCATAATCCGTTTTTGGTAGCATTTCTTCAGTCTCCTTCTTCTTTCTTCATGTTTTCATGACCTCCGCGACATGCGGAACGCCTGAAATTGTTTAATCCGCTCATTTCGATGTCCTTGCGCGTCCGGCGGCGGTCCGTCTGGCATTGGCGGCGGGGCTGCGCGGGGGTCGAAATGAAGCAAATATTAGGTGCAATCTGAGATTGCACCCCGGCGGAGGAACACCGTCGGCCGACGGCAGAGCACCGCCGGGCGACGGCGGAGTACCGCCGGGCGGCGGTGGAGTATCGTCGGGCGGCGGTGGAGTACCGCCGGCCGACGGTGGAGTAACGTCTGGCTGCGGCGGGGTAACGTCGGGCGACGGTGGAGCACCGCCGTGCGACGGCACTACACCGCCGGGCGGCGATTGAGAAACGTAAGGCGACGGCGGAGCGCTGCCAGCCTGCGGCGGAGTGACGCAAGGCGGCAATGGAGCATTGCGGGGCACGCGATGTCGCGGGCAGGAGTGCCCGCGCTACGGGCGAAGAGCGGAAGAGCGGAAGAGCGGAAGAGCGGAAGAGCGGAAGAGCGGAAGAGCGGAAATATTTTTTTTGCCCGCGCAGCCGCAGTCAACCTGTTTTCACAATATTTTTTCTCGCGCATCCTCACACGAAACCCTCGTTGAGCGCGTACTTTGCCCATCGGAGGTCATCGCATCAAGAATTTATTTGCGGATCTTTCCGGCCGTCGTTGCGCTCCGAGGTGAACAGCTCGTCGGAGTGGTTGAGCATCTTCAGATAAAACGGGAGCTGCCACTTCGTGAGAATCTCGCGATAGAACGGATCGCCGCCGGCGCGCGCGGCGGCGCACATCGCGGCGGCGAACCACGCGCCATCGTGCATCGTGTCGAGCGCCTCGCCCTGGATCCACTGGCGCGGCGTGCCTTTGTTCGCGACCCAGAAATATTCATAGGTCATTCCGCGCTGCGGCGAGGTCTCCGCGCGCTTCATGTGGTTTTCGAAAACAAACGTCGCGAGCCGCTTCATGAACGCGCGCGTCTCCGCGACCGTCATCGGCGGTTTGCCGGCGGCGGCCGCTTTCCACGCCGGCGCGGCCGCGTCGTTCGTCCCGGCCAATGCGCCCGCTGCGAATAGCGAAAAAACCGCCGCGGAGATCTTGAAGGCCCGGGGAACGATCATCTCATTTTCCAATCATTGGAAGTTGCCGGCATGAAATTCTCCAATGATTGGAAACTCTCGCGCCGTCAAATGCGCGCGGGGGCAAGACGGTCAATATTGGTGCCCTCGCGATGATGCAACACCGCGTCAATTTTCGGCACGTACATCTGCGTTTCGAGGGAAAGCGACGGCGCGATGTCTTCGAAAGTTTTGCCGCCGGTCTGCTGGAGCGCCTTCGAGATACGGCCTTCGCCGGCGTTGTAGGCGGCCAGCGCAAGCGGCCAGTTGCGGTAGCGCAGATTGAGGAAGCGCAGATATTGCGCCGCCGCCCGCGCCTGCCGTTGCGCGTCGAACCGCTCGTCGGGCGGCGGCGACACGCGCAGGCCGAACCGCTGCGCTGTCGGCGGCATCATCTGGAAAAGTCCCGCGGCGCCCGACGGACTTCGCGCCTGCGGGTTCATCGTCGATTCGACTTCTGCGAGCCAAACGAGTTGCTCCGGCACGCCTTCGCTGCGGAAGATCTCCTTCAACCGCGGCACGAGCGTTGAAGCATTCTGTGGCGCGGCGCGGCGCGCGATGCGCCGCTGCCAGATCGCGCTGCCGCGCGCGAAACGGGACATACGCTGTGCTTTCTCGATCTGCGCCTGCTGCTCGACAGGCGGCGCGTACGGCGCGTTGCGCGGGACGATGCTGGCGGGCGGCCTGTTCGATTGCGTCACCGAGGGTCGCGGTGGTTGCGGCCGCACCGGTGCTGGCGCGGCCGTCCTTCTTTCAACCTGCGCGACTTCGTCGGCGACCTCCAGATAATCGAGCCGCTGGCGCAGCCAGTCCGCATACGGCTTTGCTGATGGAATGTTGTCGAGATATTCGAGCGCCGTCTCCGCCTGCGGCGCCAGCCCGGCCAGATCATCAACCGAACCGGAGCCCAGCGACGACGAAATCGCGCCCCAGAATTTCTGCCAGTCCTCCTCCGATGGAACCGTGATCGTGATCCTGGATTCGCTGAGCGCCTTGATCGAGCCGGCGATCTGCGTGATCCAATCCGGCGTGACGGCTGCAACGAGCGGCAATGCCGGAAGCAAAAAAGACAGGACGGAAGCAATCATCGCCCGCCCTGCGAAGGCCGGCGTTGGGTCCGAATTCATTTTGAATTGCCTTCGGCGGAATCCATCACTTGTCCGAAGCGTTCGTCCTTCATTCGCGTTGCGCCCATCCTACGCGCTTCGGCAGATTTGATTTCCGGCTCTAAGCCAGTTGCACCACAACCTGCTCGCCGGAGGAATTGTAACCCAGATAGGAAATCTTCTTGCCGCTTTTCGCGAGAAATTCCTGCAGCGCCTTGTACTCGTGCTCTTCCCACTTTGGATAGTTGTAGAGTTCATCGAAGACAATGATGCTGCCCTTCACGAGGCGATCCCCGAGACAGTCCAGCACTGTCTTGGCCGACTCGTAGACATCGCTGTCAATGTGCATGAAGGCCACCGGCTCCGGGTGCTGAGCGAGGAATGGAGGCAATGTCGCGTCGAACCATCCTTTGACCAACTGCACATTCCCACGCACGCTTGGGAGACGCTGGACTTTGAAGTGGTCGGCCTTGACCAGGCTGTCGCGCGTGCCGCCTTGTGACCAGTCCGAAGGCAATCCCTCGAAGGAGTCAAAGCCGAAGACCGTGTCAGCCGTCTTGCGGGCGATGTAATTGATCGACGATCCATTCCACACGCCGAATTCGAGCCACAATCCTTTCAGGCCGGAAGATTTCGCCGCCGTTATTCCAAGATCATAGATCTCATCGCGCGACGAGCATTCCCGCGCGCCGGGGAAGAGTTCTTCGAACCGGTCCAGCAATTCCATCCTGACCTTGAGATACCGCAACAGAACGGGGCGCCGCGCCATGTCAAAGAACAAAGCCCTCCACAGCAAGGGGCGGATGGCCGGCAAAAGAAACCCGTCCACAAAGCCCCTGCCCGCTTTGACGACCTCGAACCTGCAACGTGTGGCAAAATCAGACATCAATCTTCTCCTTCAGATCACCTATGCGTTCCGACACAAAATACAATGGGCGCTTCTTGCTCTCTTCAAATATCCGGCTGACATACTGGCCGACAAAACCGATGCTCACCAGCTGCGCACCGCCGACGATAAGTATCAAAGACGCCATGGACGCCAGTCCGGCGATGAAGCCCTCAGGGTACAGCAGTTTCCGTACGATAATCGCTATCATCCACAAGAAGCCCAGCGCAGCGAATATCAGCCCGATCCACGAAACCGCCCTCAACGGTGCTCCTGAAAACGATGTCAGCGCATCAAGCGCTAGCCGCAGCGATTTCCAGACCGGATATTTCGTCGTGCCTGCGTGGCGAGCGGCGCGCTGGTACGTCACCGGGCACTGCTTGAAGCCGACCCAGCTTGTCAGCCCGCGCATGAAACGGTGCAACTCTCGGACATTTCGCAGCGCGCCAATGACCTTACGGTCAATGAGCCGGAAATCGCCGGTGTCCACCGGCACATTGACGTTCGCGAGCCGGTGGAACATCCGATAAAAACCGGCGGCAAAGAGTTTCTTGGAAAATGATTCGCCCTCGCGGCTGGCGCGAACTGCATAAATGACTTCGAAGCCCTCGCGCCACTTCTTGAGCATTTCGGGAATCACTTCCGGCGGGTCCTGCAAATCGCAATCAATGATCGCGACGCAGTCCGCATCGGCATAATCCATCCCCGCCGTGATCGCGATCTGGTGGCCGAAATTACGCGACAGCCGCAACAGGCAGAGCCGCGAATCCTCGCGCGCCTTGTTCGCAATCCACGCAGCCGAACCGTCGGTGCTGCCATCGTCCACGAAAATGATCTGCAGCGATTCCGGCTGGCCTTGCATGCACTTCGTCAGCCGTTCATACATCAGCGGAATGTTCTCCTCCTCGTTGAGGAACGGAATCACCACCGCCAGTTTCTTTCGCTCTGTTTCCATTTATTCCAGGACCTTCTTCGTTGTCGCCCGCCCCGCGATGATCTCCAGTGCGCTCATCAAGTTCGGCGCGACTTCATCCGGTTCGGCTCCACCCGTATCAAAAAACCTTTCGACAACGGAAATCTTTAGTTTCGTCACCAGGACGGTTTTGCACCCCGCCGCGCGCCCCGCCTGCACATCAATCAACCCATCGCCGACCATCCAGCTTTGCGACAAATCAATTCCATGATCACGCGCCGCCGCCATCAGCATCCCCGGTTTCGGCTTGCGGCAATCGCAAGGCGAGCCGAACTCCGGATGATGCGGACAGAATCGCAAATCGTCCCAATGTGCCGGCTTCAGCAAGTCAGCCAGTCGCTGGTTCACCGCGTCAAGTTCCGGCAGCGTCAGCGTACCCTTCGAAACACCCGGCTGATTCGTGACCACGACGATGAAAAAACCCAACTGCCGCAAACCGTCGATAAACTTCGCCGCATTCTTCATCAGCGTGACCTGCTCCGGCCGCCGCGGCGAATCGAGCAGCCCGTGATCGGGGTCAAAGACCATCTCGTTCAACGTCCCGTCGCGATCCACAAAAACTGCGCGCTTCATCATGACTTTCCAATCATTGGAAGTTTGCCGCCCGGTGATTTCCAATCATTGGAACTTTTGCTGCTCAGCAACGCATCCAATTCCGCCAGCCCTTCCGGCTTTCCGATTTCGTAAAACCGCACCGGCGCCTCCCACGCCCCCCATCTCGCCGCGCGCGACCAGATCGCCCTGAATGCGCGCCATGTCCAGCGGCAGCGGCTGCGAGCGATAGCCCTCGATCACCTCGCGCCGAAAAAATGTCAGCCCGTAATCAATGAAGTCACACTCGCCCGGCCTCGACTTCTTCGAATAAAAAACCACGCGATCCCCCTCGACGCGCGTATTGCTCGAATCCCAAAGTCCACTGTTGCGAAACACACTCATCACCGCGCGCCTTTTTTGCGCGCGGCTCTTCGAAACGAAATCGCGATAATCAACCGGCAAATATGAATCTCCATACATCACCACAAACTCAGACTCGATTTTCGGCAGCGCGTTCACCAGCGCCCCGCCCGTGCCGAGCAGCGACCTCGGGTCTTCCTGAACGTAGCTCACGTTCATGCCGAACCGCGATCCGTCGCCGACGTGCGCGATGATTTTCTCGCCGAAGTGACCAATGCAGAGCAGCACACGAGTCAGCCCGCAATTTCGCAGTAGATCAAACTGATGCTCGACGAACGCCCGCCCCGCCACTGGCACAATTGCCTTCGGTGTGTTTGGCGCGACAGATTGCAGCCGCGTTCCGAGTCCTCCAGCGAGTATGACGACCTGAATCATGGTACGATTGCCTGCCCGTTTGCCCGCCAGAAATCCAGCGTCTCGCGCAGCGTCGCCCGCACGTCGCGTTGCGGCTTCCAGCCCAGAGCACGAAGTCTCGAAACGTCCGCAATCCGCACCGGTTCATCCACGGGACGAACCAGCGCCTGATCGACGCGCCACTTCAACGGCACGCGACTGAGTTCCGAAAGTGCAGCAAGAACACCACGAAGCGACGTTCCAGTTCCCGATCCGATGTTGTAGGCCAGGCCCGATTCACCGCGTTCCGCGAGCAGCGCGAATGCCGCTACACCGTCGCGGACATCGATAAAATCACGGACGACATCAATGTTCCCGACAGCCATCTCGCCCGCCTGTCCCCGTTCCATCGCGACGACACGGCGGCACCAGTCCGAAGTTACGTCGCCGGTTTTTCGCGGACCAATCCAGAAAAACGGACGCGCCACGACCACGCGCAGATTCCATCGCGGCGCAAACAATCGTGCCGCCTGATCCGCCGCCATCTTGCTTATGCCGTATGGCGTTGACGGCCCCATCGCATCGTCTTCGCGCAAAGGATGCGCGTCGGCTGGCTGGGCATAGACACCGCTCGAACTCACAAAAACAACCGTGGCTCCCGGCGCAAATTCTTTCACCGCTTCCAGAACGTTGATCGTGCCGTTGACGTTCGCGCGAAAAGTTCCGGCAGGATCGGCCCACGAATCACCCGTCAGGCTCTGCGCCGCGAGATGAAATAAAACGTCCGGCGCTGTTCGCTTCACCGCATCGCGCAGCGATTCGGAGTCCATCATGTCGCCCGAAATAAACGTCACCGGTTGAACCGGCGGCCTGCGGTCAAACGCGATGACGGAATCACCGCGCGCCAGCAGAAAATCCACAAGATGCGAGCCGATGAAACCGGACGCACCGGTGACGAAAGCTTTCACGCGCCTTCCTTGAAATCCGATACGCGAAGAACTTTGTGTTCCCGTTCCGCCTGATACGCCGCCAGCGCAATCCGCATCGAGGCGAGACCGTCAATCCCGTTCCCAATCGGCTCGCGATTCTCACGGATGGCCGCGATGAATTCGCGCCACTCATCGCGCCACGAAATGTCGCCACCGCGATATTGAATGACGTGATCCTGAAACGGCGCTGAAAAATCACGCTTGCCGAGGTAGAGCGTCTCGGTCCCGTATGTTGCGCCGATTCCTTCGATCCGCGCGTAACCTTCATCGCCGGTGATTTCGAATGAAAAAAGATTTTGCCATTGCACCAAGCTTGTGTGCAGCGAAGCGGTTCCGCCCGTCGCTGTGCGAAACATCGCGAAACCGTCGTCTTCGAGCGTCTGCGATTTGAAATAATGAGTCGAGGTCATGCACGCGACTTCCGCGATCTCGCCCATGAACCATCGGATCAAATCAATCCCGTGCGTTCCCTGCTCAATGAACTGCCCACCCGCCGCCTGTAACGGATCGGCACGCCATTCTTTTTCGTATCCGGGACGCCCACAGATTCCATATCGGCATCGCGTGAAAAGCGGCTTGCCGAGATCGCCAGCATCCAGCCGCTTCTTCAATTCCCACATCGCCGGATGATGGCGATGATTGAATCCACATTTCAGCACGCGCTTCGTCTCGCGGGCGACCTTCAGCATTTCTTCCGCCTCCACGATCGTCCGCGTCAGCGGCTTCTCGCAAAGCACGTGCTTTCCCGCCCGCATCGCCGCGATGCTGATCTCCGCATGGACACCCGGCGGCGTGCAGTTGATGACCACATCCACATCGTCGCGCTTGATTGTGTCCTGCCACGATTTATCGGCGACGCAACCGAACTGCTTCGCCATCGCCTCCGCGTGTGGGAACTCCTTGCTCGCGATGGCGACAAGCTTGTCCTCTTTCGATTCGACGAACACCGGCGCCCGACGCCGGCACTGCAAACCCGCTCCGATGATCGCTGCACGCATGGCTATTTCCTCGCGCCGCGTCCGCGGCCAATGTCCAGATACGTCAGGCCCGCCGCGACAACCGCGTCGAGCTTCCACAAATTCGCCGTGTCGAAAACCAGAGTCCCCTTCATCGCCGATTTCACTTCGGCGAAATCGAGCGACTTGTACTCCGCCCACGGTGTCATCAACACAACTGCGTCCGCATCGCGCACTGCTTCAACAGCGGATTCACAAACGGTGAAACCGACGAACGCCTTCAATTCGTTCCGATCCGCCTTCGGATCGTGCGCCGTGATCTTGCATTTCTCGCCGGCCAAATCCGCGATGACTTCCAGCGCGGCAGAACGACGAAGCGTGCTCGTGTCGGGCTTGTACGTGAGTCCCAACACCGCGACGTGACGGCCCGCGAGTCCACCGAGCAATTTCTTAAGCTGGCGGACGACCAGTTTGTTCTGCTGTTGGTTTGAATTCCACGTCCCGTCGAGTTGCGGCGTTTCGATTCCGAATCTGTCGCCAAGTCCGCGCAGCGTCTGCATGTCGCGAGCGAGAGTCCCGCCAGAGAATCCGAGTCCGGGAAACAACATCGCCTTCGAACCGACGCGCGGCTCCATGCGCAACAATTCCGCAAGCCGGTGCCCGTCCGCGCCGACTTCATCGCAAATATTTCCAAGCTCGTTCGCGAATGTGACTGACAGCGCGAGGAACGCGTTGAGCGCGTGCTTCGACATCTCCGCGGTCCGCAAATTGCACCGCTGCCATGCCACGCCGCACGGCGCGTACAAAGTTTCCAATGATTGGAAAATTCCGGTGTCGTCACTTCCAATGATTGGAAGCGGCGGTTTTCGGAATCGCTCGATGGCCTGGCCGAGGCGAAGATTTTCGGGCGAATAGGCGACAGCAAATTTCAGATTGGGCCGAGAGGCCTTGATGCGCGCGATGATTTCGTCACAGGTGCCGACTTGAACCTGCGCGGTGACATGAATCGAAACGCCGTCGGCCAGCGCGGGGGCCATCGCGTCGATGTCGCGGAAGACGACCGACAAATCGCTGCGGTCGTTTTCGTCAACGGGCGTGTCGTGCATCACGAGCACATACGGGCGGCCACGAACGGCATCTGCGGCATTCGTCGTGAAATTCAATTTGCCGGACGCACGGCCTTTCGACAGCAACTCGTCGAGGCCCGGCTCGAAGAGCGGAGCTTTGCCGCTGTTCAGCGTCGCGATTTTCGCGGCGTCAGTGTCGGCGGCGAGAACGTCGCAGCCCCAATCAGCGAGGCACGCAGCGCCGACGATGCCTTGGTGCCAGAGTCCGGTTACTGCGACTTGTGCTTTCATTTTTTCACCACGGAACACACGGAATACACGGATTCAAATTCATCCAGTCCCGTATTCTTAACTTCGGCAATGTCACCACAAGGATGAAGCCGCAGATCGATGAAGTCAGATTCGTACGAACACCAATTAATATCTGTGAGTGCAAAGCGAAATTCGACTTCATCAGAAAACCGCTTGTCTTTTTGAAAAATGTAAAATTCTGGATGCTCACTGAAATCGTCGGCTTCAACTTCGCGATCTCTAAACGAACCTTTGTCGTACGCTACAGAACAGCATTCTAGTGACCATTGCGAACCAACCTCATAAGCAGCAGTGATGAGTCGTCGTGCAAATTCTTCAGAATTGTGAATTAAAAGCACAGAATCGCGGCCAAATTTCTTTGCAAGATCGGGTATTGAAATTTGAGCCTGCGACATACACCAAATAAAAGACGGGAAAAGGCCCCGAACTCGTAACGTCTGGCCGCGGCAATTCAGAATCCCGATGCCGTCATTTTCATCGCGAATGGCCCGATCTTCGATTTCGCGGTAATACTCCACTTTGAAAAGTCTTATTTCGCCCTTCTCGCAAAGTGCGTTTGCGTGTTCGGCACGTATGGATTTCAGCAACGGTGCTACCGGCGCAGGTAATCTAAAATCTATGTTCCTATAGATCATACGACGCGCCCAAGTTTGTGCTTGGTTATTTCGTGTTGTGCCTGGTTCGACCAAATTGTTCATCTGCCATGAATCCGTAAAAGAATGATTTGTCCATGCTCAGGTTTTGATGGACTCCGTCTTAGTAATATATGCGATTTCGTTAATGATCTTTGAGTAATGAAAAAACACTATGTGCATGAGCACAAGCCACAAAACTAGAGGTGAAAAAGCTGTAATTATTAAAAGCGTTTCGAACGCTGATGATGCTGTATGTGCTGGCTGTATTCCCCAAAGAACGAATGACCCTATGATAAAAACAATGCTCGCAACCTGCAGATGACAGACGGCGCGTGAAAAAGTGTCGCCCACGTCGAGCGCAAGTCCAACTCGCTTAGCCTCAGCTTTGATGGCTCGGCCAAGCGGGTAAAGCACCACATAGCTCCAAAATATGCCAACGAAAGGAATGAAGAGTGGAAGCACATACCAGAACGGATTTGCTTTGTTTTGTCGCGATTTAATGTTTGTCCATGCGTTGAAAGCGAACCAAGCAATCGCCAGAATAAATGGAATCATCGGAAGATTTATGAAGCCGCGGTTTCCTGGAAAAGCCAGGGAGACAAGTACCGGGCCAGGAATAAGCAATGCCGTGTACAACCACGGCTTCATGGGCTTTTTAACTGTATGATTTCGCATATGCTTTCTCTATTTTGTCGAAATCAATATGCGCGAAGTTTCCATTGATTGGAAGTTTGTGCGTCAGCAATTTCCAATCATTGGAATATCCGTTCCGTGTATTCCGTGGTTTCATCCCTGTTCTTTGCCGAGCACGCGGCGGACGGCGGTGCGGACGGCTTCGTCGGAGCTGTGTTTGCAGTACCAGCCGAACTTGTTGATTTTCTCCACGGTGAAATGAACCTTGGGCTGGTCGCCGAGCCACGCGCGTTTCGTGCCTTGGATTTTGATTTCGGTTTTTCCGGTCAGCCCCAATTCTTCGACGACGATCCGCGCGATCTCGGTGACGCGCGTGACGGTGGTCGTGCCGAGGTTGAAGACATCGCAGGGGCATTCGTCGTTCATCGGAATGTTGACGAACGACCAGGCCATGCCGCCGATGCACTCCTCGGTGAGGAAGTAATTTTTTTTCTGCGTGCCGTCGCCGAGGATCATCAACTCCTTCGGATTTTCGCGGAGGCGCTTGATGAAGTCGAAGATGACTCCGTGCGTGACACGCGAGCCGAGCACATTGCCGAAACGAAACATCCAGCCGTGGAGTCCGTAGAGGTGGCAGTAGCATGAGATGAACGCTTCGCTGCCGATCTTGCCGGCAGCATAGGTGCTCATCGGCGAGAGCGGACCGGCGGTTTCGTTGACGTGGTTTTCAAGGCAAAGCTGGCCATAGACCGCGCCGGAGGACGCGAAAAGGATGGGTTTGATTTTGTTCTGCCGCATCGCCTCGACGACATTGAACGTCGCCACAACACAGTCATTCAAATCGCGGGCCGGTTGCGCGTGGCTACCGATCAAGTCCGTGTTCGCGGCCATGTGCCAGACGAGGTCGTGCCCGGCCATTTCCTTTGTCACGGTCGGCAGATCGAGACAGTCGGCTTCGACTAGTTTGAAATTGGGATTCGACAGATGCCCCGCGGTGAATTCACGACGACCATTCGAAAAATTGTCATAGGCCGTGACCTCGTAGCCTTGCGCGAGAAGCTTGTCGCAAATATGGCTGCCGATGAAACCGGAGCCGCCGGTGAGAAAAACTCTACTGATGGAATCGCCGAGAAGTCTCATTTCATCCTTTCAATCCGCAGGGCTGGCAATGCGTTCTCGCGGATGATTTCAAAATCTGAATCACGAGTGAGAATGCACAGCCCAACTCGAATGGAAATGACCGCAAGAAGCAGATCAATGACAGCAATCTGAATGCCTTTTTTTCTGAGCTTCAGATTCGCTTCTGTTGCGGCAATCCAGTCCTGGCGCTCCAAGCCAACGCAATGGCTCATTCTTAAAGCGTCCTCGACAAGTTCCCGCTGGCCCGGTCTCGAACACCCCGACATCACCTCGAATTCAATCGGATCGGAGAATGCTGCGCTATGCTTCTTCAATTCATCGCTGACTCGATCCTTCGCGAGCTGAATGCCGCCGGGTCTGAAGAACTCAATCCAAGCTGAACTGTCGATGAGCATCGAGCCTCCTCTGTTTCTTGAGATCCTCGTATGTCATGGAAAAATCATTGTCGGGACTGTTTACCCTGCAAATGAGTTCCTCGACCTTTTGCCTTCTCACGAAATCAGCCACGGCCATGCTGACTGCCGGCGACTTCTTCCGTGTGCCCGCAAATCTCCTCAAATCTTTGAGCATCTTGTCATCAATATCCACGGTAAATCTCATCTTTTTTCTCCGACTTATGGTGACATAATAACAGCCAGAGTGATGCAGGTCAAGTCGCCGCCGGGATGCGGCCGGTGCGGATGTCGGCGATCATGCTGTCAACGGCAGTGGTGACAGCTTCGCGGGAATTGCGTTTGTTCGCCCAGTCGCGCGCGCGGACTTTTTTCGTGTCGAGGCGATACACCGGAACGTCGGCTTTCCAGCCGCGGCTGCCGCCGGTGAAATCGTACTGAACATTTTTTAGGCCCATCCGATCGCAAACGATATCGGCGATTTCGCGGACGGTAAGAAAATCTTGCGAGGCGACGTTGTGATATTCGTAGCCGCCGCGTGCTTCGCCTTCGATCAGCAGGAAGGCATCGAGCACGTCCTCAATGTGGATGTACGGCTTGCTCTGCGTGCCGTCGCCGAAGATTTTCAGGCGTGTCGGATCTTTTGCGAGGCGGCGAAGGAAATCGTAGGCAACGCCGTGCGTCTGCTGCGGGCCGACGACGTTGGCGAAACGGAAAACCATTCCATGCAAATCGAACATGAAGCTGTATGCGGCGATGAGCGCCTCGCTCGCGAGTTTCTGCGCGCCGTAGGTCGAAACGGGGATCATCTTGTCGTAGTCTTCGGGAATCGGTGTTGCCGGGACTTCGCCATAGACGCCGCTGCCGGAAGTAAACGCGATCCGCTTTACGCCGGTCTTCCGCATCGCTTCGAGAACACAGCGTGCAAGCAGCGTGCCGTTGGAAAAGTCAATGTCCGGTTCGACGGCGGCGCGCGCGATGTCGGCATTCGAAGCGAAGTGGAATACGACATCCTGCTCGGCGATTTCTTTTTCGAGCCGTGCCTCGTCGCGCACGTCGGCCTCGATGATCTTGAGCCGCGGATTTGTCGCGTTCGCGCCGAAGTGCCAGCGCTGGCCGTTGCAAAAATTATCGTATGCGGTGACTGAGTGACCCGTCGCGAGCAATCTGTTGCTCAAATGAGCACCGATAAAACCTGCGCCGCCGGTGATGAAATATTTCTTGGGCATACTTCCCTTTATTGATTCGAAAACAGCCTGTTTTGCTCCGAAAAATCGGCGCAGAAACTAGCCAGTGGAGTTGCGATGGTCAATGTTTCGTGCGGAGGGCGGAATTGAAATTTGCAAATCCCCGGTTGCGCATGAAGCATGTGCGATGCTACGAAATTCGCGGATCAATCGATGGAGTCGCAATCATGAATTCACGTGAACGCATCATAACGACGTGTGGCCATAAATCACCCGACAGGCTCGCCGTCGATTTCGGTGGCGGTTTCCAGACCGGCATCCATGTGAGCATGGTTTATCAGCTTCGTCAGCGGTTCGGCCTCGACAAACCGAACACACCGGTGAAGGTCGTGGAAATTTACCAGATGCTCGGCGAGGTCGCGCCGGACCTGCGCGATGCGCTCGGCATTGACACGGTCTCGCTCTGCGGTACCGGAACGATGTTCGGATTTCCCGCAAAAGAATTCAAGGAGTGGAAACTTCACGATGGAACTCCGGTGCTCGTGCCGGTGGATTTCAATACACAGTTTGAGCCGAATGGCGATCTGCTTCAATGGCCTGGCGGCGACAAATCCGTCGCGCCAAGTGGCAAGATGCCGTCGGGCGGATATTTCTTCGACGCGATCATCCGTCAGCAACCGGTTGACGACGACAAATTGAATCCGGCCGACAACACCGAGGAATTTGGCCCCACACCAGACGATGAAATCGCGCATTTCGCGAGGCTCGCGGAAAAGCTCCATCGCGGAACAGACCGTGCGCTTTTCTGCACGTTCGGCGGCCTCACTTTCGGCGACGTCGCGCTTGTGCCCGCGACATTTTTGAAAAATCCGAAAGGCATCCGCGATGTCGAAGAATGGTACGTCAGCACCGTCACGCGGCAGGATTACATCAAGGCCGTGTTCGAGCGGCAGGCCGAAATTGCGATCGAGAATCTTGCGCGGCTTCACTCGGCTGTCGGCGAAAAAATCTCGGTGATCCAAACCAACGGCACGGATTTCGGCACGCAGAACGGGCCGTTCCTCTCGCCGGAGCAGTATCGCGATCTGTTCCTGCCGTATCAAAAGAAAGTCAACGGCTGGATTCACGCGCACACAAACTGGAAAACCTTCATGCACTGCTGCGGTGGAATCCGTCCGTTGCTTGACGGCATCGTCGAAGCCGAATTCGACATCCTCAATCCGGTGCAATGTTCCGCTGCCGGCATGGACGCGCGCTGGCTGAAGAAAACCTACGGCAACAAACTCGTGTTCTGGGGCGGCGGAGTTGACACGCAAAAAGTTTTGCCGTTTGGAACGCCGCAGGAAGTCCGCGAGCAAGTCAAGGAACGCGTCGAAATTTTCGGCGAGGGCGGCGGTTTCGTCTTCTGCTCGATCCACAACGTCCAGGCAAAAACGCCGATCGAAAATCTCCTCGCGATGTTCGAGACAATCCGCAAGTACCGCTGAGGGCTGGCAGTGTTTTACGAATTCTTCTAATCATTGGAAATTCCGACATCGCGAACTTCCAATCATTGGAAAAGTGCGGCACGATGGTTTCCAATGATTGGAAATTTGCGGGGGCGATTGGCGTGAAGGAAAACTCATGAGGCGCATTTTTGTTTTCAGTTTTTGCATTTTCACGGTGGCGTTGTTTTCGGCGCGCGCGGAGGAGCTGCGCGGCATCGGAGCGAAGCCGTGGGGCGACACGGACCGGATTGGCCGGCCGTTCGCGAAGGATCCGTCGGTCATCAGGTTCAACGACAAATATCTGATGTATTTTTCGATCTGTTCGTTCGCGAAAGATCGCGTCCCGCCGGGCGCGAAGAAAAACGGATGGGCAATCGGAATCGCGGAAAGCTCCGATCTGACCGGCTGGAAAAAAGTTGGCGCGATTTTACCGGAACAGGAATGCGAGCAGAACGGGCTGGTCAACGGCCGCGTGATCAAGATCGGCTGCCGGCTGCACCTCTTCTACAACTCGTATGGCAACGGCAAGACCGACGCGATCTGCCACGCGACTTCCAACGACGGCCTCAAGTGGGAGCGCGATCCGAGCAACCCGATCATCCGCGCGCAGGGCGCGTGGAACAGCGGACGCGCGATTGACTGCGACGTGCTCGAACATGACGACAAACTGCTGCTCTATTTCGCCACTCGCGACCCGACGATGAAAACGCAGATGCTCGCCGTCGCATCGGCCAACATGACCAGCGATTTCTCGCGCGACGCATGGAAGCAGATCGGCGACGGCCCGGTGCTCAAGCCGGAGCTGCCGTGGGAAACGAAGTGCATCGAGGCACCGTCGCTGATCAAACGCGACGGCACGATTTATCTTTTTTACGGCGGCGGCTACAACAACGACCCGCAGCAGATCGGCTGCTCGAGCAGCAAGGACGGCCTGCATTTCACGCGGCTCTTCAACGACCAGCCGATGATTCCGAACGGCAAACCGGGCGAGTGGAATTCGTCCGAGACGGGCCACCCCGGCGTGTTCGCCGATGACGACGGCCAGACCTATTTGTTTTTTCAGGGCAATCCGGACCACGGCAAAAGCTGGTATTTGTCGTGGGTGAAGATCGGGTGGGCCGATGGAAAACCGTTCGTGAAACCGTAGGGATTTGTCTTCAGTCGTTAAGGAGTGGAAAGCAGTTATGAAAAAATATCTTGTGGCCATCGCGTGCGCCGCGACGCTCGGAAATGCCCGCGCCGAAACGGTGAGCCTGTCATCGCTCGATTTGAAACTGGCGACGGCCGGCTGGGGACACGCCGTCGCGAACGCGTCATGCACGACGTCGAAACTTTCCATCGCGGGCGCGACTTTCGACAACGGCGTCGGCACGCACGCGCGCAGCGTGATGTTCGTGAAGCTCGATGGCGGCGCGACGCGCTTTCACGCGATTGTCGGGATTGATGACGACAACCGCGGCCACGGCAAAGGCAGCGCGATCTTCCGTGTCATCGGTGACGGCAAGACGCTTTTCAAATCGGGCGTGAAACGAAGCGATGATAAAGGCGATGTGATTGATATTGATGTCACCGGTGTAAGAACGCTGACACTGCTCGCGACCGACGCGGGCGATGGATTCAGTTTCGATCACGCAGATTGGGCCGATGCAAAATTCGAAGTCACCGGCGCGAAGCCGCAATTGGTTTCCGTGCCCGCGGAAGAAGCGGTGATCCTGACACCGCCGCCCGCGCCGGCACCGCGGATCAACGGTCCGAAAATTTACGGCGCGCGGCCCGGCCATCCGTTTCTTTACCGCATTCCATGCACCGGCGAGCGGCCAATGAAATTCTCGGCAAAAAATCTGCCCGACGGACTTTCGCTCGACGCGAACACGGGGATCATCACGGGCACGACGCCGGCGAGAGGCGAATACGCGATCGCGTTCGTCGCGGAGAATTCGAAGGGGAAATGCGAGCGAGCGTTCAAGCTGGTCGCGGGCGAAACGCTCTCGCTCACGCCGCAGATGGGCTACAACCACTGGTACGCGCACTACAACCGGATCACCGACGCGATGATGCGGGAAGCCGCCGACATCATGGTTTCGAGCGGCATGGCAGATGTCGGTTATCAGTTTGTGGATGTGGACGACTGCTGGATGAACGCAGCGGGGACGAGCAAATACCAAACGGACCCGAAGCGCGTCGGCCCGCTGCGCGATGCGAATGGGAACATATTGCCGAATGCGTATTTTCCCGACATGAAGGCGCTGGCCGATTACATCCACTCGAAAGGTTTGAAGGCCGGCCTCTACACATCGCCTGGCCCGAGCACGTGCTCGGGCTTCGGCGGCGCGTACCAGCACGAGGAGCAGGACGCGAAGCAATTTGCCGCGTGGGGATTTGATTTTCTGAAATACGACTGGTGCTCGTATGGCCACATCGCCGGCAAGAAACCGAGCCTCGATGATATGAAGAAGCCGTATCAGTTGATGGGCGACCTGCTGAAAAAACAGAACCGCGACATCGTTTTCAATCTTTGCCAGTACGGCATGGGCGAATCGTGGAAGTGGGCCAAGGAGGTTGGCGGACATTCATGGCGCACCGCCGGCGATCTCGGTTTCGAACTGCACCGCATCATTGACATTGCGGCCAAGAACGCCGAGATCGGCGCGTTCACGGGCCCGGGCGGATGGAACGACCCTGATTACATTCAAGTTGGCTGGATCGGATCGCAACGCGGCGGCGGATTTCAAATGCCGCATCCCTCCGAGTTGACGACGAGCGAACAATACTCGTTCATGTCGCTCTGGTGCCTGCTGCCCGCGCCGCTTTTTTACAGCGGCGACATGACGCGGCTGGACGCCCTCACGATCAGTATTCTCTGCAATCCCGAAGTCATCGAAGTCAATCAGGACGCACTCGGCAAGGCGGCCCGCGTTGTGAAACTCGACGACGATGCATTCCTGATGATCAAGGATCTTGAAGACGGATCGAAAGCCGTCGGCCTCTGCAA
>CAIVKH010000031.1 GCA_903906425.1 uncultured bacterium
CTGATTTCGGTGGTCTGGACGTTCGCGTGGCCGAGCAGTTCCTGAATCGAACGGATGTTCACGCCTTTCATTAATAGATGGGTCGCGAAGGAGTGCCGGAACGTGTGCGCCGTCACCTTTTTCCCGACGCGCACAATCTCCGCCGCCTTCTGGATGGCTCGCGACAATGCGGCATCCTGCGCATGATGCCTCCGCACGGTGCCGGTCCGCGGATCGGTCGAATGTTCGATGCCCGGAAAAAGCCAGAACCATTCCCACGAATGCGCCCATTTCGGGGCCTTCACATCGAGTGCGCCCGGCGGCATGAAAACCCCTGTCGTGCCCGCCGCCTTGTCCGCCTCGTAAAGCGAGCGCGCAAATTCGATCTGCCGCTGCAAATCGGGAACCAGCGATTTCGGCATCGTCAAAATCCGGTCCTTGTCGCCCTTGCCGCCACGCACAGTGACCGTCCCGCCGTCCATATCGACATCTTTGATTCGCAAGCGGAGGCATTCCGTGATGCGCAACCCGCAACCGTAAAGCAAGCGTGCCTGCAAAGCATAGACTCCGGACATCGCGCCGAGGGTCTTCTTCGTTTGATCAATCGTCAGCACCACCGGCAGCCGTTCCTTCCGTTGGGCGCGCACTGCGTGCAACTCACCGAGCGGTTTGTTCAAAACATGCTTGTAGAGGAAGACCAGCGCATTGAGCGCCTGATTCTGTGTCGACGCCGCCACATCCTGATCCGTCGCCAACGCGGTCAAATACGCCGACACTTCCGCATCACCCATTTCCGCAGGATGCTTCATGTGGTGGAACCGGACGAATCGCACCATCCACTCCACATACGTTCGCTCCGTGCGCAGCGAATAATGCCGCACACGGATGGCCTCGCGCATCTGGTCTGCAAGTTTCATTGTTTTTCTCCAGGAGGAAAACTGTATTATCGCATATATAAATCTCCATCAATGGGGAAATATCATGCCTATTACGATTTTTCCCCATCAGGGCCAAAAGAATTTATTGAAAAGCTCCATCCATGCATGATATAGGCCGCTGCAATCCCACCGAAACGGCGGGTCAATCAGATGTTGGAACCAGCAAATCGAGAAAGGAACCGTTGAATGAAGATAAAGTTTGGAATAGAAAAAGGTGAACTCATACCGCAGCCTGTAGAATCTAACGCTCCGATGAAGGTGGGAGATCGTGTGTTTCACTACAATCACGAACTTCATCAAGCGTATGTTGTGAAAGAAGCTCGATATATCGTTGATGACTTGAAGAAAGAGTTTTATCAAGAAGTCTCACTATCCATCGAAGGAAACAAAAAAGAATAGGATGAGCATCCATTGCGTCTGTATTTAAGCACTTCCAGCCATTGGGGTGTTTCACTACAGCGCGACCCATGCTATCAAAATAACGAGTTCCAACCAACGGCTGGTGGTTACGCGAGACCAGCGGCGGTGAGTTTTTGGCGTTTGCCGTTGGTTTCGCGCCGCTAGCCTCGCGAACCACATCCTGAATGTTGGACTTTAAGAAAGGCAAATTAAGCATGGA
>CAIVKH010000032.1 GCA_903906425.1 uncultured bacterium
CGCAGGTCTTTGAGGTGTTGATCGCGCCGGTCAGTTTGCGCAGCGCCTGCGACATCAGCCGGGCCTGCAATCCAACGTGCGAATCGCCCATCTGGCCTTCGAGCTCGGCGCGCGGCGCAAGCGCGGCGACGGAGTCCACGACGACGACATCGAGCGAATTGCTCTTCACGAGCGACTCGCAAATTTGCAGCGCCTCTTCGCCGGAGTTCGGCTGCGAAACGAGAAGTTCGTCGAGGTTCACGCCGATCTTGCGGGCGTAGCCGGGATCGAGCGCGTGCTCCGTGTCGATGAACGCGGCCATCCCGCCGGCCTTTTGCGCGTTCGCGATGATGTGGGAGACAAGCGTGGTTTTGCCGGACGATTCCGGGCCGAAGACTTCGATGACGCGGCCGCGCGGAACGCCGCCGATGCCGAGCGCAAGATCGAGCGTGAGCGCGCCGGTGGAGATCGACGGGATTTGCACGTGATGACCATCATTGCCGAGGCGCATGATCGCACCATCGCCAAATTCCTTCTGGATTTGCGCGAGGACTGCGCTCAGGGCGGCGGTCAATTTCTTGTCTCCGGGCTTTTCAACGGCTGCGGCTTTCGGTGGCATGTCAAACTCCTGTTAATTCTGCTACGTGTAAAACTTCATAACTGGCCTTCGGCTGATCGAGATGGCTTCGCATCAACAGCACGCGGTCCACGCGCGAACAACCGAGCACTGTGCTTTTTAGCGAATCCACCGCGCCGGTCAAGCCGGCCAGTCCGCGCCCCGACCGGATTCGACCCAGCGTCAAATGCGGACGGAACGCGCGCTTCTCGATACTGAACCCTAGTTCACTAACCTTCGCAAGCAATTTCTCGTTCAGCCTCGACATTTCCGCGAACGGCACTGCGACGCCCGCCCACACGACGCGCGGATGCCGCGGTGGTCCGAAAAATCCGAGGCCCTGATATCTCAAATCGAACGGCGGAATTCCCACTGATGCATCATCAATCGCCTTTTTCAACGGCTCGATTTTCCCCGTCAGTGTGTCGCCGAGGAAAATAATTGTGAGGTGCATGTTCGCCGGATCGGGGAAAGAAACATCCGCATTTGCGCGGCGTAATTTCGCCTGCAATCGTGCCGCTTTTTCGCGGATTTCATCGGAAATTTCGACCGCGATGAAACAGCGCCATGAAGCGGGGGCGTCAGTTTTCTGAATTTCGTCATCCACCGTTTTGCTTCTCCGCGGGTGGATGTTCCTTGAAGAATTTCACGATGAGCGCTGGCGCGCTCGGCGGATATGTGTGACCGCCCGGATGAATGAACGTGACGAATGGCGAGCCGGATTTTGAAGGATACATCGTGCAGGAGTTTTCCCACTTTGTCCCGTTTTCGTCGCAGCCGTTGACTTTCCGGATGGCTTCCATCGTCAGCTTCTGCCATTCGAATTTTACGAGCGGGTCAGTCTCGCCGGCGACATGCAACGCGGGTTTCGGCTTCAGCTTCGGCGCATTTTTCGTCGCCGCGCCCGACGGCGCGAATGCCGCGAAAATATCGGGCCGCGTCTCCCAGAGAAGATATGTGAAGCCGCCGCCGTTCGAGTGGCCCATCGCGTAAATCCGTTTTTCATCCACCTTGAAATCCTGTTTCACCCTCGTAAATACCGCATCGAAAAATTTCAAATCGCGGTCGTTTTGATCGCCGGAATCTTTTTGCCAGCCGGGTTTCTTTCCATCGGGATCGGCAAGCCGCCCCGGCGTGTTCAGTCCCTGCATATAAATCGAGATTGCCTCCGGCCATTCGCGGTTGATCGCGAAACTGTGCGCCGCCGTTCGCATCGTTCCGCCGTGGCCGTGGAACGCAAACACAACGGGTGCGGCCTTCGCCGTCGCGGATTCCGGAGCATAAATCAGCGCTTCACGATCGGCGCCATCAACCTTCATTTCTATCTTCTTGAAACCCTTCGGCAGTTCTGTCAGTGCCTCGACCAGCCTTTGCGCCGGCGCACAAAGCGCGATCAAGAGGAAACCCGCAATGAAGAGTCGCAATTTTTTCATCGGCCCCAGATTAATCTCCAATCTTCAAATTCCCATCCCTCGTTTGAACCCCTGAAATGAACGACGCAGTCGGCCATCTGCTCATGCCACCGGATGCGTCCGGTCGTATTCGGCGATTTTTTCGCGGACGGTCTTTTCGGCTTCGTCGTAAATTTCGCGAATGTCCGGATCGGAAAGAATGTAGGTACGGTCTTCGAATGAACTCGTTTCGAGCCGGTTCATCAAGCGTTCGCGCGCGGCGGCGATGTCGCGGCCATAAATGTGATACGAATCGGCCTGCCAATTGAGCCGGCCGAGTTTGATCGGCTTTCCGGTGCGCTCCGCGATTCCCTTCGCGATCACATCGCGGTTGAACATGACGAAGCCAAACATGTTCATGAAGCTCGCATTCCATGCGTCGTTGCTTCGGAAGCGGATGTTGCAGCTCAGCCGCCGCTCGCCCGCGTCGTTTTCGGTGATGCGATACCAGATGGATTGCAGGCACGGCGGGTCGTAGCAATCGAGATCAATGTTCGGCATCCACGTGATCATCTGCGCCTGCCGCGTGAACGACTGCTTCGAAAGTTTCGCGATGACGCCCTCGATCTGGTCCACGCAAAACGGCCCGGCCTGCACGGATTTTCCGTCGCGCAGCTCGCGCCACGCGCCGTAGCGGATGAGGCGGCCGTGATAGGTGTATTCCCACCGTGTGTCGGCGGGATCGTTCATGTTTTTGGTCCAGTGATCCTTCGCGCCAGCGACCTCCATCACATATTCGCGCAGGTCCTCGATGCCGCCGGGAAATCCCTTGTGGATCATCGGCTCGGCGAGCGGATCGAGCACGGTGATATTCGCGGTGCAATCGAGGCTGGCCGGATCGTCCGGCTTGTCATACTGCGTGCGAATCGCGATGCCGTTGCGGAACAACTCGACGACCGCCTTCTCGTAGGCCTCCGCCAGACACGCGCCCGTCACATGCAAAACCGGAATGTCATTCATGCCATCAACTCCTTCGGATTTCTCCGCACGTTATTCACGCATTTCATCGCCGCAAGTTTTTTCGCCATCGCGCGTGACCGCCACTTCCAATGATTGGAAATTTGCGGTGCGGAAGTTTCCAACAATTGGAAGAAATTTCTCCAATGATTGGAAAACCCGGCCGCGCAAAATTTATCACTCCTTCGGAAAGATCTTTCCCGGAATCTGGCCAACCTTGGCCAGTCACCATCCAACATTGGCCAACCTCCAGTCAACCTTGGCCAGCCGCAAGTCAACTTTGGTCAGCCACAATCCAACCTTGGCCAGCCGCCAGTCAGCCTTGGCTAACCTCCAGTCAACCTTGGCCAGCCTCCAGTCAACCTTGGCCAGCCGCAAGTCAACTTTGGTCAGCCGCCAGTCAGCCTTGGCTATCCGCCAGTCAACCTTGGCTAGCCGCTAGTCAACCTTGGCTAGCTGCCAGCCAAGCTTGACTAGCGACAAAACAAGCTTGTCTAGCCTCAAGACAAGCCTGTCTGGAAGCACTCCAAGCCTTTCTCGTCGCCAGACAAGGTCAAAATCCTCGAAAACTCGAAGGAACTAGCAAAAACCAGAAAAAAGCGAATTTTCGCCCCCTCGTCATTGGAGCCGGGGCATCCTGCCCCGACGGTCATACGCACGGCCTAGAGGCGGTCTGGCTGGCAGGCAGAGCCGGACAGGGACCGGCCAGTATCATGCGGACTTTTGTGATGAGGTCGAGCTGGGTGAAGGGCTTTTCGAGGAAGGCGACGGTCGGGTCGAGAACGCCGTCGTGTGTCAGGGCGTCATCGGAAATTTGCGGCGCGAACTTTTCCAGTCATTGGAACTTCCCTGCGCCGCGCGAATCTCTATGCTGTCGGCTCAGGAGAATGGCCATGAAGAATCTTGATTTGCGATGGTTCGTCAGCGTGTTTGTTTTCGGCACGGTTTGCGCCGTGCAGGCGGGCGATTTGAGCTTCAGCGATCCGGCGAATATTCCGCCGCCGCCGGCGGGTGCGGTCGGGCAGGCGAATCGCGCGGCGAATTTTGACGCGCTGCCGGGTTTTCAAAAACCGCCTCCGGGTTTCGGCCCCGTCCCATTTTTCTGGTGGCTCGGCGATCCGCTGACGAAGGAGCGGCTCGGCTGGATTTTGGAACAGATGGACGGCATGGGCGTCGCGGGCTACCAGATAAATTACGCGCACAGCGACAAGGGCGGCCGCACATACGGGCTGACGCAGCCGAGCGATCCGGCGATTTTTTCCGACGACTGGTGGAGCCTCACCGGCTGGTTTATGAATCAGGCGAAGAAGCAGGGCGCGGGCATCAGCTTGAGCGATTACACGCTGGGCTTCGGTCAGGGCTACATGGTGGACGAGCTTCTGCGCGAGCATCCCGAAGTGAAAGGCATGGTGCTCAAAATGGGGCGCGACGGAAAAGTTGAGCCGGAAACCGTGGACTGGTCGCTCAACCCGATGCACCCGATGGCGGGAAAATGGTACGCGGAAAAATTCTTCGGCCAGTTCGAAAAACATTTTCCCGGCGAAGGCGGCAAGGGTTTGAATTTCTTTTTCTCCGACGAGCTTGGTTTCGGCGTCAGTGGAAAATTGTGGTCGTCGCAATTCGCGGAGGAATTCAAAAAGCGAAAAGGCTACGACATCGTGCCGGAACTGCCGGCGCTGTTCAAAGACATCGGACCGCGCACGCCGAAAATTCGTCTCGATTACAGCGATGTGCTGGTCGCGCTGAGCGAGGAAGGTTATTTCAAGCCCGTGTTCGACTGGCACCAGCAGCGCGGAATGATCATGGGTTGCGATCATGGCGGGCGCGGACACAACGTCACGGAGTTCGGCGATTATTTTCGCACGCAGCGATGGAACCAGGGCCCCGGCGCGGACCAGCCGCATCTCGGAAAAGATATGATCAAGGCCAAGGTCGCGAGTTCCATCGCGCATCTTTATCAGCGACCGCGCGTCTGGCTCGAAGGTTTCTACGGCAGCGGTTGGGGCACAAGCTCCGAAGGCTTCATTGACGCGCTCTTCACCGATTTCACGATGGGCTACAATCTGCTCGGCATTCACGGCATGTACTACGCGACGCATGGCGGCTGGTGGGAATGGGCGCCGCCGGACAACACCTTCCGAATGCCGTACTGGAAAAATATGCGCGCATTTTTCGACTGCCAGCAGCGGCTCTCGTTTCTTCTCAGCCAGGGCGATCACCGCTGCGATGTCGCGATCCTGTATCCCGTCGCGCCGGTCGAGGCGGGCATGGGCGGCAGCGAAGCAGTTCACGCTGCGTTCGAGACCGCGCAGCAAATTTATGCGAAGGGAATTGATTTCGACTTCATGGATTTCGAATCGCTGGATCGCGCGAAAATTGTCGGCAAGGAGCTTCACGTTTCCGGCGAAATTTATCGCGTGCTAATTTTGCCAGGCATGAAAGCGGTGCGTCATTCCACTCTGCAAAAAGCCGTCGAATTCAAACGCGCAGGCGGAGTCGTTCTCACCGTCGGCGCGCTGCCCGAAGCGAGCGACCGGATCGGCCGCGACGATCCCGAAGTCGCCGCGATGGTGAAGGAACTTTTCCCCGACGGCATCACGTCCGATGTCATCGCGAAAATTCCGTCACGCGATTACGAAGGGCCCGGCTGCATTCAGCATCGCCGCATCGGCCCGCGCGATCTCTACGCGATCTACAACGCGCCTCAAGGAACCGCCTGTAAATTCCGCGCGACTGGAAGCGTCGAATTGTGGGATCCGTGGACCGGCACGATGCGCCCGCTCGAAATCGCGAAGCAATCTGACGGCGTCACGGAACTTGCGCTGCCGCTCACCGAGAAAGAAATGCAGTTGATCGTTTTCTCGCCGGGCGAGCCGAAGATTGCTGCCCAATCTCAAATCTCAAATCCCAAATCTCAAATTGTCTTGGACGGCGAGTGGGATTTCGAATTGCAGCCAACGAGCGACAACCGCTTCGGCGATTTCCACTGGCCGCCGACAAAGGAACTCATCGGTGTCGAAGCGCGACGGTTGAAATATGCGGACGAAACCGCTGCGAATCCCGGCTGGCAGGATCCGAAATTCGACGACTCGAATTGGCGGACGGTCACGTGTGGCTTCGGTCAACGGTTCTGGAAACTCGGCCCGATGCCCGAAAGCGCCGCGTCCGACGAACAACTTGCCGCGATGAAACAGATTGATCCTGAATCGCCGGTTGAAATCGGCGGCAAGAAATATCACTGGCAGCCGTACGAATTTTCGTGGCGCTTCGGAATCGAAGACGATTGCGCGCATCAGGGCTATCACGGCTTGAAGGAGCAAGTCAGCGATGACTTCATCGGCCTCGGCGCGATCAAGCACGGACATCCGAGTTGCAAGCGCGAACCGGAAAAAGACGGCTCGCGATATTATCTGTGGACTTCCGTCAACGCCGCGAATGCCGGTCGATTTTCAATTTTGCGCGGCGATTTACTGCCATCAAAATCCTGGCTCAACGGATCGTCACTCGAAGCAAAAGCCAGCACCGCAACACTGAATTCCGGCGCGAATCCGCTGCTGCTCCGCTATGACAAAATCGGCCGCGGATATTTTCTGTTCAGTTCATCGGCCGAAGAACCTCGGCATCCTGAGAATAACTTGCCATGGAATACTGACCTCGCGATGCGGTGGTACAACGACATGAAAATTCTTCCGTTCGACACGCGCCCGCAAGTCGCGAAGCCCGCCGGTTGGTACCGCTTCGTCGCACCGCCCGGTCTCCGCGCGATGACGATTCCAACGAGCGCCAAAATCAGCGCGTGGGCCGACGGAAAGGAACTCGCCGTCAGGACAGGCTCGGGCCCTTTGACCTTTTCAATTCCGCAACCGCAGCCGATGCCAGTCATCGTCGCGTTGAGAGTCGAACAGCGGCGCGGCGATTACGGCGGTGCGGCGTTCAGCGATTACATCAAGCTCGACTGCGGTCCCGGAAAAATCTCGCTTGGCGATTGGTCAAAAGTCGGCGTGCTCGAAACGTATTCCGGCGGCGCAGCCTATCGCAAAACCGTGACGCTTTCCGCAGAGCAGGCGAAATCGCACGTCACGCTTGACCTCGGCAATGTCGTCGCATCGGCAGACGTTTGCGTGAATGGAAAACCTGCCGGCATCAAGCTTGCGCCGCCGTGGTCGCTCGACATCACGAAGTTCGTGACGGCCGGCGAAAACCTGATCGAAGTGCTTGTCTGCAACACGCTCGCGAACCATTACGTCACGATCCCGACGCATTACCGCGGGCAGACAACCTCCGGACTGCTCGGTCCGGTGAAACTTCTGGTCGAGCCGATGAAATAGGATTGCTGGCAGGATTGGTTCGAAAGTTCCAATGATTGGAAATTCCGCCCGCGCAAACTTCCAATCATTGGAAATCACGAGCGACCGAGCGCGCGGTTCAATTCCGCGATCAACGTTTCAGCGGAATGCTTGTTGGAAAAATAGCGGCTTATTTTTTGCTGGCGGCCGGCGGTATCGTTCACGGCGATTGAGTAACGCACGTTGTTGCCGGAGTGTGAACCATAGACCGCCTTGAATTCGCTGATGTCCGATGCGGCAATTTCGCCGCGTGCGCCGCGGCCGCAAATTCCATGGCGCCAGCGCAGCGTGCCGTGGTCAACTTCAATCCGGCCGCAGCCGAGCCACGCGTCCACAAAAAACAACAAGATCAGAACGTCGAACGCTCCGAAGACGATCGGGAATATCAGCGGCGGGCCGTTGCCGTGTTTGCGCGCGATAATCATGCCGACTTCAATGCCCGTCCAGATGAGCGTGAAGATGGTGATGCCGATCGCCTGGCCGGGAAGACGCGCCGGCGGAAAAACGTAGGCAGTGCCGCGGGCGGTCTGCTCGATACGGATTCTTTCGGCGTGGAGTTCGTCAAGCGGATCAATCTCGGCGAGGAACGATTTGATGGGCGTTTCATCGAGTTTGAAATCGGGCGAACTTTCGGCGGTCTGGAAAACGGGTACGACAAAATCCACGGCGAGATCGATGCCGGGGTTTTTTGCGCGAACTTCCAGTTTCCATGCTATCGGCGTAACCGATTTCGGATCGCTGTGCGGTTGGTTGTAGGGAATGGCGAACAGAACCGGAATCGCGGTTTGGCGCGGATCTTTCGAGGCGTCGGTCCCGATCAGTTTCGAATCTTCCCACAGGACGTCCTCGCGCGTGCTGCGGTCGTCGCCTGATCCGGTCACGATGGTCTGTGTGCATTTGAGCCTCAGATGAAAGCCGTCGTCGGGACGGATTTTCTGCGTGAGCCGGACGATACCGGCGAGCTTGCCGCCGATGACGCCGGGCACCGTTGCGAGTTTCAGCGTCGCGCCGCGGAACCGCCGCGCCCGCGCGAAAACGTAAACCGCCGAGATGGCAAGGATGATCCCGATGAGCGGAAACAGCAGCACCAGCAGGAGAATCGTGTGTTTCTCTTTCAGCGCCTCTCGGACGAAAACAATTCCGAGTGGAAACGAAATCAGATTCCAGAATGCAGCGAAGATGAGGAGAAATTTCGCGGCGCTGCGGTCGGCGCGGATCACGCCACTTGCCCAGTCTTCGCGCCACTTCCACGGTTCATCCGGGAATTGTGTGACAAGCTGTTCGCTCTTTTTTCCGAACCGGGCCGCGATGCGAACTCCGAACACCAGGCCGAAGCCAACGCCGCCGAATACGAGGGCGAAAGTGAGTTGAAAAAAGAACATCGGCCAGCGGACGCAACGGTACAGAACCGAGTCGTCCGGCTTCTGAGGGTTCACAAAACAGCGGAACGGTTTCCCGCTTTGTTGGTGGCTGCTGAGTTCGTCGTAGGCATCGCGCTGGAACGAACCGATATTGTCGGAGCCGGGATAAAAACTGACGCGCGCGCCTTCATATTCACGGCCCTCAACACTTTGATCGGAGGGTCCCGCGAACCGGTAGGAATAGCGGGCCTCCGTCCTGGACGTATCACCACCGTTGATCTGCACGTCGAGAATTTTTGCCGGCGTCTCGATCCAGCTTTGCGCCTGGATGACCTGCCAGAATGTCCAGATCAGCCAGCAGGCGCAGCCGACGCCCACCGCCGCAAAGGGTAGTGAAAAGAGCACCAGACAACCCCGACCCATCTGACGCTGTTTCGCCATGCGCGCGACTTTGCTCACCGGCAGATGCCAAGTCAAATTCGCGGTTGCGCGAGATCAGACGCGCGGCAGGTCGAGACCACCCTTGCTCGGAAGTTCGGTGTGGCCCATCAAATAATGATCAACGCAGCGCGCGGTTTCGCGGCCTTCGGAAATCGCCCAGACGATGAGCGATTGTCCGCGGCGGGAGTCGCCGGCGGCGAAAACATTTTTCGCGGTCGTCGCATAATTCGCGTGGCTCTTGATGTTGCCGCGCGGGTCAACTTCGCAGCCGAGTTGCGCGACGATGCTGTCGGTTTCAGGGCCGGTGAAACCCATCGCAAGCAGGACGAGATCGGCTTTCCATTCTTTTTCGCTGCCGGGAACTTCGACCATTTTCGGCGGGCCGCCGGCTTGCGGTTCGAATTTCACGTTCACGGTTATCAATTTCGTGATGCGGCCGTTTTCGCCGATGAATTCTTTCGTCGAAATGCTGAAAAATCGCGTCGCGCCTTCGTCGTGCGAAGTGCTGGTGCGAAGTTTCATCGGCCAGTACGGCCACGGCTGGTTCGCGGGCCGGTCCTTCGGCGGTTGCGCCAGCAACTCGAAATTCGTGACGGACAGCGCGCCCTGCCGGATCGAAGTTCCGATGCAGTCGGAGCCCGTATCGCCGCCGCCGATGACGATGACGTGTTTGCCTTTCGCCACAATCTGATTCGAAATCGAATCGCCCGCGTTGACCTTGTTCTGCTGCGGCAGAAATTCCATCGCGAGATGAATGCCCTTGAGATCGCGGCCCGGCGCTTTCAGATCGCGGCTCTTCGTCGCGCCCGTTGCCAGAACAATCGCGTCGAAATCTTTTTTGAGCTGATCGCCGGTGACGTCTTTGCCGATGTTGACGCCGGCTTTGAAAACGATTCCCTCCGCTTCCATGATTTTCAGGCGGCGATCAATGACGTCCTTTTCCATTTTGAAATCTGGAATGCCGTACCGCATCAGCCCGCCGATCCGGTCGGCTCGCTCGAAGACGGTGACGCTGTGACCTGCGCGGTTCAGTTGCTGCGCGCAGGCGAGGCCCGCGGGGCCGGACCCGACAACGGCGACTTTCTTCCCGGTGCGCTTCTGCGGCGGCTCCGGCTTGATCCATCCTGAGCTGAACGCTCGCTCGATGATTTCTTTTTCGATCTGCTCGATCGTGACGGGCGGATCGGTGATGCCCAGCACGCACGCCTCTTCGCACGGCGCGGGGCAGAGCCGGCCCGTGAATTCCGGAAAATTATTCGTCGCCAGCAGCGTGGCCAGCGCCTTCTGCCACTCGCCGCGATAAACCTGGTCGTTGAAATCCGGAATGATGTTCCCCAGCGGGCAGCCCGTATGGCAGAACGGCACGCCGCAATTCATGCAGCGCGCGCCCTGCTGGCGCAGCTTGTCCTCCGGCATCGGCAGCACGAACTCACGATAATTTGTGATGCGTTCCGGCACGCCGATTTTTTTCGGTAGCTCCCGTGTGAACTCTTTGAATCCTGTCGGCTTTCCCATTTTCGTTCCTCAAAAAATCTTCGTCATGCGATGTTCGGATTTTCCAATCATTGGAATTTGCCTCGCGGCACTTTACAATGATTGGAAGTTGCGGTCGCTATTTTGCCGCGGCCAGCTCCGGCACTTTCGCGGATGCCTTCGTCTTCTCGGCGGCGATGCGTTGCAGCGCTTTCTTGTAATCCACCGGCATGACCTTCACGAAGTTCTTGCGCAGCGCTTCCCAATAATCGAGGACGCGCTTCGCGACCGCGCTGTTCGTGTATTTGTAATGCTTCTCGATCATCGCGCGGCACTCGATGATGTCGTCGTTTTCGACGAGCGGCTCCGGCGCGACCATCTCGTCGTTGAGCCGGTGCAGCACGAAGTCGCCGGCCTCGTCGAGCACGTACGCGATGCCGCCGGACATGCCCGCGGCAAAGTTGCGCCCGGTCGGGCCGAGCACCACGACGCGGCCGCCGGTCATGTATTCGCAGCCGTGATCGCCGACGGCTTCGACGACCGTGCTCACGCCGCTGTTTCGGACGGCGAAGCGTTCGCCGGCCATTCCGCGGATGTAGGCCTCGCCGCGGATCGCGCCATAAAATGCGACGTTTCCGATGATGATGTTTTTCTCCGGAATGAACGTCGCGCCCTGCGGCGGAACGATGACGAGCTTCGCGCCGGAAAGTCCCTTGCCGAAATAATCGTTTGCGTCGCCTTCGACTTTGCAGCTGATTCCGCTTGCGCCGAACGCCATGAAGCTCTGGCCGCAGGAGCCTTTCGCGGTGATGTTGATCGTGTCGGCGGGCAGTCCGTCTTCGCCGTAGCGCTTTGAAATTTCGTAACTGAGCATCGTGCCGACGGTGCGATTGACGTTGCGGATTTTCTGCTCGAACGAAACTTTTTCGCCATGCTCCAGCGCGGGCTTGCACTTCGCGATGAGTTCGTGATCGAGCGCCTTGTCGAGATTGTGATTCTGCTTCTGGCTGCAGAATGTCCCGACGGTCGGCGGAACCTGCGGCTTGTGCAGGATCGCGGAATAGTCGAGGCCGCGCGCTTTCCAGTGATCAACCGCCTTGCGCGTTTCGAGTTTTTCGACGTGGCCGACCATTTCGTTGATCGTGCGGAAGCCGAGCTTCGCCATGATCTGCCGCAATTCTTCGGCGACGAAATGGAGAAAGTTAATCGCGTATTCCGGCTTGCCGCTAAATTTCTTGCGGAGCTCCGGATCCTGCGTCGCAATGCCGACGGGACAGGTGTTCAGATGGCAGACGCGCATCATGATGCAACCGAGCGTAATTAACGGAGCAGTGGAGAATCCAAATTCCTCCGCGCCGAGCAGGCACGCGATGGCGACATCGCGACCGGTCAGTAGTTTTCCGTCGCACTCGACGACGATGCGGCTGCGAAGATCGTTCAACACTAGCGTCTGGTGCGTTTCGGAAATTCCAAGTTCCCACGGCAGACCCGCATGCTTGAGCGAAGTTTCCGGCGATGCGCCGGTTCCGCCGTCGTAGCCGCTGATGAGCACAACGTCCGCTTTTCCTTTTGAGACGCCGGCGGCGACAGTGCCGACGCCAACTTCGGAAACGAGCTTCACGCTGATGCGCGCCTGCGGATTTGAATTTTTCAAATCGTGAATGAGCTGCGCGAGATCTTCGATCGAATAAATGTCGTGATGCGGCGGCGGTGAAATGAGCTGCACGTACGGCGTCGAGTGCCGTGTCTTCGCGATCCACGGATAAACTTTCTCGCCGGGCAGTTGTCCGCCTTCGCCTGGCTTTGCGCCTTGCGCCATCTTGATTTGAAGCTCGCGAGCGTTCGCGAGGTAGTTGCTCGTGACGCCGAAGCGTCCCGATGCGACCTGCTTGATCGCACTCATTTTCCAGTCGCCGTTAGGCATTTTTTTGAAACGTTCCGCGTCCTCTCCGCCTTCGCCGGTATTTGATTTTCCGCCGATGCGGTTCATCGCAATGGCCAATGTCTCGTGCGCTTCCTGGCTGATTGAGCCATACGACATCGCGCCGGTCTTAAACCGTTTGACGATCTCGGTCCACGGCTCGACTTCATCGAGCGGAATTCCGGGGCCATCAGCTTTGAAATCGAGCAGGCCGCGGAGCGTGCCGAGTTTCTGCGTCTGGTCGTTTACGAGTTTCGCGTAGTCTTCGTAAGTCTGCAGTTTGTTGCTACGCGCGGCTTCCTGCAGTTTCGCGATGACGAGCGGATTCAAAATGTGATGCTCGCCGGTGCGACGCCACTGGTAAATTCCGCCGACATCGAGTTCGAGCGTTTCGGGCACTTTCACGAGCGGAAATGCGCGCACGTGGCGGCGACGAACTTCCTCGGCGATTTCGTTGAGGCCGACGCCGGAAACGCGGCTGGCCGTCCACGTGAAATATTTGTCGATCACGTCCTGGTTCAGGCCGACGGCCTCGAACTGCTGCGCGCCCTTGTAGCTTTGCAGCGTCGAAATGCCCATCTTCGACATGACTTTCAGCAGGCCTTTGTTGATTGCCTTGATGTAATTTTTCTTCGTCGTTTCATAGTCCGCAAGAACGCCCTTCGCGAGAAGGTCCTTCTGCGTCTCAAATGCAACGTAGGGATTGATCGCGCTCGCGCCGTAGCCGATGAGCGTGGCGAAGTGATGAACTTCGCGCGGTTCGCCGCTTTCGACAACGAGGCCGCAACGCTGGCGAAGTCCGCGAACAATGAGATGATGATGTACGCCGGCGCAGGCCAGCAGCGACGGAATCGGCGCGAGTTCGCGGCCAGCGGAACGGTCGGAAATAATGATGATTTCGTATCCGCCAAGAATCACACGCTCAGCGGACTCGCACAATTCTTCCATCGCGACGCGAAGTGCCTCGCCGCCGCCGGCCGGATCGAACACGGCCTGTAACGTGACGCACGAAATTCCGACATCGTCAATTTCGCGGATGCGTTCGAGGTCGCCGTTCGTGAGAATGGCTTGTTCTAGTTTCAACTGGTGGCAGTGCTCCGGTGTTTCCTTGAGCAAATCACGTGCGGCGCCGATGCTCGAACCGAGCGATGTGACGATTTCTTCACGGATCGCGTCGAGCGGCGGATTTGTCACCTGTGCGAAAAGCTGTTTGAAATAGCTGAACAGCAATTGCGGCCGGTCGGACAAGACGGCGAGCGGAACGTCAACGCCCATCGAACCGGTTGGCTCGATGCCTTTTTCCATCATTGGAATGAGAAGGATGCGCAGGTCTTCGAGCGTGAATCCGAACAAGTTTTGCGTCGTCGTCAGATCGTAGCTCAGCGGTGCCGGCTCCGTTTGCGGCAGCGGCAAGTCTTTCAACCTAAGCATGTGCCTGTTGATCCATTGCCGATACGGTTTGCGTGACGCGACTTCGTGTTTGATTTCGTCATCGTCGATGATGCGGCCCTGTGACATATCCACAAGGAACATGCGGCCCGGTTGCAAACGGCCTTTCGACTCAACATTCTCGGGTGCGACATCGAGCACGCCGGTTTCCGAACCCATGATGACGAAACCGTCTTTCGTGACGGTGTAGCGCGACGGGCGCAGGCCGTTGCGATCAAGCACCGCGCCGACGCAATTGCCGTCGGTGAACGGAATCGAAGCGGGACCGTCCCATGGCTCCGCAAGGCACGCGTGAAATTGATAGAACGCCTTTTTCTCATCGCTCATCGTTTCGTGGTTCTGCCACGCTTCGGGAATCATCATCATCATCACGTGTGGCAGCGAGCGGCCGGCGTGATAGAGAAGTTCGACCGCGTTGTCGAAAATCGCCGAATCGCTCGCCCCAGGCGTGGCGATCGGGAAAAGTTTTCCGAGATCGTTTCCGAAAAGCGGGCTGTGGAAAAGGCGCTGGCGGGCGCTCAGCCAGTTGACGTTTCCACGCAGCGTGTTGATTTCGCCGTTGTGGCAGATGAAGCGGAACGGATGCGCCAGGTCCCACGTCGGGAACGTATTCGTGCTGTAACGCTGGTGAACCAGCGCCATGGCCGTTTCCAAATCGGGATCGGTCAGGTCGGGAAGGAACGGCTCGATCTGGTCGGCGAGCATCAGGCCTTTGTACACCATCGTCCTGCTCGAAAGGCTCGGCACGTAGAAAAATTTCTTTTCAACGAGTGCCGATTCGCGCACGGCCTTTTCCATGACCTTGCGGATGACGTAGAGCTTTCGCTCGAAATGCGCCTGGTCGCGGATGTGTTTACCGCGGCCGATGAAGATCTGGTAGATGTCCGGCTCGACGCGGCGCGCGAGTTCGCCGAGCACTTCGTTGTGCTGCGGTACATTCCGCCAGCCGAGGAATTCCTGACCTTCGTCACGGATGATGCGCTCGAACAAAGCCATGCACCAGCCGCGCTGCTCCGGATCGCGCGGAAGAAAAACCAGCCCGGAGGCATAGGCGGTTTCTTCCGGCAGATTCATGCCGATTTCGCCGGCCTTCTTGCGCAGGAACTTGTCGGGAAACTGGAGCAAAATTCCGGCGCCGTCACCCGTGGTTTCATCGCAGCCACACGCGCCGCGGTGCGAAAGGTTCACGAGAATCTGCAGCGCCTTGTGGACGATGTCGTGCGATTTCCTGCCCTTCAGATTGCAGACCATGCCGACGCCGCAGGCGTCGTGCTCGAACTGCGGATCATACAAGCCCTGTTTCGGCGGCAAACCGCCACACTGGCCATCATAACTCTTGCTCATCGTTTCTTTCCCAATCAACTTTAACACTAAAAGTACTTTATATTTAAAACATCCTGCAGGCGCAAACTCAGAAACCACTTCCAATCATTGGAAGGCTGCGTCAGCCTGTTTTCCAATCATTGGAACTTTGCAGCCGCGCCATCACATCGCGCCCGCCCATGTTTCCAGCGCGTTCTTCCTGCGTTCCTCCGTGCCCACATCGTAGGGGTATTTGCCGGTGAAGCAGCCGGTGCAAAAATCGTCCGGGTGGTCCACGGCCGAAAGCAGTCCTTCGAGGCTGTTGTACGCGAGGCTGTCGGCGCCCACGAATTTGCAGACCTCCTCGACGGTCTTGTCGGCGGCGACCAGTTCGGTGCGCGTCGGAAAATCAATGCCGAAATAGCACGGATGCCGCGTCGGCGGGCACGAAATGCGCAGATGTACTTCCTTGGCGCCGGCTTCGCGCAGCGCGTTGACGCGCCGGCGCGACGTGGTGCCGCGGATCAGCGAATCGTCCACAACAACGATGCGTTTGCCGCGCACGACGTGCGGAACGACGGCGAGCTTCATGTCCACGCTGTCGGAACGCTGGCTCTGAACAGGCATGATGAAGGTGCGGCCGATGTAGTGATTGCGGATGAACCCGTAATCGAGCGGGATGCCGCTGGCCTGCGAGTAGCCGAGCGCCGCGGACGCGCCGCTGTCGGGAACCGGAATGACAAGGTCCGCCTCCACCGGGGCTTCCTTGGCCAGTCGCCGGCCCAGGCGAATACGGCTGTCGTGAACGCTCTGGCCGAATACCACGCTGTCGGGCCGTGCAAAATAGACATGCTCGAAGATGCACTGGCCGAGCGCCACGGTGACCGGCTCGCAAAATGTCGAACTGCGAATTCCGCGTTTGTCTGCCACGACGAGTTCGCCGGGCAGGACATCGCGTACATAATCCGCGCCGACTTGTTCGAGCGCGCACGTTTCGCTCGCGAAGACATAGCCGCTGCCGAGTTTGCCGATGGAAAGCGGGCGGAAACCGTAACGGTCACGCGCCGCCATCACCGCATTGTTGGTCATGACCAAGTACGAAAACGCACCCTGCAATTCCGCCAGCGCACGCTCAACACGAAGCGGGCGCGTGCGGAAAACCGGGTCGGCAATCAGGTGCAGCAGCAATTCGCTGTCGGTGCTCGTCTGAAAAATTGAACCGGCTTCCTGATAATTTTTCCGCAGCTTGTGCGCGTTGGTCAGGTTGCCGTTGTGCGCGACGGCCCAGATGCCGTCAATGCATTCGACGACCAGGGGCTGGACGTTCGCCGGTCGTGGCGCACCGGTGGTCGAATAGCGGACGTGACCAATGCCGAGATGTCCTTTCAACTCCGAGAACTGCGGACGATTCTGCAGCTCACCCACTAGGCCCATGCCTTTGCACGTGAAGACACGTTCGCCATTGCCCACGCAAATGCCCGCGCCTTCCTGGCCGCGGTGCTGGAGCGAGAACAGGCCGTCGTAGATTACACGCGCCGTGTCTTCGACACCGAATACACCGAAAATCCCGCAATAATGTTTTGGTCTTTCGTCAGTTTGCATTGTCAACTTTCCCCAGCAATAGAAACCAGAATCCACTGATAAGCATGTCAACTATACGCCGGGGAAGTGACGTTGGAAGCGAGAAATGGGCCATGTGCCAACAAATCGTCAAGACGCTATATATTAGAGTTTTAACTACCTGAAAGGCGAACGGCTCTCGCGAAAATGTTACAATATTGTATCTTGCCACAACCATGGAAATACGTTTTTGTCACTCGGCTTCGAAGTGCTGACAGCTGATAAAGAGAAAACCGTCCACCGGGGTACTTTTCATCTCCGCCTCGCATAGCCGATCTTTCGGCGATCAGAATGTCTTTCGGAATCGCAACAACTCAGTCGTCGTCTTCCAGGTCTTCTTCCGGAATTTCATCGGACTCCTCAGCGGCCTTGTCGGCCTCCGCATCCTTGGTCAGCACTTCGTTGACATTGCCCACATCATCGAAGTCGCTCTGTTCTTCCTCGTCCACCACCTCGGTATCGTCGGCCTCCATCGGGCACGAGGCACAGGCAATGGGGCATGTGCCGGTGTATTCCTGTTTACACCGCCGGCACATCTTGAACTGCGTTTCAAAATATGCAGTTTCGTCCTCTTCCGGATCGAATTTCTTGCTCCGCTTATGTGCAATCATAAGGCACCTCGTTGTCCCAGCTTCCTCCCCAGAAAACTACGCCTTGTTTCAAGAGTGGTATAGCAGCTGAGCGCTTCTATTTGTCGTTGCTTCGCTCACACGAAGCAAACCGGTTTCATGAAATCGTGAAGGTGCCCTGACGCCGCCCGCGGCGGCATCATGTGTCCTCACCCAGTTCCACGTTCCAATACGCAAGATCAAGGAAGTGCCGCCACGAATGATCGTGCGACTTCGCAAACTGGATTTCGAGGAACGGCCGCCACCGCGGCTTCTTCGGCTTGCGGATCAAATGCATCTTCGCCTGCTCCGGCGTACGGTTCGCCTTGAGGCTGTTGCAATCGATGCACGAACACACAACGTTCGTCCACGTCGTCAGCCCTCCGTGCTGGCGCGGCACGACATGATCAATGTTGAGATCCTTGCGCTCGAATTTTTTCCCGCAGTACTGGCAGGTGTTCTTATCGCGCTCGAAGACATTTTGCCGCGTGAACTTCACCTCCTTGTTCGGCATCCGGTCGAAAAACAGCAGCAGGATGATCCGCGGAACCCGAATGCGGATCGAAATTGTATGAACAAACTCCTCGCCGCCCGCCGCCTCGCCGAAATCGAGCCACTGCGAAAAATTGTAGGTGTTGAAGCTGCCGTCGTCCGCATCGACCACCTGCGCGTGGCCCATGAACAAAAGCGAAAGCGCGCGCTCGACCGTGCAGACGTTGACCGCCTGCCACAGCCTGTTCAGCACCAAAACGTGCCGTTCTAAAATCGCCGCGCTCATGGCAAAATTCAAATTCGCACCGCACGCTACCAAACGCCGCCATCGCTGTAAAGCAGAGCAGACCTCCAATGATTGGAAAGACCGCACGCGCAAACTTCCAATCATTGGAATTTCCGATCGCGCGTTGCGCACGCGGCGGGCGTGAGGCATGTTTTGCGTTTTATGCCACAGACAAAACCATCGCTGCTGCGTTACATCACTGCGTACAAAACACGCGGCATCGTCGGATTTTTCTGCGTCATTTTCTATATCGCCGGAAGTCTGTCGTGGCCGAAGCTGCAACAGCTAGTGATTGACGGATTGTCGTATCTCAATCCTCCGCTCGAAGCCGCGTCCGCCGCCGAAGTGCAAGAATGGTTGACGCGGACTCCTCTGACTGAAGCGCGCCTTTATCAACTTTGCGCGGCCGTCCTCGCCGTCGGCGTCTTCACCGGCGTGTTCGCAATTTTCATGCGGCGGCTGCTCATCGGCCTCGGCTATCGCGCCGAATACGACATCCGCTGCGATGTCTTCGCGCATCTTTCGCGGCTCGATCTCGCGTTCTTCCAGCGCGAGCGGACCGGCGACATCATGACGAAGATGTCGTCTGATCTTGGCGCGGTCCGCGAAATGATCGGCCAGGGCTGGCTGCAAGGCTCGCGCATCGCCGCGGGATTTCCATTCGCGTTCGCGGTGATGTACCACACCGATCCGAAGCTCACCGGCATCGTCGCGTTGATCCTGCCGTTCGTGAGCCTGATCTTCTTCGTTTCGATCAGGCTCATCCACACCGCTTACGACCGCGCGCAAGACCAGTTTTCGGCCATCGCAAATTTCTCGCAGGAAACGTTCGCGGGCTTCCGCACGATCAAAGGCTTCGGCATCGAATCGCGCCAGCGCGGCCGGTTCAAGCAACTCAACGACGAATACATCAAACGCAGCCTGAAACTTTCGCGCATCGAAGAACCGCTCTGGCCGTTCATGATGCTCCTCTACATTATCGGCCAGGTTTTTCTCCTGCTCATCGGCGGCCGCCAGGTTATCCGCGGCGAAATCACGCTTGGCACCTTCTGGCAGTTCCAGCTCTATTTCGCATTCCTCCAATGGCCGATGCTTTCGCTCGGCTTCACCACGAATCTTTTTCAGCGCGGCCGCACAAGTTGGAAACGCCTTCGTACAATCCTCGATGTCGAACCCGCCGTTCGCGATCCGGAATCTTTTTCGAGGAGCGCGGGCGCGCTCCCCGAAAATCTTCGCGGCGACATCGAATTCCGCGGCGTCACGCTTCGCGGCGGCGAGCGGACGCTGCTCGACCAAATTGATCTGAAAATTCCCGCCGGCCAGCGCCTCGCGATCACCGGCCCGACCGGCGGCGGAAAAACACTGCTCGCCTCGCTGCTCGTGCGATTGACGGACCCGACGGAAGGCGCAGTGAAAATAGGCGGTCGCGACGTTCGCGAATATCCGCTCGAGATTTTGCGCCGCCGCATCGGCATCGCGCCGCAGGAACCGTTTTTATTTTCCGACTCGCTCGCCAACAACCTCGCGCTCGGCCTCGAACCCGTTGACGACGCGCTCAAAAAGCACGAGGAAAAAATCCTGTGGGCCGCCGACATCGCCAACCTCCGCCGCGATGTCGAAACGTTCCCGATGAAATTTTCCACGATGCTCGGCGAGCGCGGCGTGACGCTCTCCGGCGGCCAGCGCCAGCGCACCGCCATCGGCCGCGCCCTCGCGCGCCAGCCCGACATCCTCATCCTCGACGACGTTTTTTCCGCCGTGGACACGCAGACCGAGGAAAGGATTTTGCAGCAGCTATTGCCCGTTTTGCGCGGCCGCACCTCGATCATCATCAGCCACCGCGTCTCCACGCTGCGCCACGCCGACAGAATTCTCGTCATCGAAAACGGCAGGATTTCGCAGGACGGCTCGCACGCCGGACTGACCGCACAGCCCGGTTATTATCAGGAGCTCGACGAAGTCCAGCGCCTCGAAGCACGGCTCGAAGAAAACGGCACCGGAACATCCAATCATTGGAAAAATGCGGCACCGCAACTTCCAATCATTGGAAACGTCGAAGCGGAGAACGCGTGATGGAAATCGTCGAGTCAGACATTCCCGGAAAACTTTTCGACGGATCGCTGATGCGGCGGATGCTGAAATACATCCGGCCGTATCGTGCGTGGATGGTCGTCGGCTTGCTGCTCGTCGTTCCGCTGACGATGCTGGCCAACACGCTGCCGCTGCTTTTCCGCGATGCGGCAAATCGCTTTCTCGAAGAAACCGGGCTCGGCACGGCCGAGCGGATTCGGGGCTTGTGGCCGATTGCCGCGAAATTTATCGGCGTCGGTTTCGGCGTTTTCTTTTTCCGGTTTTCGCAGGGCTATCTGCTTTCGTGGATCGGCCAGAAGATTCTTTTCGACATGCGCGCCGACATCTTCGCGAAAATCTTGCGGCTGCCTCTTTCGTGGTTCGACAAACATCCTGTCGGTCGCCTGCTCACGCGCATCGGCACCGACGTTGACGCGATGCAGCGGCTGCTCACCGATGGCATCATCGGCATGAGTACCGATCTCGTGATGCTCGTCGGCGTGATGATCTACATGTTTTTCACGGAGCGCCGCCTCGCGCTCATCATGCTCGCGCTGTTCGTGCCAATGTTTGCGATCCTGCTTTTTCTAAACAACAAAACCCGCGCCGCGCATCGCGTCGTCCGGCAGCGGCAGTCCGCGCTGAACTCATATTTGCAGGAAATGATCACCGGCATGACCACCGTGCAGCTCTTCAATCGCGAACGCGCTGTGAACGAGCGGTTCGACCATTTCAATTCCGGGCTGCGCGCCGCGTTTTTGTATTCGATCCGCTGGTTCAGCTTCGCATTTCCCGCGACCGAATTTATGAACGCGCTGTCCGTCGCGTTGGTTCTCGCCGTCGGCGGGCATCTGATTTTAATCAACGATCCCGCATTGAACTCAAAGCATATCGGCGTGCTGCTCGCGTTCATGATGTATCTCCGCGAGTTTTTCCGCCCGCTCGACGACCTCTCCGAAAAATCGAATGTCCTCCAGTCTGCGATGGCGTCCGCCGAGCGCGTATTCGGCTTGATGGACGTTCCCGAAACGATCAGCGACCCCACGCATCCGGTCGCAATCGGAAAATTCCGCGGCGAGGTCGAATTCGAAAATGTGCAGTTCGCCTACAACGACGAAAACTGGGTGCTGAAAAATATCTCGCTGAAAATTCCGGCCGGCGAATCGCTCGCGTTCGTCGGCGCGACCGGCGCGGGAAAATCCTCGATCATCAGCCTGATCGCGCGCTTTTACGAAGTGCAGCACGGCGCGGTGAAAGTTGATGGCGTGAACGTGAAGGAATATGCGCAGTCCGAATTGCGCCGGCGCATCGGCATCGTCTTGCAGGATCCGTTCATTTTTTCGGGAACGATCGCCGACAACATTTCGCTGCTGAATCCCGAAGTCACCCGCGAGCGAGTGATCGAAGCCGCGAAATTCGTCAATGCCGACGGCTGGATTTCCGCGCGGCCCGGCGGCTACGACGCCGTCACGCAGGAACGCGGCGCGGGACTTTCCACCGGCCAGAAACAGCTCCTCGCCTTCGCCCGCGCCATCGCGCAGAACCCGGACATCCTGCTGATCCTCGACGAAGCCACCGCGAGCGTGGACACCGAAACCGAAGTGCTGATCCAGGACGCGCTGCGAAAAATAATGAAAGGCCGCACATGCATCATCATCGCGCACCGGCTCTCAACGATCCGCGACGTCAACCGCATTATCGTCATGCGCCGCGGCGAAATCGTCGAACAAGGCAGCCACGCCGAACTGCTGCGCCTCGACGGCTATTACCGCCGCCTCTACGAACTGCTCGCGCACGCCCCGGTGAAATAAGGGTGGCCCGGGCAGCCCGAGCGCGGGCTCGAATTGGTCCGGCAAGGGGTCGCGACGATGGACGAACTCATCCGCGCCTGCGGCACCGATGTCCTGCGGCAGGGCGAAGCTCCCGGCTGCGGCGGGGGACGGCTCACCCGGTCCGGGCCGGTTTGCCGATGGCCGGCGGACGTTGCGCCCCGGCTTGAAGACGCCCACGAATCCCCCAATCCGGATGGCTTCCGGCCCGGGGGAGATGGCATCCGGCCTCTGTTATATGCCATCCGGACTCCCTGATATGCAATGGTGGCTTGCGGATATGCAGCAGTCATTGTATAATGTGCCAGTCGGCTTCATGTATATGCCATTCGGCTTTGATAATATGCAATCTTCACTTGAGGATATGCCATGGTACATGAGTGATATGCAATCCGGCTTCCTGTATATGCCATCCGGCTTCCAGTATATGCTTGAATGTGCGGGGCGCTTCGTATATGAAGCGTGGAAAAAAAACTTAAAAGACGCATATTTTGACGAAAAGGACCAGTTCATGAACGACGAAACGACATCCCGGCAGATCGCCCAGAACGCCGCCCTGCTCAACGCCGACGCGGTCATGTCCGCCATCGCAAACCCCATGCGGCGGGCGATCCTCGCACACCTGTGCGACGGCGAACCGATGGGAGCGACGGACATCGCCGGGCTGGTGA
>CAIVKH010000033.1 GCA_903906425.1 uncultured bacterium
CCCAACATGCACTCCGCATGGCTCGGCCTCGGCATCGCGCAGGAAAATCTCGGCCGCCACACCGACGCCGCCGCATCGCTCCGCCGCGCCGTGAAGATGCGCCTCCAAGACCCGCTGCCGCTGCTCTGGCTCAGCCGCGCCTGCCGCTCCGCCTCGCTGAACGACGAAGCCGCCGACGCCGAAGCCGGCGCGCGCGCCCTCGACGCCGGCGCCACCGAGGCGTTCCTGAAGAAGACCGCACCGCGCAAGCGCTGACTTCCAATCATTGGAAGCCGGCGCGCCGCAACTTTCCAATTATTGGAAAACAAAGTGATCCGCAACGAATAGTTCTTTCGCTTGCGAAGCGTAGATTTCGCGCGGTGTGGACCGGAACATTCTTCAGGACACCGCGGACGCAAACGCCCGCAGCGAACCGAAAACCGGCGCGCCGGTTTTCGCCAGCCGGGAACGCGAATGACTGCCGACCGTCACCAGCGCGCTGAGAATTCCGAGTTCGCGCGCAACCTCGTGATCGTGCAGCGTGTCGCCGACCAGAACGATTTCGTGCCGCGCCCGCGACGAGCGCGCGAGCCACTGCCGGCCACGCTCCGTCTTGCCGCGCGCGTAAACATCGTCCGCGCCCGTCACGTCGTCGAAAAAATCGCGAATGCCGTGATGTCGCAAAATCTCTTCGAGCGTGTGATGCGGATAGTTTGAAAGCACCGATTGCGTGACACCGGATGCGTGCAGCTTTTCAAGCGTGTGCCGCGCGCCTTTATGCAACGGGCACTCGCCGCGCCGGACTTCGTAGCGCGCGATAAACTCCGCGCCGAGCTTTTCGAAACTCTCCTTTTCGAAATCGAATCCCATCCGCTGATAATAAAGGATCACAGGAAAATCAAAAATCTGCTGGTAACGCCGCTTCGACATCGTCCGGATGCCACGCTCCGCGAGCATCTCGTTCGCGATTTCGATGCAAAGCCACGTGTCGTCCAGCAGCGTCCCGTTCCAGTCCCAGACGACGTGTTTGATGTTCGCGAGTTTCTTCGGCCTTTTCTTTTCTTCGCGCATGAAGCTTGTATAACAGCAACCGGTCATCCTGTGAATTCAACATCCGAAAATCGGCCTGTGATCTGGTTGTTGCTGGCAGTCCTCACGCTGGCGTACGTCGGCTTTTTCGGCGCGAACTCGCTGACGCGGTTCAAATCGTATTCGCCTGATTCGATGAATTACGTGGACGTCGCGCGAAACGTGCTGGCCGGCCGCGGTCTCGTTCAATCCGCCATCGGCTATAACCATCCGCGATTCTTGGGCACCGGGCAGTGGCCCGAACCGTTCGTCGCGCAGCCGCCGCTTTATCCGCTCGCGATCGCCGTCCTCGGGAAAATTGGAATCGAACCGGCGAACGGCTCGCTGATTTTGCCGGTCATGGCGCTCGCGGGAATTTTCTTTTTTGCCGGACGCATCGCGTTTCGCAGCGGCGGCGCGGCCGCCGCCGCGCTGACGCTCGCGGCGCTCGCGTGGTATTTCCCGATCACCGATTGCTGTCGCCGCGCCTGGAGCGATTCACTTGGCGCGCTTGCTGTCATTGCCGGGTTGTCACTAGCGATGCAGATTCGCGCGTGCGAAAATATTTCGAATTGCCGGCTGATTTTGCTCGGCGTGATTTGCGGAATCGCCTTTGCGACGCGATACGCGCTGATCATATTCACGCCATTTATCGGCCTAATTTTGTTCGTCGCAATCCGCAAGGAGCCGCGCGTGCTGGCGAAATCGCTCGGTCTCTGGGTCGCGGGCGTTTTGCCGTTGCCGCTTCTGATCGTGATGCACAACAAATTTTCCACTTGCTGTCTTTTGCCGCCGCACAATCCTTCATCCCTCAGTGCTGGCGAAATTTTGCGAAGCGCGGCAGATGTGATCGTGAATTACACGGATCTGTTGGGCATTCATGGACTCTATATCGGTCTCGTGTTGCTGCTCTTTGCGATTTTCGTTTTACGTCGCGCATCGCCAAAATCCTCGTCGGATCGCGGCGTCGCGTGGCTTGTCGCCTGGGCCGGGATCTATTTTGCGTTCATCATTTGGCAGCGATGGCGGATTCACTTCGACGACATCACGCCACGCTTGCTACTGCCCGCACTTGTTCCGCTCTTGCTCGCACTGACAATCTGGATCGGATCGCGGCTGTCATCCGCGGCAAAGAATTTTACGCCGTGGTTCGCGATCTGCGTGGTCGCACTGGCTGCGTGTCGCGAAGTTCTGATCGCGCAAAACAAGGCCCCGGTGGATCTCGCACAAAGAATAGACTATTCGCCGCGGCTGGTGATCGTGCGCGACCGGCTCGAGCCGGAGGATTTGGTGATCGGGAACGATCCGCTGGATGTGGCATTTTATTTGCAACGCAGAAACATCATTTCGTTTTCGCCGCATCCGTACAGCGATTATCCGTCGTATTCACCGCTGATGAAATTCCTCGACGCGCACACGGGAAATTACAAACGGGCATTCATCGTGATCCGCGATTTCAGTCGCGGCGATGACGAGTTGCTTCGCGGAAATTTCGGCCCGTTCATTTTCGACCTGCTGCGTGGGCGCGAAGCAAACTACCCGCGCATTCACCGTGTCGGGCTGTTCGGCGACACGTTTGTTTTCAAGATCGACAAGCTGATCCGATGATTATTCTGAGGATGCAGCGATGTCGTCGCGAATCGCCCGAACGGCGGCTGCGGGATCGGAAGCTTCCAGAATTGAGCGGCCAATAACCAAATGAGTTGCGCCGTCGCGTGCAGCTGTGCCGGGCGTGGCGACACGTTTTGATCGCCGAGATTGCCGCCGGGCAATCGGATACCTGGTGTGACCAGCAGCGGCGACGCGCCGAGTTGTTTTCGCAATTCACCAAATTCCCGCGGTGAACAAACGAGACCGTCAATGCCCGCAGAAATTACGAGATCGGCCAGCGCCTTGACTTGATCGGATGGCGATCGCTGCACGCCGATGTCAGCGAGATCGCTTGCATCCATGCTCGTCAAAACGGTGACAGCGAGAAGGCGTGGGCGATCCGGTCCGCAATATCTTTCGCAGCCTTTGCCGCGGCATCGAGCATCGCGTGTCCGCCGCAGGCGTGGAGCGTGAGCAACTGCACGTTGTGCTTCGCGGCCGATTTCACGGCGCGCTCGACGGTGCGCGGAATGTCGTGCAGTTTCAAATCGAGAAAAATTCGCCGCTTGCGTTCGTGCAGCGCCGCGGGACCCTCGGCGCAGAAAAGCTTCAGTCCGACCTTGAACCATTTCATCGCGTCAGGCAGCTGTCCAAGAATGGGGGCGATGTCTTTGCTCGCGGGGACATCAAGCGCGATGATGATCAAAGGCGTAACTGTTCATTACAGAGTACTTCCTAATTAATATTACTTCATATATTGAAGCACTTCTCTCCGTGAACAAATTTCTTATCTGGATCGCAGGCGGTTACACTTTTTTTGCGGCCGAATTTAGTTCAGGCTCTGACTCGGGACGGTGGCGAGGATGAAGTGTACGCATAGACATACTATGCAAGAAGATGCGGAGTAGGCTGTGACAGGTGCGCCTAATTGATGCTGCGGAAGTGGGCAATGCGCAAACATTGTGCCACAAAAGTTCTATACCAAGTTACTTTGCGGAAATGCGGTTGTGCTGCTCCCGGTGTTTCCAATCATTGGAAAATTGTATGCCCAAGATTTGCAATGATTGTAAGTGACTAATAATGAAGCGATTCCAGGCGAATCATTTTTTCTATTTTTATTGTTGCGTGCCCGAGGCGAGAACCTATTATGTGCGACTCATTTGTTGGCAGATTAGGTCAGCGTAAAAAAGTTGAAAAATATGTTGACAGACTTTGGATCGCCCTGTAAAGTGCGCGCCAATTGATGGAACCAGTTGGTTCCGCTGATAGCGAAAAGACGAAATGCTCCACTTGGGCTTCGTGTAAATTTATGAGGCCCGGGCGGGGTTGTTTTGTCTTGCGCTAATGTTCTTTGAAACGTGAATACTACAGCGACATCACTTCGAATCGGAAGTGGTGTGGTTTGTGTAGGCAAATACGCGTAAAATACTTTGAGGTTGCATTGAGCAACCAAACAACAATTAAAGCAGAATCCTTGGGTTGTTCAGCAATGGACGCCCAATATGCTCTCTAATTTTATACGGAGAGTTTGA
>CAIVKH010000034.1 GCA_903906425.1 uncultured bacterium
CTGGGCCAGCACCGATTCGATGGCGCCGCGAACCACCTGCGCCCGGTTGTACGTGCTGGTCACGATGCTGACCACCGGCTTTGATGAAAACTCCTCAGCCATGGCCGGCGACTGTATCGAAAAGCCTCAATCGAGCAAATGCACAAAAAGGCCGGACCGCAGCTTCGGCTCAAACCACGTGCTCTTCGGCGGCATGATCTGCCCCGCGTCGCTGATCGCCATCAACTGCTCCACCGTCGTCGGGTGCAGCGAAAACGCGACCGCAGCACCGCCGGAATCGACGCGCTTCCGCAACTGCTCGACCGCGTCGAAGCCGCCGAAATATCCGATGCGCGGATTCGTCCGCGGATCGTCGATGCCGAGCACGGGGCCGAGCAATTTCGATTGCAGCACGCTCACGTCGAGCGCGGAAACCGGATCGGCCATCGGATCGGGCGCCCACGAAAGCCCGAGCCAGCGGCCCTGAAAATACATCGAGACATTTCCCGGCGTCGCCGGCTTCGGCGCCGCATTTTCCGTGACCGTGAAAACCGATTTCACTTTCGCGAGGAACGCCTCCGGCGAATGCCCGTTGAGATCTTTCACGTAGCGGTTGTAGGCGAGAATCTGCAGCTGGCTCGCGGGAAAAAGCACCGACAGAAACCAGTTGTATTCCTCATGCCCCGTGTGCTTCGGATTCGCCTCGCGCCGCGCGATGCCCGCGCGCCCCGCCGATGCCGCGCGGTGATGACCGTCGGCGATATACGCACACGGAACATCGCCAAACTGCTTCACGATTTCCGCCGCGTAGCCGATCTGCCACACCGTGTGGCGGATTCCGTCCACCGCGGTGAAATCGAACAGCGGCGCACCCCGCTCGACCTGCTCCACAGTCTCGTCAATCGCCGCCTGGTCCTTGTACAAAAGAAAAATCGGCCCCGTGTTCGCGTTGCATTTCAGCACGTGCGCCGTCCGCTGATCCTCCACCGGCTTCTTCGTCTTCTCGTGCTTCTTGATCACGTCCGCCCAATATTCCTCCACATGGCAGCACGCGATGATCCCCTTCTGCACATGCGAACCGAGCTGCAGCCGGTAGAGATAAAGCTGCTCATGCCCGTCCTGCGCGAGCCATCCGTTCTGCTGAAAAAGTTTCAGGTGCTGCGCCGCGCTCGCGTGGTCCTCGCCCGCCGCGAAGCCGTCCGGCAGATCAACCTCCGGCCGCTCCACGTGCAGAAAACTTTTCGGATTCGCCGCCGCGATCTTCCGCGCCTCCTCCAGTTCGCCCACGTCGTACGGCAGACTCGCCACCTCCGCCGCCAGCGCGCACGGCGGCCTCAACGCCTTGAAAGATTTGATTCGCATGGGGCGCAGATTTTGCGGGCCGCCCGCCAACAAGCAAGCGCCGACTTCCAATCATTGGAAAAATGCGCGGCCGCAATTTCCAATCATTGGAACTTGCGACTATCTTCTGTGACCGCGGCGCGTTCTTGCCTATCTTCAAACTGAAGCCGGCATCGCGGCCGGAATCGAGGGAGCGAACATGAGCGATGAGAAAAATGAAAATCCGATTGTGAAGATTGCGGGAGCAGGCGCCGGCGCATCCGCGGGCATCGCGTTCCTGGCGTTTTTTTTTCTGCGCACGATCACCGATGCCGGCATGTTTGCCGTCGCCATCGCGGTGGCCGCGCCGTCCGCAATGGCGTTCGGCATCTGCCACGCGATGATCAAACACGGCGGCAAGCCGCCTCAGTGAATGCCCTGGCTCAGCGATAGAATCGGCAGCAGGATTGCCAGCGCGATGAGCAGGACGAACGCGCCGACCATCAGGATCAACAGCGGGCCGATCAGATTCAGCGCGTTGTTCAGAAATTTCGTCCACTGCTGCTGCATCCGTTCCGCCGCCGTGTGCAGCAGCGTATCCAGACTCCCGCTCGCCTCGCCCGCCTGAATCCACGACGCGAGCAGCCCGCTCAGCGGTGGAACGCGGCGCAGCGATTGCGAAAACGAACGACCGTGCCGGACCGATTCCGACTCCTCGGCCGTCAGCCGCGTAATCCACGCGCTGCCCGTCGCGCGGCCCGCAAGCGCGAGGCCGTCCACGAGCGGGACGCCGCCACGCAAAAGCAGACTCATCGTCCGAGCGAAACGCACGCCGCACATCAGCCGTACGCCGCGGCCCAGCCACGGCGCGGTGAAAAACCGCTGCTCCATTTTTTCGCGCGACGCCTGCGCGTGCCAGCGGCGGCGAATTTCGCCCCACGCCAGCCACACGGCCGCCGCAATCGCCGCCGCGAAAATCCAGATGTACCGCGAAACCCACACCACGCCCCGCGTCAGCGCCGGCAGCTCGATGCGGCTTTCGGTGAACATTTTTGAAAGCGACGGCACGACGAAGCCGAGCATCCCGATCGCCACGAAGATCGCGAGACAGATCACCAGCATCGGATAGAGCATCGCCGAGCGCAGCCCGTCGGAGAGCGTCTGCTGCTCGTCGAGATAGCCCGCGAGCTGGTCGAGCACCGCATCGAGATTTCCCGTGTGCTCGCCCGCCTGCACGATCGCGTGCTCGAACGCCGACAACGAAGGACCGCCTGAAGGCGGAACTACAAACGAAGAGCGGGCCTCCGGGTTCGTAGTTCCGCCTTCAGGCGGAATCGTGCGGCCCGCAGTGCCCGACAGTGCATCCGCAAAACTCGCGCCGCCGCGCAGACGGTCGCGGACTGCGGCGAGCAGCGCGGGATTCGCATCGGCATCCGGCGACTGAATCAGAACCTCCAGCGCCGCCGCCAGCGGCAGGCCGGATTTCAGCAGCACCGCGAGCTGCCGGTACATCGCCGCCCGCGCCGCCAGCTTCAGCCCGCGTCCGCGCTGCGACGCCGCCTGCGCCTCGACGCTATCGCGCACATCCTCCGCGAAGACGCCCTGCTTGATGAGCTTTTCGCGAGCATCCTTCGGCTCATGCGCCTCGATCAGCCCGCGCGTCGCGCGACCTGCCGCATCGAATCCTTTGTAGGCGAAGGTTCTCATCATTGTCCGTTACCAGGGGACAGGACCGTCCCACTCATTCTCGAATGCACGACATCTGCTGCGCAAGGGGCATTTCAATTCGGTATCATTCATGAACCATTTGCGGGAAACACAATAACCATCATCAAACGAAAGCTTTTGCGATGGCACAACGAAACGACCATACCACCGCGCTTTGTACATGCCGCACATTTGAAATAGAGGCTCTTGCTCAAAAAGACCGCACATGACCTTAAAGACAACGTCACGCAATTTCACAGAGCCGCTTCGCCAGATTTCAATTTCACTGATGACGTCATCAATGATGAATGCGCGGTGAGCTTCTGAACCTGGAATGCCTGAATGCATATAGCGAATCTTCTTGGTCTCTCGATCCAGATGGCATGTCCCTATTTCACCATGTGCTATTTCGGTTCTCAGCGACCTCAATCGCGGAAACCACGCTTCATTTGCATCCTTCAAGGCATCCAAGATCTCTTGAGGTAATCCCTCACCATACGAAGCATTCGTTGCTCGATTGAACATCGCTTCCGTTGAATGATTCTGAATGCCTTTCACGTGGCGATAGACGGAGAAGAGCAAGCGCCTAACGCCGTCAAGACCTGAGTAAATTTCGGAAATCATACCCTCAAGCATTGCTGTGAACTCACGGTGGTATCGATTCTTGGAATGTCCATTCGCATCGAGTTCGTCGTGGTCCTTCTGCAAATCGGGTGCAATACGGTTCGCCAATCCCACTAGGATGTCGAACTTCCCAATATGATCGCTGCAAGTTCGAGCGCCCTTCTGAGCTTCTGGTCCAAAGCACTTCGATACTCCAACGAACTGAAAGAATTTCTGTTCTGGACTCCACCGTTCCGGCGTGAATTGAAGCAAGAATTTCTCATTCATATTCTGCCTGGCTCAAAAGAAAATTTCCAATCATTGGAAACTCCCTGTGCCATTTTTTCCAATGATTGGAAAGCGCGGTGTGGCGTGCGGAGGGTTTGTAGCGTCGCCGCGAGGCGATTCTTCCGCGGGAGGAACGCCCTCACGGGCGCGCTACAAACATTTTTTTCGGCCGCGACGGCGCATCAAACCGCCGGCGGGGCGGCGGGCGGAGTGACCGATGCCTTGGCGAGTTCGATAGTCTTGTAGGAAACCTTCGCATACTCGCCGACGAGCACCTGCCTCACGCACACGATCACCGCTGTGCCGCGGAATTCTTTTGCGACAACGTCCGCACGAGCCCTATGCAGCATGGTGGACATCCCCGTAATCTGTTTGAGAACGGCCGTGCCATCCTTCAGCGATCCTTCGATCAGTTCGAAACCGGCCACAATCTTGTTTCGCCCATAACTCTTCTTCCCCGGTGCCGTCGCGACGGCCGCCGCAGCTTCATTATTTTCCATGTTCTCGTTCTCCTATGTTTTTTGCCGGAATCTTCCGGCGGTTCTTTCCAGTCATTGGAAATTCACGA
>CAIVKH010000035.1 GCA_903906425.1 uncultured bacterium
CGGCTGATGAACAAATGGATGGTTCCGGGTTCATACGTGCGCGATGACGGTCGCGTCGAGGTCGCGAAATTTGACTGGTCCGAGGATGTGCAGATCACCAACGCCGCCGTCGCGGTGCGGCTGAACATCACCGGCTAAAACCGAAGTCTCCAATGATTGGAAGCCGCCGCCGCGCTCTCTTCCAATCATTGGAAGTTTTCAGAGAACGATCATGGATTGGATTGCACTGAACGAAGCGAAGGTGCTGGCGGACTTCCCGACCGGCTTGAAGCCGCAGTATGACGCATGGCTTGTCGCGAATCCCGCGAAGGCCGGGAGGCTCGCGGAAATTACCGCGAACACCGTCGCGGAGTTTCGCTCCGCCATCGTGACGGACCCGGCGAACATCCTCGACCCTGACCGCGCGAAACTTCCTGAGAACTGCATCCGCTCCGCGGAGGTCATCGTCATCGAGACGCTGAAGACGGAGATGGGGCAGGCGCTTTCCACCGCCGACGAACAGGCGATGACGCGCGCAGAAATCTTTCTGCGGCAGATTGGCTACGGGCATTTGTCCATCCAGGACGAAACGCACGAGCCGACGCCGTCGTACACGACCGAAATCAAGCACACCGAGAGGGCACTCCCATGAAAAAATTCATCCTCATCTTCGCACTGCTGAATGCCGCGGCGCTCATCACGGCACCGCCGGCCCGCGCCGTCATGATCCAGTACGGCACCACCAACCGGATGATCGCGGTCACGAATAATCTGCCGGCAACGGAAGTTCGACCGCTCGCGGCGTACTTCCTTTTTCAGACGCCGGCCACTGGCAGCGTCACGATTTCCCGCGTGACGCAGGGCGTCGCCGTGCCGCTGGCGCGCCACGACTTCAGCAGCGCCGCCGCGCTGACATGGTTTCCGCCGGCTGATTATCCAATCCGGCGAGGCGAGGCGTTCGCGATTTCGTCCACCGTTGCGCGCTTCACGCTCCAGTTGGAAACCAGCGCAGACGGAAACGCAGTCGCCCGCACGGATGCGGCTGAGTGGTACGATCAGGGCAGCCCGTTCACCGCGCAGATCACGGGCGGCGGCTCGACGCAAGTCACTGTGACGAACTTCGCGCAGCTTTTCGTCACCAACAGTTCGTCGCTCGTCGTGAGCAATGCGTGGCAGCTTCATCTCACGAATAATGTCGCCGTCACGAATTCCTTTTTTGTGACGAATGCGCTGCAAATTGTCGTGAGCAATTCACCGACGTTTCATCTGACGAACAGCGTCACGCTCACCAATTCGCTCGTCGTGAGCAATACGACGCACATTGTTGTCACCAATTCAACGCTCGTCGTTGTGACCAACGCGCCGCAGATCGTCATCACTAATATCGTGAATGTCTCAACGGGCGGCAATGGCGGCGGCGGTTCATTCATTCCAAGCGACGCGCCATTCGTCACGACCAACGGGACGCAGAACTTTTGGGACGATGGCGGGTCGTTGAATTATGGGAACATCAACGGTGTCTGGTTCAGCTACATGAGCCCGTCTCAAATCGGGCTGCGCGGTGAGTCGGCCAATACCTATTATATGGGTTATCAGGATGACTTCGGCACGCCACAACTCATCTTCCACGATCCGACCACCGGCACCAAGACACTGGCCGAGCTCGCCGCACCAGGTTCCGCACTTCCGGCACCGTGGACGGCTTCGGCAGATGGGGCTGGTTTGCACATCGCAAGCGACAATCCATCCGCCGGGGCCCTGCAGATCGGAAGCCAGGCGTTCGGGACCATCCTCAGTTCGGACACGCACAGCCTGTCGCTCTGGGGCGACAACAATTCCATGCAGATCGACGGCGTCAATGTGGCCTTCACCGGCGCGAATGACAATGATGTCTGGACGTACTCGGCCATGAGCGGCTGGCACCCGGCCGCGGCATCCGGTGGTAGCGGCGGCGGGGACAACCTTGGAAATGGATTCGCGACGAACAACGTGGATCTCCAAGGTTACACGCTCACCGCGTCATCCGACGCCGGCCCGTACCGCATCGGCCAGACGATTCAGATCCTTGGATTCGGCGGAGGCGATGGCAACGGCGGCGCGATCAACATCATCGGCGGCGATGCGAACAGCTCCTTCTACACACC
>CAIVKH010000036.1 GCA_903906425.1 uncultured bacterium
GGGATGGTGCTGGCGGCAGGATTGTTCATGCGGCGGATGTCGGAAGTGACGAACATCGCGGCGATCACGAGAACGAAGCCGAAGGTCATTGAGACGCGCATCCCGTAAAGAACGCGGGCGAGAACATCGCGGCCCGAGCCGTCGAGACCGAGCGGATGACCTTCGCAGGGCGGGAACGGGAATCGGACGATCGGGCGCTGAAATTCCGCGGCGTAGCGGACGCCGCCGACTTCGACCGGCTTTTCGAAGATCATCCGGTCGAAACGTTCGTGTGCGGAGGCGAGAAGTTCCGTGTGCTGCTGATCGGTCAGCGAATTCCAGACCGGCGGCAGCGATTTGCCGATCTGGCCGTTGCGATCCACGGAAACGCTCGCCCCCTTGATTCCGGTTTCAGCGGGAAGCCGGAGCGTGAGGCGGACGGTCCCCGGCTTCGCGGCCCGCGCCTTGAATTCGGCGAGATACGCGCGCGCTTCGCGTCCATCGCGGCTGCGGATCGTGTCTTCGATGTGCGGCGCGGCTTCGTTGCGAAGTCGTTTGCCAATCGCGTCGGAAATCTTCGGCGTAAGCTGCCAATCATTCGTGAACGGAACGGCGAAGTCGCGGATGTAGAAATCGGCGGCGGTGGACCGGATGATTTCGCCGCGCTCGTTGATATTGATCGCGGCGACGCGCGGATCGGGACGGAAATAAATCGTAACTTCATCGGGAACTTTGAGCTTCGAGGCGTTGATGGATTCCAGCGGGCCGTAGGAGAATGGCGCGAAAATCATTTTGTCGCCGCGCCCGGGTTTGAAATTTTCGGAGGCGCGGATGGCTTTGAAGTCGGCGGCGGTGTCGAGTCCCGACCCGGTGACCGCTTTTTCGGAGTAGAACTTGAAGGCGGGGAAAAATGCCCGGCCGCTGATCTTCGCGAAGATCGGTTTTTCGTTGCAGATGAATTCGGACGCGAGACCGAGGGCGTAGGCGACTGCCAGAATCCAGAACGACCACCAGGCGCGCCGCATCCCGCGGAAACGCTGGAGGCGCTTGCGCGTGATCGGGTGGAGCTTGGGAAGCAATCGAATCATTCGCTGAAACCTGAAACCTGAAACCTGAAACCTGAGTCGGAAGAGCTGAGTTCCAATGATTGGAAGTTTGCGGCGCGGTAGTTTCCAATGATTGGAAGTTGCGATGCGATGGACGATCGGCGCGCTTGAAATCGCGCCGGAGGCGTAATCTGATTTCTGACTTCTGACCTCTGATCTCTGAAATTCGAGGACGACGACGAGGGCGAGGACGAACTATGGATTGCAAGGCAGTTCATTTTTCGAAGGAGATGCGGGGGTCGATGAGGACGTAGCAGAAGTCGGAGAAGATGCGGCCGATGAGGCCGAGAATGCTGGTGAAGGCGAGGATGGCCATGAAGACCATGTAGTCGCGGCCGAAGATGGCTTCGAGGCTGAGGCGGCCCATGCCGGGGATTTCGAATACAGTTTCGATGAGCGGCGCGCCGGCGAAGATGACGAGAAATACGCCGCTGAAGCCGGTGGCGATCGGGACGAGGGCGTTGCGCAGGGCGTGGCGCCAGATGGCGCGCTTCATCGTGCCGCCTTTGGCGAGGACGGTGCGGATGTAGTCCTGCGTGATCTGTTCGAGGAGCGAGTTTTTCATGAGGAGCGTGAGGACGGCGAAGTTGCCGATGACGTAGCAGCAGAGCGGGAGGATCATGTGGCGGGCGATGTCGGTGAATTTTTCCCACGCGGTCAGCGTTTCGTATTCTTCGGAGGTGAAGCCGCTGACGGGAAACCAGTCGAAGCCGAAATCGTTGACGCCGCAGAGCGTGGCGCGCAAGAGCAGGCCGAGGGCGAAGGGCGGAATCGCGTAGCCGGCGAAGACAATGATGCTCGACGTGAGATCGAACGCTTTGCCGTGGCGCAGGGCCTTGGCGATGCCGAGCGGGACGCAGACAAGATAGGTGAGGAAGAAACTGGTGAGGCCGAAGGTGAGCGAGACGGGGAAGCGTTCGCGTATGACCTGCCACGCGGTTTTGTTGGAATATTTGTAGGACATGGCGCGCATGCCGACGCGGTCGCGGACGAGCCAGTGCCAGTAGCGGACGGGCACGGGCTGATCGAAGCCGAAATGTTTTTCGATGGCCTTGCGCTGCTCCTCGCCGATGGTGCCGACTTTCGCGCCACCTGCCCCCGACCGGCCGCCGACGCCGCGCATCCGCATGATCGCCTGCTCGACAGGGCCGCCGGGAACGAACTGGCAGATGGTGAAGCAGATGATCGTGATGCCGAGGAAGGTCGGGATCACGAGAAGCAATCTGCGAAGGAAATAGCTGATTCGATCCATCGTTCCCTACTGTTTGAAGACATCCTCGAAGTTGACGGCAAACGGTTGCTTCGGCATCGCGAGGCCGGCGGCGCGGGACTCCTTGAGATCGGCGGCGGCGTCTTCGTCGTACCACCAATAGGAAAGCGCGCCGCGTTCGTCGGTGATCGAACCGAGAATGTGCGGCGGCATCCCGAATTTGTTCCAGTACGTGATGCGCTGATAGTTGATGGTCCACAGAAGGACGTAGGGGGATTGTTCGATCAGCAGACTGTCAATTTCGCGAAGAATGTCCTGACGCTTGGCGACATCGAACTCGCTCTTTTGCTTTTCGACGAGCGCGTCAATGCGCGGGTCTTTGAGGCCGCAAACATTTTGTCCCGCGGTGCGATCCGCCTCTTTCGATGACCACATGGACTCGGGATCTTTGAAAAGGCTTCCGGAGAACGAGCACCACGTCATGTCGAAGTTGAACGCGTCCATTTCCTTCATCCACGCGGACCAGTCCTTCAATTCGATCTTCATTTCGATACCGCATTCCTTGAGATCCTGCTGATAGATCACGAGAAATTTGTTCTCCGTCGGATCGCGCGCCATGAACGTGAAACTGAACTTCACTCCGCCCTTTTCGAGGATGCCCGTCTGCGGATTCGGCTTCCATCCGGCCTCGGCAAGCAGTTGCCGCGCGAGTTCCTTGTCGAAGCGGAAATAGAAATTTGTGCAGGGATGCGCCGGCGAATAGATGTCCTCAAAATACGAATGATGCATGATGTACTGGTCGTACATGATCGTGCGGTTCAACCGCTCGCGATTCATCAGATGAGCGAGCGCCTTGCGCGTGCGGACGTCCGCGAAAATTGGGCGCCGCATGTTCATCGCGAGGCCGGCGAGCATGGCCGGATAGTGATTGGCGACGCGCTGTTTCACGATCCAGTTCTTCTCGAATTTTTCGCCGTTCAGTTCCGTCACCCATCGGCGCGCGGAGAGAATTTGCAGATAATCAACGCGCCCCTTTTTCATTTCGTCGAATGCCGTCTCGTCGGTCTCGAAATACATCATCTTGATCGACTGGAAATTCATCAGGCCCTTCGATCCTGGATAATTCTGCCGCCACCAATCCTTCCGGCGCTCCATCTTCGAATAGAAACCTTCCTTCACCTCGCCAAGCTGATACGGCCCCGAGACCGGCGGCAGATCGAAATTCACGCTATTGAAATCCTTCGTCGCCAGCGAATGCTCCGGCATGATGTAAATCGCCGACAGGTTCAGCAGATTCCTCCAGTGAACTTCCTTCGCGTGAAACTTGACCGTGTAATCATCCACAACCTGCGGCGCATCGAACCGCTCCATGTCCGCCTTCCACGGTCCGGTCAGATTGTTCGAATTGACGATCATCCCCCACGTCCAGGCCACATCGCGCGCCGTCAGCGGAGCGCCATCGCTCCATTTCGCACTCGGATCCAGCCAGAACGTGAACGTCTTCAGATCATCCGAGATCGACCACTTCTTCGCGAGGAACGGCTCCATCTCCAGCGTAATCGGATTGATCGACGTCAGATTCTCGTACATCGAGTTGAACATCATTTCGCCGATCGTCGAGAACTCGAGGTAGAAGTTGAGGCTCTTCGGATACGGCCCCGCGTAATATTTGAATTCCCCGCCGATACGCGCGTGCGGGTCCGCCAGCGGCGAAACGCTCTCCTGCCAGCCCTCCGGCGGAAAGAATTTATCCGCCATCGCGCCCTGCGCGAATGCCAGCACCGCGCAAAATATTATGTACCGTCGCAAAAGCATTCCAAGTGCCGCGCAACCTAAACGTGCGGCCCGGCACGGTCAAGCCGCAGGCGGCCCCGAAACGATTCGGACGCCACTTTCCGAGGAAGCCAAAATCCACGCGGAAGTCCGGATCGACCCCTGCCCCACCCCACCCAGGGCCCGTCCTAAGCCCCCCCAGCGGCGGGGCGCGAAGGGTGGGCGCGCCGCAAACTCACAAAACGTAA
>CAIVKH010000037.1 GCA_903906425.1 uncultured bacterium
CAGAAAACTATAGAATCACTTGTTAGCCACAACCGAAACTTATGAGACAAAAGAAATGAACGAAGAAGACGATGGTTTGGGATATGTGTACGTTCTTACGAATGATAGTTTTCGTGAGGATTGGGTGAAGATTGGAAACAGTCGTCGATCACCACTTCTTCGCGCCAATGAATTGTACACCACGGCAGTTCCACTGCCATACAAAGTTTATGCTACACTCAAAACGAAAAAATACAAAGAAGCCGAGTCTTTGATTCATAGTTTCATCCGAAAATTAAACCCCACATTACGAATCAGTGACAGCAGGGAATTTTTTAACATCAAACCCGAGGATGCCGCCAGCATTCTGGAAGATATTGAGGGAGTTCTTGACGAGGCGGAGATTGATTATTGGTCTGATGGGAAAAAGGTTATTGACGACGGAAAGAAGGTACGAAAGCAAGGCAATCGATTTACATTTTTCAGCAGAGGCCTGAAAATCGGTGATACTGTTGCTTTCATAAATGATCCGGGAATCACCGCAATAGTAAGCGATGAAAAGCATGTTAACTTTGAAGGGAAGAAATGGAAACTGTCGCCATTGGCGTATGAGCTTTTCAAGAGGAAGAACCAGTTAAACAGTAGCGGGGCGTATCAAGGTGCTTATTATTTCAAGTATCAGGAAACACGACTTACTGATTTGCCAGCTGTTCCTGATGAGGAAAGTAAAGGCTAACAAGAGAACTCTGCCAACGGGAAACCGTGGCAGGATCTCGACGTTGAAGCCCGCGCGGGCTGGCGGAAATTAGCCGATGGTGCCAACCACCGGATGGCGCATGAATGAAATAATTCCGCCCCGGGCAGGGGCGGCGGATTCGGCGGGCTGACCGCAGGCGGAGTGAACCCCAACGGGATTGCAGCCTCCAGCCCAGGGTTGCGAGTCTTCGAGCTACCCTGGGAAACGAACACGATGAAGAATCTGCAACCCTGAAGGGGTTGAAGCAAGGGCGCGGCCTCCGTTGTGTTTCGCAGCCAGGAGCGGATTCCCAGCCCTGCTATTTTTCCCCTGCGGGCTGGAACCCTTTCAGGGTTCAAGATGATTTTCTCTCGATCTTCACCCAGGGTAGGCCGATGACGGCCAACCCTGGGCTGGCGGCTGGCCACCCCTTTGGGGTGACGAGTCGGACCGCCCCGTCGGCCCGTCCGGGCCTTCCGATCCATGCGCCACGGTTGGAACTTGTCGGGGCGGGGGAAATCGGCGTTAATCTTCTGAACAATATGAAAAGAAATTCCAATCGCTGGAGATTTTGGGCCGCGTGTCTTCCAATCATTGGAAGTCTGGCGGCATTTGGGGCGGAGGATGTGCTAAAACTGGCACCGGCGGGAATGGTGCGGCTGGGGGGGCATCTCGGCGCGAAGATCGGGCTGTGCGTGTCGAATTGCGTGATGAATCAGGACGCGGAGAAGTTCATCCGGCCGTTTCGCGAGAAGAAGGAAGTGGGCGACCAGGACTGGCGGTGCGAGTACTGGGGGAAATGGTTCACGTCGGCGGCGCTGGCCTACAACTTCGAGCCGTCGCCGGAGCATCGCGCGGTGCTGGACGCGGGGGCGCATGGTTTGATGGCGACGGCGGCGGATGATGGATACATCGGGACGCGGGCGGTGGCGGACCGGCTGAAGGGCTGGGATGTCTGGGGAAGGAAATATGTTTTGCTCGGTTTGATCGCGCAGTTCGATTCGACCGGCGACAAGGCCGCGCTCGAGGCGGCGAGGCGTCACGAGGACACGCTGATCGCGGAGGTCGGCGGCGGGAAGACGAATATCGCGGACCTGGGCTACAAGCAGTGGAAGGGGCTGCCGCCGTGCTCGGTTTTGGAGCCGACGGTGTTGTTATACGAGCGGACGGGGGAGAAAAAGTATCTGGATTTCGCCAACGAGATCGTCGCGAGCTGGAGCCGGCCGAGCGCTCTGAATCCGAGGGGAATGTTGCTGATCGAGGACGCGCTGGCGGGAAAAACGCCGGCGCAAATCGACGCGCCGAAGGCGTACGAGATGATGTCGTGCTATGAGGGGCTGTGCGAACTTTACCGCGCGACGGGGACGAAAAAATATCTGGAGGCGGGCGTGAAGCTGGCCGACGGAGTGATCGCGCACGAGCTGACGATCATCGGTTCGGCGTCGAGCGACGAAATCTGGAAAGACTGCCGGATGCACCAGACGGAAAAGATCAGCAAGCCGATGGAGACGTGCGTGACGGCGACGTGGATGAAATTTTGCACGCAGCTTTTGCGGCTGACCAGCGATCCGAAGTATGCGGATGAGCTGGAGCGCAGCCTTTACAACGCGCTGCTTTCCGCGCAGACGCCGGACGGGAACTGGTGGGCGTATTTCTCCGCGCTCAGCGGCGAGCGCGTCGCGAGCTATGTTCAGCACGCGGATTGCGGGACGAGCTGCTGCGTGCTGAACGGGCCGCGCGGTTTGCTGCAGGTTCCGGCGTGGGCGGTGATGTCGGGCGAGCGCGGGCCGGTGGTGAATCTGTATTGCGACGGGAACGCGAATATTCCGCTGCACGGCGCCGGCGGCAACCGCGTGAAGATTATTCAGGAGACGGATTATCCGGCGGGCGGGAAGGTGAAGATTTACGTCGTGCCGGGCGTGTCGGAATTGTTCACGCTGTCGCTGCGAATCCCGGCGTGGAGCGAAAAGACATCGCTGAGCGTGAACGGCGAGGCCGTCGAGGCGCGGCCGGGAACGTATGCGAGAATTGAAAGGCAGTGGCGCAGGGGCGACAAGATCGAAATCGAATTCGATATGAAGGCGCGCGTGGAGCGCGATCCGGCGGGGAAGGATTTTTACGCGATTTGCCGCGGCCCGGTTGTCCTGGCGCTCGACAGGCGGTTGTGCGGCGATGCGACGCCGGGCGGGCTTTCTTTTCGCGGCGCGGAGCTGGCTGCGAATCCAAAGGCGGCGCACGAGGCGAATGCGTGGATGGCCTTTGATGCGAAGTTCGCGACGAAGGACGGGGCGGAAAAAACGCTGACGCTGTGCGATTATTCTTCGGCCGGCACCACCTGGGACGCCCGATCCGCGTTTCGCGTATGGCTGCCGAACCCGCTGGATCTGGCGACGGCTTTCAATGAGCTCACGCCGTGGCAGATGATGACGCACACGAAGGACCGGCCGGGAATTCCGCCGGCGGGCCGGTGAGCGCGCGGCGGAATTTCCAATGATTGGAAAGTTTCGAGGGCGCTCTCTTCCAATGATTGGAAGTTTGTGCGGGACTATTTCAACTGGCGGAGCTGATCGCCGGCGCGCTGGTAATAGTCGTCGCCGGGGAGCGAGGCGTTGAGCGATTTTTCGAAGGCGGCGGTGGCTTCGGATTTCATTCCGAGTTCCAGCAGCGATTTGCCTTCGCGGTAATATTTCTGGGCCTCTTCGGTGACCTTTGCGCGAAGCTCCGCCGCCTGCTGGGTGTTTTGAGCGTTGGCGGGATCGGCTTTCGCGGCGCGTTGATAGGCAAGCAGCGCGCCCTTGCGGTCGCCGGCCTGCTTGCGGGCGTCGCCGTCGCTGGCCGCCTGCTGCGCAAGTTCTTTGAGGCGGTCGCGGATGCGGCCGGAAGTCAGCGCGGCTTCGCTGAGCAGCGCGTTATTCTTGTCCGTCTCGATCTTCTGAATCTGCGCGCACAAATCGGCGGACTGGCAAAGGGCGTTGACGTCGTCGCCGGTGAGGAGCGCGGCGGCCTCCCGCAGTTTTGCGACCATCGGCGCGAGCGTCGAGATCTTCTGTTTCAGTGCGATGAGCTTCTCGTCGATCGCGGACATGGCGAGGCCGCGATCAATGGCGGCAAGAGCCTCGGTGATGTGGCCGGCCTGATAGGTTTGGCCGGCCTCGTCGAGC
>CAIVKH010000038.1 GCA_903906425.1 uncultured bacterium
AAGGACGGTCGGACGGGACGTGCCCAGTTCCGCGGCGATGCGCCGGTTGGGCAAGCCTTCGTGCGCCCGCAGGCAGATGCAGGAGCGCAGCACGACATACTGCGGGGTCCCAGGGGCGCGCACCCACGCCTCCAGGGTTTACTGCTCCTCGGCCGTCATGGACAATGCACAAGCTGGATTCCACATGTTCGGCAGCATGACAGGAATCCAGAGATTGTAAAGATATGACTGTTGCACTACACTAGCGATATGAAATTGTATCGCAATATAAAAAGACAGCACCAAACGCATCTACATCTACCGTGATGGCACATCGTACGCGTTGTTCACGCCGTGGATGTCGCTGCATCACCCGCTATGCAGTGCGAAAGTTCTTCAACTGGAAATTGCACTGGCGTGCCCGCATGAATCCTGCTTCAATGACATTGCGAATGGGGTATGGGTTTCATGAGGACTGCAAGAAACGCGATTGCTGCGCTTGTCTTCGGCTTGATTTTTCAGGCCGCGCGCGCAGCTACGTGGTACGTCGCCACCAACGGCAACGACAGCGCGGCGGGAACAAACTGGTTCACCGCCAAGCAAACCATTCAGGCGGCGATTGACCTGACCATCTCCAACGACACGGTACTGGTCAGCAACGGCGTCTATGCGACGGGCGGACGCGTCGTGTATGGCGCGCTGACGAATCGCGTCGCCATCACCAACGAGCTCAGCATCCAAAGCGTCAATGGACCTACGGTGACCATAATTGCGGGTGCCGTCGATCCAGTTTCGATGAATGGCGATGAGGCAATCCGTTGCGCCTATGTCGGCACAAACGCTTTGCTTTCCGGCTTCACGCTCACCGACGGGCACACGCGAACGGACGGTGACGACTATAGTGAACAGAGGGGTGGGGCCGTGTGGTGTGAGGCATCAGCGGTGGTGAGCAACTGCACGCTGTCCGGCAACTCAGCTTACAGCATGGGAGGTGGGTCGTATAATGGTACATTAGACACCTGCGTACTGTCAGACAACTGGGCGATGAACTCGGGTGGCGGATCCTATGACGGCACACTGAACAACTGTGCCTTATCTGGTAACTGGGCATCGAAGGGCGGAGGTTCGTCTAGCGGCACGTTGAACAGGTGTACACTGTTGAACAACGCGGCAGACTGGGGTGGCGGGTCGTCTGGCGGCACACTGAATCACTGCACGATCTCCAGTAATTGTGCGGGTGGCAATTTCGGATTTGGCGGTGCGTCATCTGACAGTACGCTGAACGACTGCACACTGTCAGGCAACTCTGCATACAATGGTGGTGGGTCATCTGGCGGGACGTTGAGTAACTGCACAATTATTGGCAACAAGGCTTCCCAGGCGGGCGGAGGATCATATTGCAGCCATCTCTACAACTGCATGCTTTATGGCAACACATCAGATTTCATCGGCGGTGGGTCGTATCATGGCGTTCTGAACAATTGTGCGCTGATCGATAACACAGCAGATTCGTATGGCGGCGGGGCGTGTGGTAGTACGTTGAACAACTGCACGCTTTCTGGTAACACTATACTCTTCACATACGGGTCTGGTGGCGGGTCATGTTATGGAACATTGAATAACTGTACGTTGATTAGAAATTATGCAAGCGGCAACGGGGGTGGCTCGCAGGGCGACAGTCTGAACAACTGCATCGTCTATTTTAATACCGCCCGGAACGGCGCGAATTATGACGGCGCTACGTTCAACTATTCCTGCACAACACCAGAGCCTGATGGTGCGGGAAATATCACGAACGAGCCGGTCATGGCGAGCGCCTTTCATCTGAGCGTGATTTCACCGTGCGTCGGTGCAGGCAATTCTGCGTATGCAACGGGTACGGACATAGACGGAGAGTCTTGGGCCACTCCTCCTGCAATGGGTTGCGACGAGATGCATGCTGGTTCGATTACCGGCCTTTTGAGTGTGGCGATCATGGCGTCATACACAAACGTCACACCGGATTTTGTCGTGGATTTCACGGCGTGCATCACCGGCCGCGTGGCCGAAAGTGCTTGGGACTTTGGAGATGGCACGGTGAGGAACAATCATCCCTATATCAGCCACGCGTTTGCCGCGACTGGCGTGTATCCTGTCGTGCTCACGGCGATGAGCGATAGTTATCCTGAGGGGGTGAGCACGACGACAAGGATATTTGTTGTCGCCCAGCAAGTGTACTATGTGAACATTTCAAATGAAACTCCCGCCGAACCGTTCGCCACTTGGGCGACAGCGGCGACAAACATTCAGGACGCTATTGACGTAGCGTCCGTGGCAGGGGCTGTGGTGCTGGTTAGCAATGGAGTGTACAGCACCGGCGGGCGCGTCGTTTCCGGAGCCATGACCAATCGGGTGGCCGTTACCAAGGCCATCACAGTCAGAAGTGTGAATGGGCCGGAAGTCACCACCATTGTCGGTGCTCCTGATCCCTTTTCAAACAATGGAGATGCTGCCGTCCGCTGCGTCTATCTCGGTACGAACGCTTGCCTTTCCGGCTTCACGCTCACCAACGGGCACACGCGGGCGAATATGGGCACTCAATACAAAGAATCGAACGGCGGGGCCGTGTGGTGTGAGGCATCAGCGGTAGTGAGCAATTGCACGCTGTCCGGCAACTCAGCTTACAGAATGGGAGGTGGGTCGTATTATGGCGACTTGAACAACTGTATATTGTCTGGCAACTTGGCCTTCAATTCCGGCGGCGGGTCGTACTACGGAACGCTGAACAACTGCGTCCTTGAGGGCAATTCGGCTGGCGCCGGTGGCGGGTCATTTGGCAGCAATCTGAAAAACTGCGTGCTGTCCGGCAATTTGGCCTATTCTGGGGGAGGCGGGGCGTGTGATGGTACGTTGAACAACTGCTTAGTAGCTGGTAACTTTACAATCACCACATATGGCTGCGGTGGTGGGGCGAATAACAACACGCTGAACTGCTGTACCCTATTCGGAAACTCGTCATCCTGCGGCGGCGGTTCGGCGAGTTGCATGCTGAACAATTGTATCGTCTATTTCAACACTGCACCCAGCAATGCGAACTACTACAGCTCGACGTTCGGTTATAGCTGCACAACCCCCGATCCTTATGGAATAGGAAATATCACGAATGACCCAGAGTTTGCGGATGTTGCATCGTCCAATTTCGATCTTTGTGCCACATCGCCATGCATCGATGCAGGCCAGACGCAATCGTGGATGACCAATGCGACGGACATTGCGGGACGGCCGCGGATCATGAATGCGCACGTTGATATGGGCGCATCTGAGTTCCGCTACGAATCGTCTTTGAAAGGGCTTCTCGCAGGGCATGGAATGCATCGAAAGGCATAATGGATGTTGGCAGTCCACCGACGAATTCCCCTTATAAGGCGGCGGATGCAGCGGTAACAAATGTGCCATCGAATGCTGTGGATTGGGTTCTGGTTTCGGTGCGGGAGAGTCCGTCAAGCGCGCCAGTTGCATCTGTCAGTGCTTTTCTGATGCCGGACGGTACTATCCGGGGAACTGATGGCAGCACCAATATCCATATCGAATTCAGGGGCAACCTCTATGGTGTTCTCCAGCATCGCAATCACCTCGCCGTCATGTCCGCAGCCCCGATATTCACCAATCGCTATGTCCAGTTTGATTTCAGTGCCGACCCAAACCTGCTTTGGGGTGGTACGAATGCTGTAATTCAAGTTTCAACCAACCGCTGGGGCATGATTCCGGGAGATGCGGATTCCGACGGCGATGTTGGTCCGGCGGACGAATTAATTCGCAAGACACAGGAACCGTAATGTGCTATGGCGTCACCAGATATTCGGGATGTGTCACATGACTGGGATTCCAATCATTGGAAAATATGGATTGCGCGACTTCCAATCATTGGGAAAAACCATGGATGCAGCAACAGCCAGGCATCCCGACGACGGCAGGGGGCGGCCCCTGCGATACTCTGTATCGTGCTGTTTCCGCACACTTCTCCTGCTGTCCTCTGTTTTCTGCCTCCTGCCCTCTCCTGCGGATGCCACCATCCGTTACGTCTCCCACTCGGGCGGAAATATCCCGCCTTACACAGACTGGGGCGCGGCTGCGACGAACATTCAGGATGCGATTGATGTTTGCGAGGTTGGTGACATAGTGCTTGTGACAAATGGCACCTATGCCACTGGCGGACGGGTTGTCAATGGTACACTCGCGAACCGAATCGCTGTCACAAACGGATTGACTGTGCAAAGCGTAAATGGCCCCGATTTCACCACCATCTCTGGGTCTAAGACAAGAGACGACGATGCGGTGCGCTGCGCATTCATAGGCTTTGGATCGACACTGGACGGCTTCCGTCTGAGGGATGGTGGCACGCGAACCAACGGAGATTTCAGCGATCAATGCGGGGGCGGCGCGTTCTGCGAATATGCGGCCACATTGTCAAATTGCAGGCTGTCGGGCAATGCTGCGTTATTCGGCGGCGGCGCGTACGGCGGAACATTGCATCGCTGCGCAATCGTGGGCAACACCGCTCTGAACGGGGGCGGAGCGTACAACAGTGAACTGCATGATTGCCATGTGAGCAGGAATAGGGCGGACACTGGCGGAGGAACTGCATGGAGCACGCTTCGCGGATGCACGGTTGTCGCCAACGACGCGAGCCAAGGCGGGGGAATCTGGGAAGGTTCGGCCTTCAATTCCATCATTTATGACAATCAGGCGGCAGATGGCTGGAACTTCTTCTTCTTCGCGACTTCTCCCCCACAGATGTCTTACTGTTGTACTGACCCTTGGTATCCGGGCGACGGCATCGTCGTTCAACCGCCGTTGCTGGCTGGCGTGGCGAACCCTCACCTGCTGTCGAATTCGCCTTGTATTGATACCGGTGACGACGCGAGCTCTTGGTCCGCAACAGACATCGATGGCAATGAACGCATCGCAGGTGCGCGTATTGACATCGGATGCGACGAATTCATCGCCGCTGGCGCAACCGGAGCCTTGGACATCGCCATCAGCGCTCAATTCACCAACAACATCATCGCCGGCTATCCGGTCATGTTCGAAACGGAGATAAGCGGAGTCCCTGACAATTTTGCGTGGGACATGGGAGATGGCACGGTGGTCGCCAGTCAATCCTTGCTTTCACACACATACTACATCGCCGGGACGTATGACGTGGTGCTCTCCGCGTGGAACGCAGACGGAACCGCATCTGCCACGCTCACAGTGCAGGTGGCCGCGGCATGCCTGACGAATTATGTCTCGCTCACCGGTTCTCACACTCCGCCCTTCCACACCTGGGCAACAGCCTCGACCACACTACAGGCCGCCGTGGACGCGGTGATCCCTGGAGGAGTCGTGCTCGTTGCCGAAGGTCGTTATGCAAGTGGCGGTTCGATGTCCGTTCAGGGACCGAATCGCGTGACGTTGGATAAACCTGTCGTGCTCCAGGCAATCAATCCAGATCCGGCGCTGACAGTCATTGCCGGCGATTGGTCAGAATGGCCGCCACCGCGCTGTGCCTATGTCGGACCGGGCGCAACTTTGACCGGATTCACCCTGACGAATGGTTCTCCATATTGTTACCCACTTGAATCGCAGGGTGGCGGCGCTTGGTGCGACGTCGGGGGAGTCGTCACCAATTGCATCATAACCGGGAACTTCGCGACGCGAGGAGGCGGTGTTTACGGCCAGCCCGGATCATTGATAGCCAACTGTCTGATCCAAGGAAATTATGCCGGTTCAGGTGGGGGATCTGCCAGTTCGACCCTCTATAGATGCACCATTCGGAACAATTCGGCAGGTTATGGAGGCGGAGTCTTTGGGGGTGAAATATACAACTGCACAATTTCCAGCAACAAAGCGGATTGGTCCGGTGGCGGCGCCTATGGTGAATATGTAGGCAATGGTCCACAGGGGGAATCGCTCTTTAGTGCTGGTCTGTACGACTGCATCGTCAGTGGCAACTCAGTCTTGAGCAGCGGATGGGGTGGCGGACTGTACGGATGTACAGCCTACAATTGCACGCTGGCCGGCAATTCAGCCAGCTACGGTGGCGGAGCCTCCTTTGCTCGGCTGTACAACTCTATCGTGTATTTCAACCATGCACTAATATTTCCCAACTCGGACGCTTGGATGTTCAATTGCTGTACGTGGCCCATGTCATCCTACGGGAGCAACAACATTGCCAGCCGGCCCCGGTTTGTAGGAGTCGATAATCCGCATCTGACTGCGCAGTCATCCTGCATCGACCAAGGTGACAACTCCGCAGTATCGTGGGATGCGGATATGGATGAAGAATCTCGCATAAATGGAGTCGTAGATATGGGTGCCGACGAATTCTGGCCAACCCTGGCCACGGGTGTCATATCCGCGACAATCGGCATACCAGGAGGCACGTGCGTCGTTGTAGGGCAGGCCTTGCCATTTGAGTCCAGAATTGATGGCCGACCGATTGACTTTACATTGGACTTTGGAGACGGAATGATCGAAACGGATGAAACCGTGACAGCGCACTCGTGGCTTTCCGCGGGATACTATGATGTAGTGCTGCATGCGACAAACATGGATTTTGCGGCATCTGCAACTGTCACGATTCGCGTAGTCAATGCGGACGATGCGACGAGATATGTGACAACGAATGGGAATGACGCGGCATCCGGGACCAACTGGCTGACAGCCAAGCGGACTATCCAGGCGGCTGTAAATGAAACGGTGCGCGGCGGTCTGGTGTTGGTAAGTAATGGATGCTATGATGCCGGAGGGATGATGCGTGACGGGATCACGAATCGGGTTGTGATTACCAATGCGATCACGGTGAGAAGCATAAACGGGTCGTCGGTGACTTCCATTTCGGGCCTGCGAAGTTCTTCAGATGCATGGATTGGATGGGGTCCCCGAGGATTAGGCCCCGATGCGATACGTGGCGTCTTCATGGCCGATGGGGCTGCTCTTGAAGGGTTCAAGTTAAGCAACGGTGCCACAGACTCGGGTTGGACAACGCCCTGCTTTGGCGGCGCTGCGCTGTGTTCTGATGATGCCACAATCAGCAATTGTATTTTCATTTCAAATATGGCCAGCGAAGGTGGTGCGGTTTGTGGGGGGCAGATATATAATTCGCCATTTCTCGGAAACGAGGCCTGCAATGGTGGTGGGGCGCTGTTCTCAACGTTGTTTAATTGTATTTTCTCGAACAACACCGCAGCAGGCGATGCGGGCGGTGCGGAACAAAGTACGCTGTATCATTGCAAGCTCATGAGAAACCACTCGGGGGCTGGAGGTGGTGGTTGCAATGTTTCGAAACTTTACAATTGCGTCTTGTGGGGAAATAGCACTGACACCGATGGGGGGGGATCACGCGACGGCACGCTTTTCAATTGTACTGTCGTAAACAACGAGGCCGTTGAAGGTGGCGGAATATGGGGTGGCCAAGCCTACAATTCCATTGTCTATTTCAACAACGCCATAAGTGATCCAGACTGGTGGTCTGGCACACAGTTGCAATATTGTTGCGCCCCCAACTCATTTGTCACAAATACTCCAATGTTATCATCTATGACCGATCCGCACTTGACAGACGGGTCGCCTTGCATCGGCCAGGCCGATCCCGCAATAATCTCATGGGCGACCGATATTGATGGTGAAGTTCGTAATGATGGGTTTCCTGATATCGGCGCAGATGAATATTGGCCGACACTAGCCACAGACTCTGTTGATGTCGAGATCGGTGCACCGAGAGGATTGAATGTCGTGGCTGGTTCGAGCCTCCCGTTCGAGTCCCGTGTGTCTGGGCGGCCAACAATGCTCATCTGGGACTTCGGAGATGGGAATGCTTCAACGAATACCGCCATGGTTTCTCATTCGTGGTCGAATTGCGGCATTTACAGGGTGATTCTGTCGGCTACAAACATGGCAGGATACTTCGCCGCGACAGCGAGCGTTCGGGTTCTTACAATAGCCGATGCCACGATATTTGTGAGCACGAATGGAACCGACATGGCACCCGGCACCAGTTGGGCTGCGTCAAAGCGAACCCTGCAGGCTGGAGTTGATGCGGCCATCGTGGGAGGGCAAGTTATTGTCAGCAATGGTGTGTATGACTCTGGTGGTGCCCTGAGGTTGGGGATCACGAATCGGGTGGTTGTCGATCGCTCGATCACGCTCAAGAGCCAGAATGGGCCATCTCATACGATTATCGTTGGCAACGGGGGGAATCAGACCGGATATGTGTCCGCCCCAAGTCGTGGTGCATATATCTCTGAGGGCTCACGCATACTGGGATTCACGGTAACCAATGGCGCAACGCCGATAGCCACCGACATAACGGGGAATGGTGGAGGGATATTCTGTGACTCATCCTACGAGATTGTCAGCAACTGCGTACTGACTGGAAACTCGGGATATTTCTCTGGCGGCGGCTGTTACCAGGGTACTCTTTTCAATTGTTCAATAATTGGCAATATCGCGGTTAATAGCCACGGTGGTGGAGCGTGCGACGCCATATTGCATGAGTGTATATTATCTGGAAATATTGCCAGAGGTGTCGGCGGAGGCACGCATAGGAGCACCATGTTCAACTGCATTCTCGTTGACAATTCGGCTTCCAATTACTACGGCTCTAGTTGCGGAGGTGGATCGTCCTATGGTACACTCTCCGGTTGCACAGTAGTGAGGAATCGTTCTGCGACCGGCGGCGGTGTCTATCAGTGTGTATTGTTTAACAGCATACTATATTCCAACATTGCACCAGCAGGTGCCAACTGGTACGCGTACGCCATCTACACCCAGAATTACAATCATTGCTGTACGACACCTCTGCTTCCGGGTGATGGGAATATCGAGGCCATTCCGGGGTTTGTAAACGCTGCGGCAGGAGACTATCGTCTTTCACCCTCTTCGCCTTGTATTGACGCTGGAGTCAACATGACGTGGATGTTCGGCGCAGGAGATCTCGACAAAAACCCGCGCATCATCAACGAAAAGGTGGACATTGGTGCTTATGAATTGGTGTTTGAAGCGAGTCTGAAAGCGATTCTCCAAGGCCCATATAATACGAATACTCACCGGATGGCTGCGTCTCTGGCGAGCGCTATCCCTACGAATGCACCATATGCGGCAGATCCAAGACCGGTAATGGCGAGACCCACCAACGCCGTAGATTGGGTTTTGGTTCAGCTGCGTCGCGAGACCAATAGTCCGCCGGTATTTTCCCGCAGTACTTGGATCGGGGATGACGGGACACTGCTCTCCGATGCTGGCGATGCACGGGTGATATTGGCGGTTGGAACGGGTGCATACCACATTGTCCTCGGCCACCGGAGTCATCTGGCCACCATGTCTGCGGGTCCGTTGACGTTCACAAATCGTCTTTTTTCCTATGACTTTTCAACAAGTGCTGACCAGAATTACGGCGGCACGAACGGAGCGGTTCAGTTGGAGCCGGGCGTGTGGGGCCTGTGGTCGGGGGATGCGGATGGCGATGGCGAGATAGGCCCCGCTGACGAGTCAATCCGAAAGACGCAGGGGCCGTGATATGACAACTTGCTTCATCAGATATTGGTTTGGTTTGCTTGCGTGGTTTCCAATGATTGGAAGAGACCAGCGGCGATATTTCCAATCATTGAAAGTTACTTCATGTTGGCCGCAAAAATGCGCAAGAAGCGCAAGACTATCCTTCTTGGTTAACCTTTGTCGCCTTTTCGTGGCCTCAGTTGTGAGTATTACAGGAGCCACGCTTCGAACAGGGCTGGAGAATTGAATATGAATTACACAAAAACCAGATTACTGATGCTTTGCGCCGGGTTGTGGGTTTCTGTTGCTCACGCGGGATACTGGCGGGCGGACTTCAACATGGACGGGGTGGTGGATTCGAATGACATGGTGTTGTTGCAGGCGAATCTGGGGCGGAAGTCGTCGGTTCCGAACCCGGAGGTGGCGTTGACTTCGACATTGAAGGTGACGCCGGATCGCAAGACGGTGCTGCAGGATGATGTGACAGGGCTTTCGGCGGGCGGGGGCACCGGGATGGTCTATTGGACGTTCGTGCGCAATGGCAGCGCCGGGGACCTTGCGACCAATTCGGCCGCCACGGCGCTGCACACGGCGGGGCAGAATTCTTCGACGGTGGATGTGGTGCAAGCATGGGATGCATTCAATAATGTGGGGCGCACGTATCTGAATGTGATCGGCACGAACGAGGTGGCGGCACTGGGCAAGGCGATCATTATTGCGGGGGGCAAGTTGTTGTCTGACACGGTCTGGCAGGATACTGATTATCTGGCCAACAAGGGATACAACGTGCTTCGATATCGGGGTTACTCGAAGCAGAACATCAACTATCTGAGTTTCCAGCCGGGGCGCGACATTGATGGCAACGGGTTGGATGATGACATTGATGGGTATGCGAGCATGACGAATGCCCAGCCGGCATTCACCGGTTGGGCGGCGCATGCGAACAAGCTTTTCGTGTATCTGGTGGATCATGGCTCGGAGTCATCGGGGATGGGCTATTTCCGCTTGAATGGCGGGGAGATGCTCGACGCGACGAATCTGAATGCATGGCTGACGCAACTGCAGAACACGTATACGACGGAAGTGACGGTGGTGATGGACTTCTGTTATTCGGGCGCTTTCATGGGCACCCTGGCATATACGGGGCCGGCCAAACGAGTGGTCATGACGGCGACGGCATCCGATGAGCTCACGCACTTTGCGGCGGGGGGGCTGGTGAGTTTCTCGGACGCCTTCTGGAGCGGGATGCTTCAGGGCCTTGATCTGGCGGGGGCCTTCGCATTTGCCCGCGATGCCATGACGGGCTATTCCCAAAATGCCCAGCTCGACGATGACGGGAACGGGATATATCAGCCCGGCGTTGATGGTGCGGCATGCGGCGGCAAGTACATCGGCGCGACGTTCGTGGCCGGCAAGAACTACCCGGTCATTGGGCAGGTGCTCGGCACGCAATTGTTGACGGATGAGACGGCGGCTACGCTGTACGCGGCGGACATCGCTTCGTATTACCCGATCGAGGATGTGTGGTGCATGATCATTCCTCCGAGTTACAGCCCGGCAACCAACAACGGCGTTCCGGTGGTTGACATTGCCGAGGTGCATCTGCCGTACAACAACCAGTCGGGCAAATACCAGTCAACCTTCGAGGGCTTTACCGAGAGCGGGACCTATCAAGTCAACTACTATGCCAAGGATATCTGGCAGAGCGTTTCGCCGCCGCGGCCCAGCCAGGTGATTCAGGCCGGCTACAAGGACAAGCTGCTGCTGGTGGCCGGCGGACCGACGGACGATCCGCGATGGGGTTCGATCAGTTATATGGCTGACACAGCTTATGTGACGGCTCGAACCCGGGCGTTTACAACCAACACGATCAGATTTCTTTCGCCGGAAGCGTTCCATGATGCCAACAACGATGGAACCAATGATGTCAACGGGTACGTTTCGTGGGATCAGCTGGTCGATGCGGTCACCAACTGGGCGTCCGATGCCAACCGGTTGACGGTGTATCTGGTGGGAGGAACCAGCAACGCGCAGTTCAGGCTCAATGAGACGCAGACCGTCACCGCGGTACAACTGGACGGGCTCTTGGATCAACTGCAAGCCACGAACATCGCGGTGAGCGTGGTGATGGAATTCGACGGCTCCGGAAGCTATCTGTCGGCCCTGACTCCGCCGGCGGACCGGGAACGCATCAATATTGCCAGCGTGTCGGCGGGGCAGGTGGCGCAATGGGGATATGGGGGTTGCCTTAGCTTCAGCCAGGGATTTCTCAGCTATGTATTTCAGGGGGCAACAATTGGCGATGCCTATCTGAAGGCGTATGATACGATTGGGAAAATGCTTGGACAGACGGCGCAGATGGATGATAATGGCGACGGAATTCCCGAGGTAATCAAGAAACTGAAGACGTCGGCCACTGCCCCGTCAAAGAGACGGTACTGGGGTCCGGCCTTTGTAACCGGCGACGACAAGCCGGTGATCGGAAACCGGATGCCGGATACGGCCATCCCGGGCCAGACCAGCCTTGTGATCTGGGTTTCGGATGTACTGGATGTCAGCGGAATCACCAACGTATGGTGCATCGTCACGCCCCCGGATGCGTGGGGAACCAATGGCCTGATCTATCAAACCCTGGCGTTTAATCCATCCGACAACCGCTATGAAACAACCCAGACCTTCAATCAGGCGGGGACCTATGCGCTCACCTTCTTTGCCCAGAACGGGGCGGGCGATCTTTCGCCGCCGGCACAATCGCTGGTGATTACTCCCGACGCCTACGAGGTTGACGACACACCCGGCCAGGCCAGCTATATGGACGTTGGTACAGTTCAGTCCAACCATAATTTCCATTCTGCGACCGACGAGGACTGGGTCCGATTCTATCTGCCGGCCACCGGCAAGGTATTCGACGTGATTGCCACGCAACAAGGCACCAATATTGATCTGGCCATGGACATTTACTTAGAACGCCCCGACGGCACGCTCAGCAACATCTATCTGGGCATTGACGATGCTGCCGACGGGATCGGCGAGTACGAGGAACAGGAACTAAACTTCGTGACCGATTCGGAGCTGCAGGAAGGCTTCTATCTGGTGCGAATCTATCCGGCCGTCGACAGCATGTGGGGGCCGGACAGCCAATATGATCTGACTGTCATTGAACCGGTGGGCGCGGGCAATACGGTGCTGATGGTTGTGGCGATTGACGCGCTGACCAACCCGCCGAAACCGCCACCGAGCACCAGGGCGGTGCTGGACAACAACGACTCCACGACACTGTGGTTCGGAACCAACACCAGTGTGAGTTATAGTGGCAATCCTTATCTTTCTGCGGGCATACACACGGTGAGGGTGGATGTCGGGGCCTCCGGTTATATGGCTGCGGAAGATCCCACTAACTCCAACCAGGTGAACAACCCGAGCAATGCAAGTTTCGGTAATCCTCGCAGCAGGCTTGTGCCGGACACCACGCCGCAGATCATAACCTTCCGGTTCATGCCGGTGGTCACCGCCCAGGGGGTGGTTCGCGACCAGTTGACCGGAGAATATGTCAGCGGTGCAAAGCTCTCGTTCATCGCCACCAGCGGCGTCATCAACACGCAGGTATACGATGGTTATCCCAACTCCGCGACCTATAAGAATTACTGGTACACGCAGGGCGACGGTAGCTTCCCCGGCGACGTCATCCTGCCTGCGGTGAACTGGAATCTGCGGCTGACGAAGAATGGCTATGTGACCAATCTGACAACCTCTGCCATCATCAATCCGGTCACGGGTTCAGCCTATAATCAAGGCACGAAATGGCTCTCGCCGGTGGACGTCAATGCCAATGGCGTGGCCGACA
>CAIVKH010000039.1 GCA_903906425.1 uncultured bacterium
CACCTGTTGAATCGCGAAATGCCTGCGCGCAAGAGTTGTCATGGCTCCTTTTAATTGAAGAGCCAGAATCCATCTTCCCTGACGACCAATTTGTGCTTTTTATGCTTAGGCTCATTCAATTTCGGTTCGCTGCCGCATTAGTCAAGCCATCAGCGCATGAATTTGCGGAAAAGTTATTTATAGAATCTGGCAAAACAATAGCTAGCAAGATTGACAATCACACACGCGCTATTGCACTGACAACTATCATTCTGGCGTCTGATGTTCTTGTTGCACCAACACTATTACTTCGGTGTTGGCTCGATCTCGTTCACATTTTTGAACAAGATATCCGCTTAGGCAAGGTGGCGCGCTCAATGGAAAAGCAAAGCCACAAAAAAGGGCGCATGTTTTCGAAACAGACATCGAGTGAGATGTTTTTTTGCTTTATTTTATGCCGGCGCGGAGGAGGCTCATATATTCGGAACTTTATCGCTGCAATGGATGGTTTGGCATCTTTGGAGCGCGAAAAGGCAATCGCTGCCATGAATGCGAACACCACCAGACTCTATTTGTTCGTTGATGATGTCTGGACACGAGAAGTCGCCGAAGAGAAACCTGATTGGAAAAGTACAATCGAGACGCTTGAGGAGGCGCGGTTGGCGGGACAGCGATGGGGATCGGTCGAGCTTAGTCGTATCGCCGCTCGGGGCATTGCCGCAATTCAAGATGAATATCTCGGGCAAAAGGAATTGGCATTGGGTACTCTCGCGGACACAGTGGCGAAGGTCGGCGATGGCGTGATGCTTCGTTATCAGAGAGGCATGTTACACTATCAGCACAAAGAGTTCGTAGAAGCGTACGATGCATGGTTGCCTACGCTTGAAACATGGCCTGCCGAGAATGAGGACGCGGCCCTTTACGCATTTAGCGCTTTCTCAGGCTGTGGTGCCGCGGCTGGATTCTTGAGTCGGTGGGAAGATGCGGATAGAGTGTTCAGCAGCGGGCGCGAACTTGCGCTGAAAGTGCGGAGAAAGCTAGATGCACTGAAATTTGACGTTGATTACGCTTACGCGCAGTGGCGGGCAAATTTTCGAAAAGAGGCGATTGCTAGTTTAGCTCACAATTTGGGAGAGATGGAAAAGCTGGGTCGCGTTGATAATTCTACTGCGTTTCATACTCAGTGGAAGTTAATGGAGCACGTCATCGCATGGTGCAGTTCTGACGCTGGCGCACCGCACAGGCCGGAAATGATAACGCCGCGTCCGGGAATTTGCTCGGAAAGCAAAACACAGGAGAAGCACGACTTGGTGAAGGATGCACCGCGTGGCCAGCCATTGTTGATTTGGTATTGTTTGGCTGAAGCAGAACTCTATGCGGGACTTGGTCGAAGCGTCTTTTCGAAGACAATCGGCCGGGCGGATGTTGACGATTATCCGCAAATCCGTCCGATGATCGCCTTTTTGCGTGAAACACGAGCACTGGCAGACGGAACGTTCGACCAAACTCCTTTGCTCGCCGAATCAACGGCATTGGCATTCGCCGCGGTTATCAAGAAAGATATTGATGTTAGTTCGTCATTGAAGATGTCGCCAACAATTGTTTCCGGCACTGCTTCGAAGCCCGCCATCGCGGGCCCAATTGAAGAAAGTCTTCTCCATGCCTTGTTAGCTATGTCCGCTCGGGAGACGCCATGGCAGCCAATACTTAGCAAGTGGCACGATATTGCCCCTCAAATGCAAACGCCAGAAATAGTCACAACGGCCATTGCGACGATCGAGCATATTTGCAATTCTTCACCTGCGGAGATTTATCGTCAATGCGCCGCCAATACAACACCTCGGTTCACGCAGATGATTTCATCACTCCGACTGGCAGTACATCCCGAGTCTAAACCCGCGTTGTGTTATGTTGGTTTCTGTGCATTAGTCACGGATGCTGGGTTAGCTTTGAATGCCTTGCTCAGCCACGATTCACTCGCAAAAGTGACTCGCAGAATATGGCTTGCAAGACTGGCAGCGCCTTTTGAATTGCTTTGTCCGCGTTTGACCGTTCCCGCAATTAAATCTGCCTGCGAATCCGACAAAGAAGGACGAGTTCTTGCGGCGCTAATTCTCTTAGCAGTTGGTGATGCCGTTCAGGTAAACAAGTCCGCTGATATTCCAACAAAACTAGCGAAAATCGCCGCTGCCACAAATATCGGTTCTGGCGGTTGAGTCCGCCGGCCACTCTTTTTGCCCCGGCGGGGGTTGATGGCATTCTTTTGCTGGGCGGATTTCTTGGTGAGTCTCCACGATTCGCAGGCGTGGGAGTCATCGCCAAATTGCGCTTCAACGTGGCCAGTTCATGGCATCGTGGTGCCGATGATGAGGATCTGTCCGGCATAGAATTACGACCCTTCCGGCAGTTGCTTCACGCGCAAAACGGCAACGTGCTCGCCGGGGGATTGCTCGGGCAGATAGCCTGTCGGTCCTGGCAAACGATTCTCTTTACTCGCGGCGATGTATGGTGGCCTGGCCTCGGGATGTGGGGTTCAGACAGGCGCGCGACAACTTCCAGCGCAACATCGCTGCCTTCCTCGGTAATCGTGACGTGATATTGCGGCACGCCCTGCACGAGCCGGCGCACAACGAACTTGTCGATCTTCTGGCCGCGCGAAACGACGTTCACGGATTGGACGTCCAGGTCTTTGCCGGCGGTACGGGCGAACTCGAACACGTAAACACCGGCGTCCTTGCAGAACGATGTCAGCGGAATCTTCACGGTTGTCCACTGCGGCTGGACATTGTCGGCCGACCAGTGCCAGAGCGTGTGCGTTATGGCCGACATCCCGGCGACGTTCTCAGCCGGCAGGCGATCGCCCCACGCCGAGAACGCGGCCAGCCGCCAAATACTTGGCTCGGCAGCAGCGCGTGTCACGCGCAGCCGCAACTTCGACACTTCCTCAGGCGCGAACCGATCAATCTTCTTGTGGCCGATCGCGGTCCCTTCGCAGAGTTGGCGCCACATACCGTCGGTGAAAACTTCGATGACATATTCGCGTACCCGTTCGCCTTCGGCAATGTCCTCGGCGGTGATGACGTGATCGAGCCGGGTCGGTTTGCCGAGATTGAGTTCGACGACGTTGCCGTGACCGGTGGTCTCAGCGAGGCTCTTGCCGAACCGGCGTTGAATTTCCGCGCCAAATTCCGCCGCGCGTTTCGCGTCAGCTTCGGGAATGCGGCCGGTGGTATCGGGCGTTTGATTTAACAGCAGCACCGCCCCGTGGCCGACGGAGCGGTAGTACATGCTCATCAACTGCTCGACCGACTTGAGCGTCGCAGCGTTCTTCGTGCTCCAAAACCAATCAGACCGGATGCGCGCATCGCATTCGCTGGGCAGCCACGCATCGCCATCGGGATCGCTGTCGTATCCGGTGGAGACGCCGGAGCGAGCTTTCTCTGCCGGCATCGCATTCCACGTCGGATACCGTGCCACGCCTTCTTCGTTGCCGATCCACGAGATGGTCGCTTGCGGGCCTTGGAAGATCATCGCGTGCGGTGCGTATTTTTTCAGAATGTCTCCAACAGGAACGATGTTGCTGCCATCGAACCAAACCTCGCCCATCTCGCCGTAGCGCGAGAGCAATTCGGTGAGCTGCTGGCGGTAAATTTGATCGTACTTTTCCTGCTCCGCCGGAGTCTTTGCGCGCCCTCCGACACCGACGCCATGCTTGCCATCGGCGGGACTCAGGTAAACGCCGAGCTTGAGACCGCGCTTGCGGCAGGACGCCGCCAGATTCTTCATCACATCGCCTTTGCCGTCGCGCCACGGCGTATTCTTGACGCCGTAATCGGTCGTGTCGGTCTGCCACCAACAAAACCCACCGACGTGTTTGGCGACGAAAACGATTTGCTTCGCGCCCATCGCGACGGCGACATCGGCCCACTGTTCCGTGTCGAGCTGTTGCGGATTGATTGCCGACAGCGGCGTGGAGAGGTTGTCGTGCTGCGAGTCCTGCCACGTCGAAGGCGCGAAATGGATGAACATCTCCAGTTCCATGTCCTGCCAGGCGACTTGTTCCAATGTCGGCCGGGCCAGCTTGTCGCCCGCAGCGTGGAGCGCAGCCAGCGGCGCCAGCAGTAGGGCGGCGATCGTCAGCAATGAGTTTCGTTTCATTCGATCTCTCCGGTCATTTCCAATCATTGGAAGCCATGATGCCATAATTTTCCAACGACTGGAAATTCTGCTGACTCGAAGCAAGAAGGAGCGTCCCGATTCTTCGGGGCGCTTGGAGGCGGCGTGTCCTCACGCCGCGTTCGTATAAGCCGTCACTTCTTGGCGCTGGGAGTGGCATCGGCCTTCAGGTCGCCAAGGGCGTACTGCATTCCGGCCAGATAATGCTGCTGAATCGTCGGCGTGTACCAGGTTTTTTCCTGATGGCCGAGGGAGCAGTAGAAGACGCGGCCCTTGCCCCATTCGTGAATCCAACTGATGGCGTAGTCGTGATCCGTCCGGTTTTCTTTCATCTTGAAACCGGGCTTGGCCGGATCGTCGGGCATCTTGGAGATGTCCATGCTCAGCAGGATGTGGAGTTTCTCACGCGAATACGGATCGCGGAAGGTGTACATCTCGTCCTGGAAATCAAAGTCCTTGCCCTGAAAGGCGGCATTGATCGGGCTTTGGGAATCTTCGTTGCGGACGCTGATCATGCCGAAGGGATGGCCGGCGAAGAAACCGCCCATCATCGCGCCGTATTCTTTCCAATCGTACGAGCAATCCGTGGCCGCGTGACTGCCGGCAAGGCCCTTTCCGCCTTCGACAAAATCAAGGAGGCTTTTGCGCAGCCGTTCGTTGACGGCCTTGTCCGGATCGCCGAACAGGGAACCGGTGGTCTCCATCATCATCACGGCATCAAATTGCGCCAGCGTCTCCGGCTCGAACATGTAACGGTCGTTGCTGATGAGCGTCTGCCACGCGCCCGTCTTCTGCCCCAGCAGCAGGATCGTGCGGGCACCCAGCGGAATGGAGGGATGTTTGAAGCTGGTCGCCGCAGTATAAACCAGACCCGGCCCCGTCTCCGAAATTAGTCCTCATTTTCTTTTGCTCTGCGATGATCGCCGGCATTAGGTTGGTTCAAGTCCGTGATCTTTCAACCAGCCAGTAATGATCGGTTGAATCTGTTTTGCGAGGGTATCGTTTGCGAATCCGCACCAATGAATGCCAGTGCATACATCCAACGGACAATCCAGAGGGTTGCCAAAGCCATCAGTGATTATGACGCCAGCTTTTTGCGCCACAAGGTATCCAGCAACGTCGTACGGATGACACTCCAGCCCCCGTACTGGGATCTGTGAATCTCTTTCCAAGATCCGATAGAATAGTGGGCGCAAGTCACAACAGAATCGGTCGTGACCAACCATCAATTCAACCATCTGTCCTCCCGTGCTGATATATTGATCGTCAAAGAGCATGGCTTCACCGAGCCGCACAGGACCCAGAGTCCTAGCAGCGATATGTTCGCACAGTTGTGCCGCCAATATCTTCGTCCCTGGAAAAAAATTCGAGACATGGCCAAATCCAAAACTGAGATTCTCTGCCGTACTCGGATGGATGGACCGCGGATGCTTGTCTGCGCCGCCAATCCGAGTGCGGGATGCAACCGTTGCAGCGTCTTCCGTAGCAGAGAATGCATCGCACCATGCCTGCTTGCTGGTTGGCAGTTCCACCAATACCGCTGCAAACGCATCGCTGAGCCGCGTCTCTTCCCCGCGGTTCTCTGCAACCGCCGCAATGAACCATGCCGAGCGTTTGTCGTACATCAGGTTGCGAGTTCCGTCAATGGGATCGACGATCACTCGGTAGCGGGCCCCTTCCTCCGGACAACCAAAGAGACGTCTGCCATCCTCGCCCATGCCCTCTGCAATCAGAATCAGAGGTTTGCACTCATCTGGCCAAAGTTTCAGTTCCGTTTCGATAATCGGCTCAACAAGCCGGTCAATGGCGAATATCGTGTCTCCCCCCTCGTGTGCCACCGGCAGTGCCAAGCCATCTGAGCCATAAATAGCTATGCCGTGAATATGCCGCTGAATAGCAAATCCAAGCGCCAAAAGCCGGTCGGCCCAAGCTTGTTGGTATATCATAGTGCCCATGATTTCAAAGGTTGCTGCAAAACAGATTCAGAATCTTTGCTGTTCCTGGGACGAACAGACGCGAAGGATTTGGAGGATTACGTAAAGCCTTTCCATTAGAATCAACAAAGTTGTTACCGAACTTCTCGTACCAGCCCACGAATCTCTTGCTTTGCCATTCATCACCCCATAAGCCATTGACAACGGCCATCCGACGCTCCGCATCCCACGTGAACACGGATATTTCTTCCTTTTTGGGGTCAGGAGCGATGGGAACTTCAATTGATGGTTGTGGACCGAGAGTGTAACGATGCCAGTCGTTGTTCCCTGAAAAAGTCTTCTTCAAATAATCCAAAGATACGAGAGCGATTGGCATTCGGATCAACTCCTTGATTCCTTTCTCATTGTCCACCAAGATTTCCCCATCCAGTAAGTAGTCTGTTGATTCAATCACATACTCGGCCACCCTAACGACCTCAATGCCCAGATCAAGTAGCGAGAAGCATACCAGCACATGTTCAGTTTCTGGCGGTTCTCCACGTCCCTCATCAACCAAGACCTTGCATTTTGTATCCATCAGATCGACCGTAACCGTGCTTGCATTTACCGCGTTTATCGTCAAATCATCTTCTCTTTTCCGATACTGACGATGCTCCTTGTCGAAGTCGCTTGCGTGAGCAACGGGCTCTGCCGCGGCACCGGCGCGACTAAACTTAAACTGCTTCAACGGCAACTCTCCACCTAATGATGGGCTGCCTGCAACGAGGAGGGATTCTTCAATAAACTCTCTTGAGATGTAGTTCCAAGGTGCATTTAGTTCTCTGTTTCTAGAGTAGTCAGTTATAAGCGTGTCGTCTTCTCTAAACCACCGCTCCGGTGCCCCAAGCGCGATGTTCCATCCATAAGGGCGTATGTCACGAAAGAAAAGTGGAACCCATCTCTTTCCGCTCTGGTCTCCGGCAATTCGCACGACAGACAGAACGCCGCCAGAAGCCCACCGCAAGCGGGTCTCGAGATTCGGCAAGTCAATCGTCTCCTTTTTGGTTTGTGAGCCAGCGAGAAAGTCTTGAATTTCCCAATCGCGTTTCTGCAAAGCAGCCCTGTTTTCTGTAGTGACGTACTTCCGGCATGCATCAGACTTGCCTGCGTTGGAGATAACAACTTCTTCAACATCCCGCCGGTTGATCGTGACAGATACTTGGCCATTCTCTTTGCGCTCAATGATCACGGGATGCTTAAGCAATTCGACGGCGAATACTTCGCCGGGCAGGCGCTCGCGCGACTCGTCTATCTCCTTGGGGCTGACAATACCCTTGGACTTTCGTACCGACATGACTGGCGAGGATAGCGCTGATAAAACGGGATCTGGCATGGGAGTGCTGTCAGAAGCTGCGGCATCAACTATCGCCTGCCGAATCTGGCCACACGCCGGTTCCAAAGCAACCCGGGGTTTGATCGTGGCTAGTACCGGATCATAGTCCGCTGCGCCGAATCCCCGAAGATCGGTCGGTATTCTAAGATCGTTCCGGCCACGGGGAATCAGCATGAAGCTGCGTTTGCGCCCGAGAATTCCGATGGCCATTCCAAGTTCAAAAAGTACATTGTCACGCACTGCTTGATATGTGACTTCTTCACTTACTAGACAATCATCCGGGGCACAAATGAAAACACCCCATTCAGAATCTTTGAGTTTTTGGACTAATGAATCTAAAGCATAGTCCGCTATAGGGAATGTTCCTTGGTTCCACACCTCGACATCGGCTTCGTGTTGTAGGTTGGCCTGCACCGCGCGGGCTAATGGAAGATTCTTGGTGGAAGACCCGACAAAGATACGTGGTTTGTTTACCATGATACTGCATCCTTTCAGACATTTTGCCTGGCTGTTTCGGGGTTTGTGCCGCACGGAATTGGTGAGATTGGGGTCAGAGAAGATCTTTGAATGTTTGCATTCATTGCGTCCTGCTCATTTCAATTGTTGAGTGACCGCGACCATTCTTGCCGCGCATTCCTGCCGATTGCAAGCGAGCAAGGATTTCGTCCTGACGGTTGGCGATGGCTTGCATTTCGCTTTGTGTGCGCGGGTCGCTGACGGTCAAGTTCAGCGGCGCGAGACCGGCGAAGCGTTGCGCGATGCCGCGGAATTTCTTTCTGCTGTGAAATCATAGCCATTGATTCGCCGGAAACGTTTCCTTCTCCCAGGCATACCTTCCGCAAAATGGTTCCTTTGATGGATTTCCGAGCGCGGCTCGGACCGTCACTTCTTTGAGCTCCCAGCCTTTGCGGAAGTTGGGCTTGATGAACTCGTTCGCTTTTTAGCTGTCGGTGAAGCGAAGGTTCGGGCCGTCCCACAGAAGTTTCTCGTTCGGGAAGCACCATGCGATGGTGCCGGGCAGCGGTCTTCCGCGAATGCACATTATGCAGCGCGTGCTTCATATATGTGCTCGAAAATGCGGGCGCACTTCTCGTTGAAAATTGCCGGGTCATAGGCGCGAGGAAGGCCCGCATCAAGTGTGTCTTTGATGGCGTCCTGCACGCGGGCGCGACCCTGCGTTGTGTTCCGCCAGTTGAATGTGAGAATCGTTTCCATGCGATTCAGGAGATGCTTCGCAACCAGCTTCACCTCTTTGCGCTCGGTTTCGGAGAGTGCGGGCGCGGGGCGCGTGAGGATATCGAAGATCGTCAGTTCTTCCTCGGTGAGATTCTCGCGAACGTGACGAGATTCCTCTTCGGTCAGGCCGCGACTCAATACCATTAACGCGCGGAAAAGTTCGTCGATGTTCTTGCTACCGGAATTGTAGGCTTCGATCAGTTCCTCGAACTGCTTCTGAAAATCGACGCGGGTCCTGTTCAGGCGGATGAGCCGTTCGAGCATTGCGCGGATCGCCGCCTTGAGCGTTTCGAGTTCGATATTTCTGCGTTTGGTTTCCGTGAACCGCTTCGCCAGTTTCGCGAAATCAATCTTGGACAGATCCATCACGGGAGCCGGCTTCGCGGACATCGTCACGCCTTCGATGGAATCATCGAGGACTAGGCCGATGCGGAGAAGCACCGCGGAAATGTCTGGTTTGTCGGGATTGAGTTTCGCGCGGATGGCGTCGGCGATGGCTGCGAGACAACTTGCGCGAGGCGCAAACGCAATGGCGGCCGTGTCGGGTTTCACGGCGTTGTAGAGCGTGCCCACAGTGCGGACGTGGGCGAAGAAGTCCTTTCGCAGCGGATCGGGCGAAATCAGTTCGTTGACAGCATCATCCACTTTTTCCAATCGTTGGAGACTACCGGCAGGCAAACTTTCAATGATTGGAAGTTCGACACCGTGGGCCGCACAGAACGTCGTCGCCTCTTCAACAGCACGTTTCAAATCCTCGACGAGTTTCTTCTTGTCGCGGACGGGCGTCTTGCCGCCTTTGCCCGCGCCGTAGATGGCGAGTGCCTTTTCGAGGGACGCGAAGACGTTCGCGTAGTCAACAATCATACCGCTGTGTTTGCCGGGGAAGACACGGTTTGCGCGCGCGATGGTCTGCATCAGCGTGTGATTCCGCATCGGCTTGTCGAGATACACCGTCGAGCAGTTGGGAGCGTCGAAGCCAGTCAGCCACATGGCGCACAGGAACACGATGGACAACGGGTCTGTCGGGTCTTTGAATTTCTCGTCGAGCGGAGGTTGGGAATCGTTCATGCGCTTGCGATGCGGAACGATGTCGAGACCGAGCGTCTTCATCTGTTCGACTTCGTTCTGACCGGGCGAAACGATCAGTGCCATATCGACGGATTCCAAGCGAGCCAGCCGTCCTTGAAGTTCCTTCATCTTCTCGGGATCGGCGCTCACGCGCTCCGATATCGATGCCGCGGGCGATTGATCGGATTTCGGTGCGATTTTGTAGCGGACAAGTTTTGCCAATTCGACCTGCACGCGCTGTCTTTCGGCGGCCCAATGCTTGCGGACCTTGTCGTGCATTTTCAGCGCGGTCGCCTTGTCGATGGAAACGACCATGGCCTTGCCGGGGAAACCGCGGCCGAGAAAATGACGGACGATGTCTTTTGCCACCGTCTCCAGCCGGTCGTCGCGCGTGAGGATGTGGTACTGCTGGCCGAGCACCTGCGCGAGCTTGTCTTCCTGGGCCTCGTCGAGCCCCGCCTCCTCGATGACGTTGTAGATGTCTTCGTTGAGCGCCGGGTTCGTGAGTTGGAGTTCGGGCGTCCGGTTCTCGTAAAAAAGAGGAACGGTCGCGCCGTCCTCGACGGATTGCTGGAAGTCGTAGATCGAAACGTAGTCGCCGAAGACTTCGCGGGTGCGCTCCTCACCGGCAATGAGCGGCGTACCGGTGAACGCGAGAAACATCGCTTGCGGTAGAGCAGCGCGCATATTCAGCGCGAGCGTGTCGTACTGGCTGCGGTGCGCTTCGTCTGTGAGCACGATCACGTCGCGGCGGTCACAGAGGCATTCGGCGGTCTGGAACTTGTGAATCAACGTGAAGACGTAGCGGTGGTTTTCTCCGAGCAACTGACGAAGGTGGGCGCCGCTGGCGGCGTGGCATTCGTTGGCGTCCGTCACTGCGGAGCACGCCGCGAATGTCTTGGCAATCTGGTCGTCGAGTTCGACGCGGTCGGTCACGACGACGAAGGTCCAGTTGCCTTGGAACTTCCGGAGAATCTTCTGGGCGTAGAAGACCATCGCGAAACTCTTGCCGCTGCCCTGCGTCTGCCAGAACACACCGCCGCGACCGTGGCCGGCGGCGCGCGCCATCATCGTGGCAGCGATGGCATTGTTGACGCCGAGGAATTGGTGATTCTGGCCGAGGACTTTCACGAGTCCGGATTTGTGCTCGCTGAAAAGCGTGAAGTTTTCGACGAGGTCGAGCAGGCGCGCTTTATCGCAGGTGCCGCGGATGATCGTTTCGAGGGAAACTTTTCGCGGCTCGTCCTCGCGCTCGATGCGCTTCCATTCGAAGAAGCGCTCCCAATTAGCCGTCACCGATCCGACACGACTGTCGGTGCCGTTCGATGCGATGAGAAAAGCGTTGTACCAGAACAAGGCGGCGACGCCGTTCTGCGGGTGCTTGTAGCTGGTGAGATTGTCGTCGAATGCCTGTCGCGCTGGAACGCCGGGCTTCTTAAGCTCGATGACAATCAGGGGGAGGCCGTTGATGAAGCCGACGATGTCGGGGCGGCAGGTGTAGAGCGGGCCGTTGAAGGAAATCTGGCGGACGGCGAGAAAATCGTTTTCAGCGGGATTCTCCCAATCCACCACGCGGACACGTTCGGATTTTTGTCCTCCGCGTTCGGGATCGGGCACAGAAACGCGAACGCCGTCCTTGAGCAGCAAATAGATTTCACGATTCGCCGCCGCGATCTCCATGGCCGTGCGGTCACGCGTGAGTTCGTCGATGGCGGCTTCGATCGCTTCGGTCGGGAGTTTGGGATTCAGCTTCGTCAGCGCCGGACGGAGACGCGCGAGCAGCGCGACCTCGCTGGCCATCGTGCGGCCAAGAGTACCAGACGGGCCAAATGTTTCCTCCAGTGCCGAGACCGTTTGCCAGCCGAGCGTGTTGAACAAATCGAACGCTGGAAGTTCGACGAGTTGTTCCTCTGTGTAGGCGTGGGCTTTCACGTAGGACGCGATGATAGCAAACATGGATCGACAATCCAGCCTTCAAGTGTATCGGCGGCGGGCGGGATTCCGTTGGGTGGATCGGTCTGGCGATACGACCAGGCGGATTGGATCGCGCAGAGGATGGCGTCGAGGGTGTCGCCGGTTTGGTCATCGAGGACGGCGGCACGCAGGGCGGGACTGGTCTGAATGCATATTCATTGCTGCCGCAGTCTCCTTGTTCCTCATGGTGTTGCTGTTTTCAAGAAGTACTCGAAGAAAGCGTAGAGCAGCGCGTTGGAATCGGCGCTCGGCGCGTGTTCTCTTCGGTTTGTCATCGCCACACGGTTCGTCGCGCCGAGCATGTTGTTGACGGCGATGGCGTGATTGAGCGCGCGCCAGCGTTCCGGTGAATCCTCGGTTCCGCCGCTGACCAGAAAAGGACGTGGACAAATGAGCGCATGTAAATCCGTGATGTCCCGCCTGTCCTTGATCAACTGCGCATAGGCTCCGGTACGCGGATTGTCGGTCGTGGGGAGGCCCGGCTTGCATCGTGGTTGCGTGGAATCGCTGCCGAGATACCACGGTTCCCAGTAGTTGACATTGGGCCGGGTTTCGTCCCACACGATGCCGGGATCGCTCACGACGATGCAGGCGAACTTCTCCCACAGCGCGCCGCCAAAGAGCGCCCATTTGCCGCCGTAGCTGTGTCCGACGATACCGATGCGCCTGGAGTCAACCTGCGGCAAGTTGGCAAGAGCGTGCCAGCAATTCGCTGCGACATAGGCGTGGAAAGACAACGGCTGGCTGATGCTGTGGCCCTTGTCGGGTTTCCAGGCGTTGCCTCCCGGCGTACCGATGTTCAAGGTGACGAATCCGCGCCGGGCCAGCTGGCGACCGAAATCGCGCTCAACATGCTGCGCGTCAGATTTGACGCCGATGCTGGTCTCCGGCTCGTAATAGCAGACCAGAACTGCCGGAAACGGACCGTCGCCGTCAGGCACCAACAGCCAGCCCTCGGCGGTCTGTCCGGCCGCGATCTCCAGTCGCACACGCCGCTGGGTAAAGTTCTCACGATGCTCCTCCCGCAGCAGTTCCACCTTCGGCTTTTCGATGACGGCCGGCCACGCGCCCATGACCCCGTGCCAGTACTTCAGGATCTCCGCACGGCGGCGCGGCCATCCCGCGGCATTTGCCACACGGGTACCGTCGTCATAGATGAGCGGTGATCGAAACGAGCCGAACTCTCCGACGAACTCGGACGGCGGATGGAAGTGCGGCGAGAGAAGTTCCCCCGCCGGCGGCACTGGCTCCGCCCAGCAGGCCATGCCTTGGAAGAGCATGAGCAGCGCGCCGAGCCTCAAGATTCTATTTCGTCTCATCCGATGCTTCCGAACATGTCCAATCACTGGAAGTGATCGTATCCGATTGTTTCCAGTCATTGGAAGTTCACGAAAAGGCGCGGTCCGAGACGTCGCAGAAGAAAAGGCGGGCGCTTCCATCGAAGAACTCACGGCAGAAGTCCCGGGTCCACAATCCTGCCTTCGAGTCGGTCGGCGGTGGTGGGGATTCCATTGGGCGGGGGGCGTGATGGGACCAGGCGGTTTGGATGGCGCGGAGGATGGCGCACGTTCAGAGCGGATGTTAGAGGCTTGTGACTCCAAGCTACTCTCACAACCTGCGAGTGCTCTCCCGGCGAGATACATTCCCAGGCGCCAATCGCAGGAACTCACGGCTACGGCGTGGCGATCTCTGTAACCTTCCATTTTTCAAAATCGTAAACGCGCGTTTCTTTGCCGGCGTGAATTGTGAGCGATCCTCCCGGTTGAAGTTGCTGCATCCACGGATTTTCGAGCGCGGGCCATTTTGCGTAATCAATTTGCTGACCGTTGATTTTGTCCGCGCCGTCGATGGCGCACTCAATGGAGTTGCCCATGCGATCGGTGTAGCGGCCCGTCGGTTGCCCGGTCGATAGAAAATCAATTTTTGATTTCGCGACTATTGCATCTCGGAATCCGGCCAGCTGTTCCGCGGGCGTAGCGCCGGCGAAATCGGATGGTGCTGCGGTCTCCACGGCGATAGCCATCTTCAACTCCTTCACTCGAAACTCGGAATCGCCTTCGCGCGGCTTTCCGGCGGGTGCGCGGATACCGGATATCGGATTCCAGTCGATCGGCGCCGACGACGAGATGGCGATTAGCACGGTACCATAATGAAGAAATATCCTGTTCGTTGCCGTGAGCGATGCACGATAGCCGCCGGGAATGAAGCCGAGCGCGCAGGGATTGCGGAAGTCGGCGGGAATATTGAAAACGAAAAGCAATGCATCGCGGTTCTGAACTTCCTGCTCGAACGATGTGACGCCGTGCGTATGAAGCCCGTTCGGATTATTGCTTTTTGAACCGTTGTCGTCTGCGGCGGGATTTGTGATCCAAAGCTGGCTGCATCTGTTCGTGTCCGGCTCCTCCCACATCACGCCGCAGGGATAACTCTGGCCTTGAAACCCTTTGCCCTGCGCTTTTGGCGACCGGCTGAACAGCACGTAGCTTCTGTTCACGAAATGATAGAGCGCCCAGCGGTCAATCAGCGCGCGATGCACGTACGCAGCCGATCGATCCGTCGCGCCTGTCGCCACGATTCCGGGCAGCCGGTATCTCGAAGTCGCCGCGCGCAATGCCCACTGATTGTGAAGTTGAGCCGGCGCGACGCCGCCGAAATAGGCCCACGCCAGCGCGGCGATTCCCCACGGCTGCTGCGTCTCAGCATCTGGATATGAGCGAGGGGCGAACGTTGCAAGGTGTCCACGGAGATACGGAGGCGCAAGTTCGATCAACGAATATTCGTATGCGATGTTTGCGTGTTCGCGGATTTCCGTGTCGCGCGCGCATTCCGCGAGCGTCAGAAGCGGCAGAAGGTTTTCCGAGCCGTAGGGCCTCGACGCATATTCGCCGGGGCCGGACTTCACCGTTTCGGCGGTGATTGCGCGGACATATTTCTCTCCAGTCGGATCGCCCTTCTGGAAAATCGCGCCGTCGTCTTCCTTGCCTTGAAAAAATGGATCGGGGTGAAAAGCTTCCGCGCCCCAAATTTGTGTCGCGAGATAGCGCGTCACCGCAGCCATGATCTTGTGATTGCTCGTCGAAAGCCGCTTGTAAAAAACCGCGCCGCCATAGATCTTCCGGTAGCGTTCTTTCAGCGCGTCATCTAGAAAGTTTTCATAGCGGATGTAACAATCCAATCCGGGCCACGCCGTGAAGCCGCTGTTGCCGCCGTGAATCCACCGGTTTTCCCTGTTGCCCGGCACAAGTTGATCCAGCCCGCGATTCACGAGCTTTCGGCCTTCATCGATTTTCCCGAGTTCGAACAATGCCTCGGCGCGCCAGAAAGCCGAGTGTGCCGATGGTTTCTCTGCGTGCTCCTGGTAATCCTGCCAGACGGCATCGAGAAACATCGTTTGCCGCTGCTCAAACGTCTCTGCGGCGAAAGCGGCAGCTCCCGTCAGAATGAGTGCGACTGCAAGTGATCTGATTCTATTCATGTGTTCGCGCGCATTTCTTGAACAAATCGCGATTAAATTCCAGTTCCTCTTTTCGATGATCGGCAATCAGAACTGGCGTGGATCGACAATCCAGCCTTCGAGTGCATCGGCGGCGGGCGGGATTCCGTTGGGAGGATCGGTGCGGCGATGGGACCAGTCGGACTGGACAGCGCAAAGGATGGCGTCGAGGGTGTCGCCGGGTTCGTCGTCGTCGCGAATGGATTCGGGAATCTCTGGAAATTTATATCAGGATAGTTTCCCGAAATTGGAGGATTTCGCCCGCAGGCGGCAGTCGTGTGATAGTTTTGTCCCCGCATGTAAGTTTTCTTGTGCGGCTGCGAATGAGCCATGCAGTGATGTCTGGTTTCAAAAATAATTGGAGAAGTGATCATGTCAGAAATTTTGTTTTCGTCGTACAAACTCGGAAAAATCGAACACAAGAACCGCGTGGTGATGTCGCCGATGACGCGATGCCGTTCACCGGGAAATGTGCCGGGCGATCTGGTCGCTGAATATTACACGAAGCGAGCCGAGGCTGGTTTGATCGTCACCGAAGGAACGGCACCGTCGCCCAACGGTCTCGGCTATGCGCGCATTCCGGGCCTTTTCAACACGGAGCAGGCGCACGCCTGGCGAAAGATTACGGACTCGGTTCACAAAGCCGGCGGCAAAATCTTCGTGCAACTGATGCACACTGGCCGCACGTCACATCCGCTGAACATGCCCGCGGGCGCGCGGATTCTCGCGCCGTCGGCCGTCGGACTTTCCGGCGCGATGTGGACGGACCAACAGCAGATGCAGTCGTATCCGGTGCCGACACCGATGACCGCGGCTGACATCGAATCGACGCTGAATGAATTTGCTCACTCGGCGGTGCTCGCGATCGAAGCAGGTTTCGACGGCATCGAACTGCACGGAGCGAACGGCTACTTGATCGACCAGTTTCTCAACACCGTCACGAACAAGCGCACCGACGAATGGGGTGGCAACATATCGAATCGTATCCGTTTCGCTGTCGAAGCCGCGAAACGATGCGTCGCGAAGATCGGCGGCGATCGTGTCGGCATCCGCGTCTCGCCTTTCGGCGCGTTCAACGACATGGGCACCGATCCGCAGATGGAAGACACGTTCGAGCAACTCGCCGGAGAATTGTCGAAGCTGGGTCTCGTTTACATCCACACCGTCGATCATAGCGCGATGGGCGCGCCCGCGGTGCCGCAAACGGTGAAGGATAAAATCCGTCGCGCGTTCAAGGACACGATCATTCTGTCCGGCGGCTATGACCGCGCCCGAGCCGAATCCGATCTCGCCGCGAAACGCGGCGAACTGATCGCGTTCGGCCGTCCGTTCCTTTCAAATCCGAAACTGGTTTCGAAAATGAAACTCGGCAAGAAGCTCATCGAGCCCGACCTCAGCCTCAACTATACGCCGGGACCAAAGGGTTATACCGACTATCCCGTCGAAGTCTGAGCGCGTTTTGCCATCTGCAGACCCGGTTGCAGCAGGTCGCGCGTCCGGCGGCGAACTTTCGCGAACATGCCGATGGCGAGAGTTTACACAAGCCTGACCTTGGTGCGGGAACGGCAGGTCAACATGGAATCGATGACCGTAGAGGTGGATACACACCCGCCTGTTCGGACAGACGCCGTCAGCGACAAGAGGTTGACGGCGACAATGAGCTGTTCCTGTCGCGCATGACGATTATTTCAGGTCATCTTGGAAAAACGACGTCGGCGGGGGAATGGCACCGTTCACATCCGTGACGATCAAATTGTCAAAACATGGAGCGTTTGTATGCGTTCCGAGGCCAACCATGCCCGCCGGATTGTTTGTGTTTGTGACGGAGGCGACCTGATTGCCGTCAATAAACGATGTGATCTTCGCGCCTTCGAACGTCATCTTGAGGTTGTGCCACGGTTGGTTCGCGAGCGTCGCGTGACCGGAGGCGAGCGCGTTGGTGTTCGCGAGCAGAGACCACTCGCCGCCGTTGCCGAGTTTCAGAATAAAACCTTTCGCGGCTCTTCCGCGCGTGTCGGTGACGCGGCCGAGAAGCGCGGCGGAGCCAGATTCGATTGAAGAAACATCGACACTGACTTGATAGTCTTTCCAATTCGCGTCTCCCAAAACAGTGAAACCGTCGAGAGGTGTTTTGGTTCTGCTGAACTTGACGACGGATTGAAGACATTTGCCTTTGCCATCGGTGCGATTCGCGACCTCGAAAACGCCGTCAATATCGGATTGGTAGTACGGCAGAGTACCTGTCTTTTTGCAGTGCTCGTAATTTTCGTGAAACGGAAAGGGAAACGCCTTTTCAGCGGGCGGCGCCGGATGATTGCCTTTCTGTTGTCCGCCAGTCGTGGTGAGCGTGTAGATGCAGAAAGGCTTCAGCTTGATTTCGATTTTCCCGTTTTGTGGCGCGATGTCGTTTTGTTTCACGAAAAGCGCGGCCTGATCGCTTTTCCAAACTGAAACCTTCCCCTGCGAGAGTCCGCCCGTGATGTTGAATGTGACGGCCTGATCGGCTTTCGCGTTCTTGGTTTCGATGACGATGGTAAAATCTGAGCCATTGTCCGATTTGTAGGTCACGTAGCTTCCGCCACTCTTGAAATATCCGCAGCCTTCGCCCTCAAGATATTTCCAGCCCGGTTTCGTAAACTGGCACGTGTGCGCGTGGCCCCAGAGTTCCGGCGCGACGAAATAATTTCCACTCCACGGCGACGACGCGATCATCATCGCGTGTTTTCCGTACCAGCCTTCGATTTTGTAGAACGCCGAAACGAGGTGCCAGAAGACGGTGCTCGTGACTTTGTTATCAATGTAGTTCTCGTTGCAGGCCCTGACCTTGTTAATCGCACTCGAATAACCGTCTTGATAGACGTGTTCTTCGGTGTCCCATATCGGCTTGCCGCTGTTCAGCACATAGTCGGGCGACGGCGATGGCCCCTCGGGCGCGCCCTTCCATGTTGTGTGATTGCTGATGATGGCCACCGCTTCGTTGAGTTCCTTGTCCGTCGCGAGTTCTTTCGCGAAGAGCCATTTGCTCTCCGGCCTCCAGTTGTCGAAACCGTGGATGGAGACATCTTTTAGTCCCGCTTTGTCGAGCGTCTGTCGGTACATTTTCACCCATGGAAGATTCACGCCGCTCTCGTTGCGACAGCCGCTGAAACGAACATCGAGGCCGTGATATGTTTTCGCGCCCTTGATCCACGACACGTAATAATCGGCCATATCCTGCGACCAGAATCCGCCGCCGCCTTTTCCGGTGCCAACCCACAACGGTGCGTTCCACGCCGTCGCGTCGAAACGGATGTCGGGATTTCGCTTCTTTGCCTCCTTCATCAGCCACCACTCGTAGCCGCGTTGAAAATACTCAGGCTTCGGATTGTCCAGTTCCTCGCGCGAGCGTGCGTGGCTCGGTTCGGAACCCTGCGTGCCGTTCTTGTCGCTGCCGATTTCGACATACAAGACTTGGAGCGACGCGCCGAAATTCGGCTTGAACAAATAGTCGAGAATCTCGCTGCGCTGCGGTTCCGGATATTCCGGCAAAAATCGCGACGTTGCCCCGCCGCCGCTGACCGCGCCGATGCCATCGAACCGGCGCCCTTCGCGATGACCGTCGATCGTGATGGATGGCTCGGCGCGTGCGGGACAAAGCACGGCCAGCGAAAGCAGGAACAACGGCATGAACAATGCCCCTCGTCGCTGTGAAATTTCACAAGATGTCGTGGATCGTAATTTCATTTCATCTGACTCCGCGGCTAATTTCGCCTCATAACGGGTTGTTTCACTCCGGCAGTTATCGTCTCCGCATTTGCACCAGTGAATTTCCAAACGCTGGAGGTTTCTTTTCCTCTATTTCCCAATCGTTGGAAATCATCGCACCCGATTGTTTCCCACAACTGGAAGTTCATGGAAAGATCTTGCGCAAAACGCCATGACGGGAGCGACGGGAGTTTCCACTAGGGAACCTCACGGTAGAAGTCTCGGATCGACGATCCAGCCTTCGAGGTTGTCGGCGGTGGGCGGGATTCCGTCAGGTGGATTGGTGGTTCGATGTGACCACGCGGCTTGAGTGGCGCAGAGCATGGCTTCGAGGGCGTCCCCGGTTGCGACATCGATGGCGCGGGGGCGGAGGATTTCTTTCATCTCTACAAGTACGGCGTCACAAAATATACGGCGGCGGCGAGGGCGACGCCGAGCGACGCGGTCACCCGTGCCATCTTTTTTTCGGCGATCCAGTTCTTTCCGGTCAACCTGATTATGGGACAAAGAGCCGTGAGCGCGCCGATGAAAACCACTTCAGCTCGATTGTCAGGACTCTTTGGAAGAAGGCTAATCCACGACAGGCCAAACCAGGTGACAAGAGGAAGCCAGGCGGCAGAAAAATCCAGCCATGTCCAGCGCACCCGTTTCCGGCCAAAGAACCACATCGGCACGCACAGGACGGACATCACGAGCGCGAAGTTACCGATGATCGTTATGAGCCATTGGCCCCGGTATCCGTCATTGAGATGGAAAGGAATGATGCGCGGTGCGCGGAAGGTGTTGCAGTTTTGCGTGTGTCGCGCGGCGACGACTTCGCCTTTCGCATTCCGCAAGAAGACCACGCGGGCGTCGACGATCTTCCAGAAAAAATCGTTCGTCGCCTTCGGATAGATTTCGTACCTCAACTGGCCAGTGAGTTGGGCGTAGAGATGCCTGTCTTCCATCGTGACGGTCAACACAGCTTTCTTGTAGCCGTAGCGTCCCACGAAGTCCGGCCAGGATGATTTGTCCACGGCGGTGTTCTCCTGGAGTGGCGGCAGCTTCTTGATGTCATCGGCGAGGAATTTTTGTGTCATCTGCCACACGAGGAGGGACGGCGTGAATCCCGGCACGGAAGGCAAGGAGTTGCCAAGCGCCACGACGGTGCAGTTCTGCTCCGGCAGACGGACAATACTGGATGACCAACCTTCGAGACCGCCATCGTGTCCGATCATCGGCAGGCGTTTGATTTCATTCACGAAGAGTCCGCAACCGCAGGTCGGGCCGTCCACATTCTCCGGCAAAGTGACCGGTGTGGTCATCGTCTTGAAAGAAGCGGCCTTCAGCACGTGCCCGCCGAAGAGCGCCTCATTCCAGCGAAAGAGATCACCGACGGTGGAATAGATCGCGCCGCAACCACTGGCCCACGACATATCCCAATCGAGCGCCCGCTCCACTTTGTCTTTGGTCGCGGCATAACCGACGGCCATCTGTTTTGGCGGCGCGGCGTTCACATAGACGCCGGTATCCCTCATTTCCAGCGGATCGAAAAATGTTTCCTTGAGATATGCGGCGTAGGACTTGCCCGACGCTTTCGCCACGAGCTCGCCGAGCAGGAAATAGCCGCCGTTGCAGTAGTGCCATCCGGCCCCGGGCGCGAAGTCCGGCGGGTCATCGCGGAACGAGGCGATCAGTTCGTCGGGCGTAACGGGCTTGTTTACGCGGCTCTTGAATCGCGGCTTGTCCGTGTAGCTGTGGATGCCGGACGTGTGGGTGAGCAGATGATACAGCGTGATTTCCCTGCCGCGCGGAAAACCGGGGAAGAACTTGTCGAGTGGATCGCTGATCGCGAGTTTGCCATCTTCCGACAGCCGAAGAATCGCGGCGGCAGTGAACTGCTTGCTTATCGAGCCGATACGGAATTTCGTCTCGGGTGTCACCGGCTCTTTGGTTTCCACATTCGCCAGACCGAACCCGCCTTGGAATGCGATCTTCCCATCACGCGCCACCAGCACTGCGACGCCAGGAAGCTTCTTCACCGTCAGTTCCCCGAATTGCTTCCTGAGGCCGTCATCGAACGACGGTTCAGCCGCGCAGAGCAACGTGCGTGATGCCAGCAGCAAGGCGAGTGTTAAAAAGCCGGTTCGTTTCACATGATGTCTTTCGCCATTTCCAATCATTGAAAGCTATTGAAAGCTATCGTATCCGATTGTCTCCAATGATTGGAAGTTCTCGGAAAGGTATCGCATTCGACGCCGCGAATACACGAGCGGCTTTTGCACCGGGGACTCACGGCAGAAGGCTCGGATCGAAAATCCAACCTTCGAGTTGGTCCGCGGTGGACGGGATTGCGTTGGGCGGGTTCGTGGTTCGATGGGACCAGGAGGCTTGAATGGCGCAGAGGATGTCGTCGAGAGTGTCGCCGGTTTCGTCGCTGATGGCGGCGGCGTGGACGGACATGCTATATCCACCGCTGTGGAAGGGTTTCACCCCATAGCAGGCGTCCGGTGCAGTGTGCAGACTTTGCAGCGCAGATGAAAGCCTTGGTAATATTAACCCCGCCTGCGGATAAAACGGCGCATGAGTCACTGCGCGAGGCGATGAAACGCCATTTCACTGCATCTCATATCGACTTCGAGGTTCATGAGACGCTGAAGACGGACAGGCCCAACCAAATCGTGCGCGACAGACTGCGCGAGGGCTTCGACATGGTCGTGGCCGCGGGCGGGGACGGCACGGTATCAGCCGTAAGCGACGGTCTCGCGGGAAGCTCAATCCCTCTCGGCATCATACCGACCGGGACGGGGAATTTATTTGCACGCGAACTCGATGTTCCTCTCGAAGTGGACGCTGCCGTCGCGCTCATCGCAGGCACGCCCCGTTCGCGAAAAACCGATGCGATGAGAATCGGTAAAAGGATGTATATCCTGAACGCCAGCGTTGGCATCAGTGCTACGGTCATCGGCAGTACAACGCGCAAGAGCAAGGGCCGTTTTGGGCGCATCGCCTATGTTGGGACCGCCATTTTCAAGCTCTTGAAATTCAAGTTGCTCAAGCCCCGACACCTTATCGTCACCGTGGATGGTGAGGCTCACAAGTACCGGGCTGTTGAGGTTGCGATCACAAATTGCGGGATTCTCGGCAAGATGCTTTATCCGAAAGGGCCGGACATTTGCGTGGATGACGGGCATCTCGATGTCTGGGTCCTGAGCATGCAGACGTTTCTCGACTACCCGCGCTATCTCTTTGATCTCGTAACGGGCCGGCCCACCAAGCTGCACGCGCATTTCATCAAGGCTGAAAAGAGTATCAGCATACGCTGCAGCGTACCCCTGTCGGTGCAAGCTGACGGAGACATCATCGGTAGAACGCCGGTCGAGATCGAGATTCTGCCGGGCGCGCTCACGGTGCTTGTTCCTTAAAAGTCGTTGCCTGCGCCATCACAAGACTGCCGTACCAAGAAGCCCTAGTCGGGGACCTGCTTCGACTGCAGTTCCTTTTTCAAACTCTCCACGTCGAATCCTTCAATCCAAGGCTCAAGATTGCTCCAAAACTCATGAAACCCAAATCCACCATCCTTCATTTCCCGGATCGCATCTTTCTTCGACCATCCTTGAACAGTAATCCGATAGAGGGCGCACATGGTTCCCGTGCGATCCGCGCCATGCTGGCAATGGACGAGGACGGGGGCATTCGTCGGCTCCGTCACAAGGCGCATGAACCGGACGACATCCTCGCGCTCCGGATGCCAGGTCTTCATATAAATGTGTTCCTGCCGCAGACCGGTGCCTTCGATTTCATCCTCATCTGAATGGAAGGACCGCAAATTGATGACCGTCTTGATTCCCAGTTTCCTGAGTTCTTGCATGCCTGCGGCCGTGGGCTGGTCGCTGCGATACAAGGTGTCCGAGACTTTGAAGAGATTGGGCACCCCTTCAGCCTGGACGACGGCGGCCCAAGAGGACGGCCGGTTCTTCGCGGCCGGATGCAAAGCGCAACAGCAGAGCATCAGCTGAAATATGAGAATGGGGATTCTTTTCATCGTGTCACCAGTCGGGCATGCGCCAGGGATGAGGGGTAAAACCCCTTGAGCCGTGTCACCACCATGATGTGCGTCCGGCGGAAGTTTTGCCTGCCAGGTTGGTCATGGGTTCAGCCGCCATAATGCGCCGTTCAGCACCGCGGCGAAACTTACCCATGCCAGATAGGGCACCAGCAGCCACGCGGCGGTGCGATGCACCCGCCAAAATGCGGCGATGGTCCACGCGATGGCCAGCCACAGCAGGATGATTTCTAATAATGCTGCACCCGGCCAATGCAGGCCGAAGAACAGCGGCGTCCACGCCGCGTTGAGCACCAGCTGAACGAAGAACGCCAGCAGCGGACCGCGCCACGCCGCAAATCCTCCCTGCTGCCACACCAGCCACGCTGCCACGGCCATCATCGTATAGAGCGCCGACCAGACCGGGCCGAAGATCCAACCCGGCGGATTCCACATCGGCTTCTTCAATGACGCATACCATTCGCCCGGCCCGAAGAACCCACCCAGCGACGCAGCCGCGAAACAGAGCAATATCCATCCAGCCAGCGCAAGCAGTCGGCGACTCGGTGTGTTGTTGATCGTCATGATGGATATTCAACCTTTCTTCATGGCGGACTGCGCCAGGCCGCGCAGCATCCCGGCGAACACGAGTTGATGCAACGGCCAAACACCATACCAATACGCCAGCCCCCAAAGTCCGAGCGGATCGAACGTCGCCGTCTGACGCAGACGCGCGCCGTTTCCATCCGGTTGCACCTCAAATTCAAGCCACGCCCGGCCCGGCAGTTTCATCTCCGCCGCCAGTCGCAGCCGCTGGCCCGACACGATGGATTCGACGCGCCAGCAATCCAACGTGTCGCCCACGCGCACCCGTTCCGGATCACGGCGACCGCGACGCATGCCCACCCCGCCCATGAGCAGATCCAGCCAGCCGCGCAACGTCCAAAGCCAGTTCGCAAAATACCAACCGGTCGCGCCGCCGATCCGTTCGATGGCGGCAAAGACTTCGGCCGGCGACGCCGCGACCTGCGTCGAGCGCGAGTCCACAAGGCGGTTGCCGAATCGTGTGCCGCCCCATTGTCGGGGCGCGCTTGCGGCAGCTGACGATGCGTCCGACCAGCGTGTTTGTGCGAAGCTGGAATCTTCGTTTCGCAACGCACAAGCAATCGCCTCGCCCACGCCGATCGGCCTGATGGAGAACAGACGTTGAGCGGAATCGTCGCGCACCACGGTTGGATGGCGGAGGCTGTTCACCAACTTGCGGCCCACGCGGGCATACAGCGGCGTCACCAGGCCCAGCCACAGACTCGACAGATGCGGGGTCAACAGAGGAACGGGAATCATCAGTCGCCGCAGCCCGCGCTGCCGCGCGTATTCCCGCATCAGCTCGCCATAGGAAACCTTGTCCGGCCCGCCGATCTCGACCATGACGCTGCCGTCCAATTTGAGGGAAGGCGCCGCACGGAGATAATCCAGCACGTCGCCGATGGCGATCGGTTGAGCCCTCACCCGGACCCAGCGCGGCGTCACCATCACTGGCAACCGCTCCACCAGGGCGCGGATCATCTCGAAGGACAGGCTGCCCGAGCCGATGATGATGGACGCCCGGAACTCGATCACCGGCACATCGTGCGCCCGCAAACGCTCGCCCACCTCGTGCCGGCTGCGCAGGTGCGCCGACAGTTCCGGATCATCCTCGCCCAAGCCCCCGAGATAAATGATGCGCTGCACGCCCGCAGCGCGCGCGGCGGCGGCGAAATTCTCCGCGGCCTGACGGTCCTGCGTTTCAAAATCGCCCGTCGCGCCCATCGAATGAACCAGGTAATAGGCGGCTTCCACACCCTCCATCGCCGCCGAAAGCGATGCGGCATCGAGCACATCGCCTCGCACCACTTCGACGCCGGCCGGCACGCGGGGTGACAAATGTTCCGGCTGCCGTGCCAGACACCGCACGCTCCAGCCATCCGCCACCAGCAACGGCAACAGCCGTCCGCCGACATAGCCGGTCGCGCCCGTCAGCAAGACGTGGCCGTTTCTTTTCATGTCAAATCAACGGCGCCGGCCGCGCCTCCATGATGTGCGCGACCGCCGTCCATTCGCTCATCGTGCTGCATTTCGATCACCATTTATGAAGAGTAGCCGAGAAACAGTTCTGAGCCATGGGGCGTTCACCCCACTGAACTATTTCCTTTTGTGCCGAATCAGGCACTGATCAAACGCCCTTGGATCGAGGGTTACGTGAATATGCAAACCCGCTATTTGACGGGTCTCACATCTCACCACGAGTTACCAGGCTCGGGTCGACGATCCAGCCTTCGAGTTTGTCGACGGTGGGCGGGATGGTGTCGTATGCGCTTCATACTGGAAGGTGGCTGGCGCGGGCTCTTTGATAATTCGAACCGCCCGTCATAGGTGCCGCCAAAGCGCAGCTTGCTCTGCGAAAACATTGTACGCATGAGATATGAGGCATCTCAGTAAACTACCTTGTAGAACGTCGCTTGGGCGGCTGGCGCACCATCATATGTCTGATGGAAGATACCGTTGGATTTCACCGTATCCGTCAGAGTTGTAACAGGCGACCATTCTGCGGCGGACAAGTTCGTCGTCCACCACACGCGCGGCTGTATCGCCAAGGTGGGGCCGGTGAAAGAGAACGACACGTTTGCGGGGCCGGGGAGGCTTATCTCCGTGATCTGCACCGGCTGAGAGGGGTCGGACAAGAGACCCGCCAGCGCGAGTGGCGACGCGCCGGCGCTGAGCGCGGCGATGCTGTTGGTGCCAAGCGCCTCGTCCCAGATCGCGAAGTCGTCGATCCAGCCGATGAATGGATATTTGGCGGCTGTCGATGTCCGTATGAGCGCACCGATGGTGGTCGTGTTCATAGTCAGCGTGCCGGGCGTATAGGAGTAACTGGCCGTGTCGGCCGCCGAACCGTCGATGTAAAGATGCGCCGCACCAGCCTTATCAGTCCATGCCACATGATGCCACGCACCGTCGAACACCGCACCAACTGAATCGCGATCTCGTAGCGCACTGCCCGCATCTGTCCGCACGTAGGCACGCAATGTGGAAACGACGCCCTTCGGGCCGAGGCAATAGGCCGGATTAATGTTGTTTGTGCTGCCTTCCGCCAGCGTCCAGGTTGAGGTGGTTGACCCGCCTTTGGCCCAGAAGGAAACTGAGATGCCTCCCGACTTGGCGCGGTTGTAGAGATTGAGGAATGGGAGCGCGATCCAACTCTTTCCGTCAAAGACGGCGGATTCATGGCTGGTTACCCCAAGGGCCGGAGGAACTGCGTTGGTGAACGTGACGCCCGCGCCGCCCGACGTGATGGAGGTGCCGTGAAAGGCATTAGTGGACTGGTCATGCAGGTCGCGCTCAAAATCGTAAAAAGCCAGAAGTTTGCATGAAGGGGGAAGCGTCGTGAAGTTTCGCACGTCCGACCACGCAGCTTTGCCAGCGATCATGTTCGTGGCGAAGAAGGCGACATAGTAGGTGGTGTCAGGCGCCAGATTCGTCAAGAGGACTGATACTCGCCCAGTGGGGACATCGCCGCCGAGCACAGAGCTGCGCCACCATCCATCGGTTTGTTGTCCGGGATTGTTCGTTCCGCAGTAGCACCAGACTGCGGCGTTCGTGCCGGCCAGCGTGGCAGATACCCACGCTGAGGTTGCGGAGACCGAATTTACCGCGACGCTTTCCCACCACAATACCGCGGGACCCACCGCGCGAAGTTCCAGCGTGTCGCCGTCCCGCAGCGACTCTGTGGTCCAGAGTCCGCCGCCTGCGAACGAAGCCACCCGTGAGCCGTTCGCGATCACGTCCACCAACTGGTTCGAAAAGGCGGCGGTGTTGATGGTGAGCCGCGAAACCCGTTGCTTGTCCAGACTCAGCACTTGCGCGTGAAATGTCAGGTTCGTCGGGGTTAGCGCGTAGTCGAGCCGAAGCGCCCCCTGCTGGCCGTCGCCGACACGGCACTCAAAGCGAGCGGTCTTGACGAAGCCGGCCACGAAGAGCCTGTCAGAAGAGTTCAATGGGCGGCGCGGAATCTGCCCGGCTAGCAGGCGGTCCATGAACCAATTCTCGGCGGCGTCCTGCTGGTCGTGAGCGGGTGCCCCGTGCGGCCAATACTGCTGCTCGTTGGCGTCGTTGAGGCCGTTCGTATTGAAGTCCTGATACAGGCCGGACTGGCCTATGTGGGCCGTCATGTTCGAGAACTCGCCCGAAAAGGCTGCCTGGCTCACCGCATTGGAATAGAACGTGATGTCGTTAATCGACGGGCAGGTCGTCTCGGTCGCGTTCACGAAGAGGTGGATCTCCGTATAGGGATTGTTGGCCGAGGCGAGGTTCACGGCACGTGCGTGGTAGCGATCGGTGATGTTGGTGTCCCCGATCGTGGGATCACCGATATCGGTCCGCATCTGCGACTGATGGCTGGTGGTGGCGCCGTCGAAATACCAGCCGTTGGTCGCGTTGTAGCCATAGTCCGACATGCCGAATAAGGCGGCCGCCACATTGAAATAGTCCGGAAACTTGCACACCGCTGCCATCGTGTTTCCGCCGCCACCGGAGTAGCCGGTGAGATAGACGATGGCGGGGTTGATCCGGCTGGGATAGTCCCGCTTCACCGCCTCCACGGCGTCATAGATGTCGTATATCTCGAGGCCGCCCGAATCGCGAATACCGTCCGAGCCTTCCCGCTGGCGCATGGCCACCGAGACGGCGAAGAAGCCCTTGTCGCGCAGATACTGCGCATTGCCGCGCACGGCATCGAAAAGACCGCTCGTGCCGGAATAACCGTGCATGACCACAGCGATAGGCGCGTTGGAGCTGCTGTCGTCATAGTTGAGCTCGGCCTTCAGGTCCAGCGGCCCGTTGGCATCCGAAGACAGCGTGGACTGATACGTGTTTGTCTCGACGACAGGAGCGGCACTTGTGGTCATCGCAGCCCATGTGAGAGCGGCAATTATGACAGTCCGCTTACAAAGCGTTATGATGCTCGCACTGTTCAGAACACACCCTGTGGCATTTGTTGATCGAGGCATAAAAGTGCTCAGGCCAATAGAAACACATACCCATCATCAAACCGAGCCATCGTTTCCACCGGTTTGCACAACATGCACCTTGCGGAAAAAAACTGAATCGTCAAGCTGCGAGTCGGCGGCGCGTGAATTGGCCTCGCAATGGCAGGCAACTTTGATGTCCATCGTTGCCGATTTTTCGGAAAAGACCAAAGTCGGATCGGCGATCCAGCCTTCGAGTTTGTCGGCGGTGGGCGGGATTCCGTTGGGAGGATCGGTGTGGCGATGGGACCAGGCGGCTTGGAGGGCGCAGAGGATGGCGTCGAGGGTGTCGCCGGTTTCGTCTTTGATGGCGGCGGTGCGAATGGCGTCGGGAATCTGGACGTGGAGGCCGTAGTCGCGCGGGGCGTGGGTTTGGAGGCCGGTCAGGATTCTTTCGCGGGTGGCGCGCAGGTCCTTGGTGTGTTTCTTGGAGTCGTCGGATTTGTATTTGCCGTGGGCTGCGTATCGCTGGGCGACGAGTTTGGGATAGGCTTCGACGGCGACTCGGGTTTCGCCGGGACGCGGGCGCACGGGGAGAATGGAAATGCCGGATTTGAACAATCGCGGTGCGCCTTCGAAGAACATTTTCGCGACGGGGACGCCGTAGAACATCATCGGGCTGCAAGATTCGGCTGCGGTATCCGTGGCACGCATGTGGTGCTTGTCGCCTTCCGGGCGCTCGGCTTTGTATTCATCGAAGATGCGCTCGAACTCTTTTCGGGTTCTTCCGTCGGTCAGCCATTTGACGGCGCTTTCCCAGTCGTGGGCGTGGCAGAGATATTCGAGCAGGCAGCGGGGCTGACTGAAGGGGAAATCAAAGCCGGCACGCCATGGGCCTTTGCGTTGGAGGAAGGATTCGAGTTCGCGGAATGAGGGCCATGACTCGATGCGTTTGATGGCGAGTCGGTCGCCGGTCAGCGCGGCATGGGCGCAGGTGATGGGTTTGCGGGCGGTGGGTGCGCTGGTGAAGTCGATTCCGTAGATGGGTGCGGCTGGCGCGGTCCGATGACTTAATTTCATTGCTGCTTAAGTGCCGCGTTCAAATCATCCGCAACTGCAGCCGGCAGATCCGGCGTAACACTGGGCAGTTCTTGAGCTACATCGACACTTTGAATTTCAAGTTCACTAAGCCGAAAATACTCATACGTTTCTTTCCCCTTGGCGCTGTTGTTTATCACCCAATATTTCCTGATATATGTGTTGTTAGATTGTTCAATTTTCACATGCAGATGGTCATTGGGTTCATCGAGATTTGGATGGATGATTTTGTACAGCTCACTCTTAAACGGTTCGGCACAGTCTCGGGTACCTAAGAAGAATGAATCATCAGCCCGTTTTATCCCCATATTGCAACGCTTACAGGCGATGTTGAGATTCATAAGTTTGAACGTTTGCTTGGGATAAATGCTTTTGGGTAACACATGTTCAGGATCAATTGTCCAGTTGTGCCAGCCATGCATGGACACTCGGCAATAGCAACAAAACGCAATCCCTTTCTCTCGAAGATATCTGGTAATCTTCCGCCTAATGTCTGTTGCCGCAGGATCGTCCCATCCGCCGACGACACTAAGCCTATCCATTAGACTCAGCTCTTCTTGGGTGAACTCTATCATTATCCAGGCCCTCTACCCATTGTGTCCAACTCGCGCGCCATTGATTCGACTTTGCGAATTACTTCCCGCTGCGAAACGTCGTAACTTTTCTCGCGAAGCTCCTCCAACTCATCGACAACTTGGCGCAAATTGCGGTCTTTGGAGTTTAGAGAGTTCAGTAACGAGACAGCGCGTTGTGATAGGTAGTGATTCTTTGGCGTTATCAACCCAAACAAGCGGTCATACATTTCTTCCAAGCTAAGCTTCGTGTGGTCGAACTTGCGCGCTTCGCCATTCGTCATTTCGTACACGGTCACATTCCCGCTCGTAGCTTCAGCACCCGAGATGATGATCGGCGAATGTGTCGAGATCACAATGCGTGGCTCGTAATAGTCGAACAGGTCCAGAAGGGTCTTTACGTAAATCTTCTGCCATGTGGGGTGCAGGCTGGTATCCGGCTCATCAATCGCGATTATGGAACGGCGCTCTATTTGCGTCGAAATGAAGGCGATCGTGGTGATGAAGTTGATTTCGCCGGAACATGCTTCCAACAATGGAATCGGCTCACCGTTTCGAAACAAAATGTATTCGATCCGAGATATTGCGCCAGATTTGAAGAGTATGCTTTCTGATCCCGCTAAGATTCCCAACGACAGACCGCTGACTTCTTGGAATGAATAGGAGTCAAGGCTCAATCGGACAATCCCGTCTGGATCTGAGCTGTTTCGAAACTTCGACAGGGCACTTCTAAACTCCTCATATTCGGAGTCAGTGAAAGGACTATCCTCTTTCGCGAGGAAACGCTCATCAATATTGGCGATGCGCATCCCGACACACGGATCAAAGTTAGTGTATTTCAGTGCCTGCGTCAGGTTCTTAAGAATCTGCGGATTCTCAGAAGATGCTCTCTTCAGTGCCGACTGTATAACATTCCGCGCTGCAATGCGACCTTGTCTGGCCCCAAAGAAGTTCAGCCCTCTTTGCGGCATTCTTCCAAAACGATCATAAATTGTGGGAGCAATTGCGATGACCTCGTCTCCCCTGCGCAGGAAGTTGACACAAAGTTCACGTAGGAGTCGGCTTTTTCCAGACCCGTTTGGTCCAATAAGAACGGTTGTCGTACCGGGTTGAATAGAGTTGATATCAATCATGGTTCAAATTCCTTTGGTGTTGACCTGCCCCGACAGCTGACGCGGCAGCAGCAGGCCGCGCGTCCGGCGAAGGTTCGGTATTGGCGCTGGA
>CAIVKH010000040.1 GCA_903906425.1 uncultured bacterium
CGCGAAGTTCCGCCGTGAGCGTCCGCGAGTTCGCCGGGACGTGGCGACGAAACGCAGCGGAGGCCGTGCGGAGTGTCCGACGCTGCACAAGCAAATGCGCCAACGACGCGGGGGCTGGGATCGACATAGAGCGATGCCTCCGTCGTGAAGACACGGCGGAGTTTACATGAAGAGACCTCGTCCTGCGTTCTGTATCCGGTGCTGTGCGGCAGCAGTTAAGGCCCGCGTGCCAGTGGTGCAAACTGCCCCGCATAGAGCATGGCTCCGGGCGGCTAGTTTACATTGGTGAGGTTACGGCGTGCGAACGCTGGAAACACTCCCCCAGGCAAGATTCTTGAACGATGCCATCCCGGGCTGTCGCGCGGTGCCCATAAAGAAAGGCAGGCAGCAAATGAAGAAAGAAAAAGCAGTCGAACTCAAGGCGCTTCGTCACGACGTGGCGGGCGCGGATTTGGGAAGCCGGGAGCATTTTGTTTGCGCACCGGCGCTCCAAGGCAAAGGGCGGGATGTTGAAAAGTTCGGGAGCTTCACAGCGGAACTGTTCCGTATGGTGGACTGGCTGAAGGCCCGGGGCGTCAAATCCGTGGCCATGGAGAGCACGGGCGTGTATTGGATCTCGGTTTATGAGGTATTGGAGAGCCGCGGCCTCGACGTGTTGCTGGTCAATGCCCGCGCACTGCTCAACGTGCCGGGGCGCAAGACCGACGTGCTGGACTGCCAGTGGATTCAGATGTTTCACAGTTGCGGCCTGCTCAAGGGGGCATTCCGTCCCGCCGACGAGGTCTGCGCCTTGCGCGCGCTGATCCGGGAACGAAACACATTGACCCGCGAAAGCTCCAACTGGATTAACCGGATGCAAAAGTGCATGGATCAAATGAACATTCGTGTACATCACGCCGTTTCGGACATCAGCGGTGCAACCGGCATGGCGATTGTGCGCGCCATTGTTGCCGGGGAGCGGGACCCGGTCGTGCTGGCCGGATTTCGGAATGTACGTTGTCACAAGACGGCCGGACAAATCGCCGAACACCTGAGGGGAAACTGGCGCGCCGAACATCTTTTTGCACTGAAACAAGGATTGAAGATGTACGATTTCATCCAGGCCCGGAAAGAAGAATTCGACGCGCAGATCATGCAAACATTGAAGGAAATGGAACAACGATCTGCCGACGGACAGCCCGTGCCGCCACTGCCGCAAAAGGAAAAGATGAAGGCCATCAAAAGACGAAGACAACAGCCGATGCGCGAGGCGCTGTATCGGATGAGCGGGGCGGACTTGACCACGATTGACGGCGTCGGCGTGGAAACAGCGGAAACGGTGTTGAGTGAAGTCGGCACGGATTTGGCAAGTTTTCCGACGGAACATCATTTTGTGTCCTACTTGAAGCTGGCGCCCAAGCAGGCCATCAGCGGCGGCAAACCCTTGTCCGGAAAGAAGCCGATGTCCACATCAACGCGAGTTGGACTGGCTCTTCGAGTTGCGGCGAACACGCTCCGGACATCCAAGACCGCCCTAGGCGCTGAATTTCGCCGACTCTCCCGCTTGAAAGGAGCGGGCGTGGCCGTGTTTGCCATGGCGCGCAAACTGGCCATTCTCATCTACCGTCTCCTGAAATTCGGACAGGTCTATCTGGACAAAGGTGTGGAGTCCTATGAAGAGCGATTCCGTAAACGTCGAATCATCGCATGTCGCCATATGGCCGCGTCCTTGGGGTTAAACATCGTAGAAGAACAGCAAGTTACCGCGTGATGCGATAACGAGTCTCAGGCAAGGCTACGCGACCCGGAACTTGGCGACGCATTCAAGTCACGGCCCAAAGCATGAGTGATGGTTCGGACTTAATGGTGTCGTATATTTGCTGGAACCAACACCTGAACGGCGGGTGTGATACCAACGGTTGGGCAACGGAGGTGGACCGCTTGAATGGTGTCTATTGGCTCACAGGCAGATAACATGAAAGGCGGAACCTCCGGAATTCGGGTAAAATCCCGATAAGAAGAAACGGAGGAATCCGCCATGAAATTCGTGGGCATAGATTATCACAAACGATACTCGGTTGACGGAATCGATGGATACGCGGGGTCGCGGCTGCGAGCTGGATGGCTCTCCGCCGCGCCGTCGCGCAGAAGGTGACGAAAGAAAAATGCGAGAAAACATAATCCGGCGGTTGACACCGCCTTTCAGAGAAGACCCGTTCCCCAGTCAGAC
>CAIVKH010000041.1 GCA_903906425.1 uncultured bacterium
GCAATTTGGAACTGTACCCGCCACTCTGATCGCAAATGAAATTGGCCATCCGATGTTGAAGTATTCCTTATGAAGAATTTCATCCGCGCATCATTTCTCCTCGGCCTGCTGCTTCCGTGTCTTCCGATACGGGCCGCGGTCCTGCCCAGCGCACTCTTCGGTGACAATGCTGTGTTGCAGTAGGGGCGTCGCGTGCCTGTTTGGGGCACCGCCAGCGAGGGCGAGAAAGTGACCGTCACTTTTGCCGGACAGAAACTGGAAGCGGTCACCAAGGCTGGCCGTTGGATGATCTGGCTGGAGCCGATGCGGGCGAACGCCACGCCGCAAACGCTGACGATTTCCGGCGCGAACACGCGCACGTTCACCAATGTTCTGATCGGCGAAGTCTGGCTATGCAGCGGACAATCGAACATGGAGCGGAAGATGCCGCAGTTGGTGTCGCGTCCGCCGCAGCCGACCGACGAGTGGCCGAAGGAAGCGGCGCTCGCCAATTATCCCCTGATCCGCCATCTGACCGTGCCACAAACGAACTCCACCAAACCGTTCAGCACGATCACGGCACCGTGGATGATTTGCTCGCCCGCGACCGTCAGCAATTTCACAGCCGTCGGATATTTTTTCGGCAGGGACCTGCACAAAAATTTGAACGTGCCGATCGGACTGATCAACAGCGCCTACGGCGGCTCCGTTGCGGAGTCGTGGACGCGGGCCGACGCGCTGCGCGCCAATCCGCAACTCGCGCCGATTCTGGCCGACAATGAAAGAGCGATTCAGTCCTATTCGCAGCGTCTGGCGAAATATCAGGCTGACGAGCCACAGTTACAGACGCGCTACGTCACGGCGCTCGCCGCGGCGAAGGCGGCCGACACACCGCGCCCGAATCCGCCGCACGCGCCGCCGGACCCGCTCAGCTTCGTCAACAGCCCGTCCGCGCTCTACAACGCGATGTTGCACCCTCTGCTGCCGTATGCCATCCGCGGCGTGATCTGGTATCAAGGCGAATCAAGCCGGCTCGACGCGTTCCAATATCGGACGCTTTTTCCGGCGATGGTCGCCGATTGGCGGAGCTTGTGGGGCGAGGGCGATTTCCCGTTTCTCTATGTCCAAGTTGCGCCGTGCAAACTCATCGGCCCGGAAATTCGCGAATCGCAATTCTTAAGCCTGAAGAAAATCACCAACAAGCCGCCGGCCTTCCCCTGCGCCGCGCCGGGGACTACAAAACAGCCATGTTCGAACCCGGGATTTATGCGCAGCAGCGTGATGGCAAGAAACCAGATCTCCACCCCAGCCGCGCGCATATCCTGAAAACAAGACAAGCACCTGTTGGGCATGAAACGCGCGATTAGTACCAGAATGAAAATACGGATGTCCTTGCTCGCACTTGTCCTACTCGCCGCTCTCGAAAGCATCGTGAGCGCAGTGGAACCGAGTAACGACAGACTGATACTATCAAGTTCAAATATCGTCGTGACATGGAAGACTGGCCGCGAGTCAGCAATGTTTCCGGCGTTCACGAATGGAGCAACTGCGGCAGAATGCGACTTTTCAAATGGCACAGCCCGCCTATATCTCTCAGGATTTGTGACGATGGCTCATAGTCCTTGGGCAGACTACCTTCTTGCAAATTATGCGGTGACTTGCGTTGACGCGGGCTGCGGAATGTTTCCAGGCGAGACGGAATACAACGCCCGGATGAAAGAACTTCTTCGGCTGAAATATCAAAAAGATATTTTTGCTGAAGCAGACCAATGGATGCAGTCGCATCCCGAGGCATGGAAGAAGAAAGCCCAATCGGCTCACCGGGGACTAACTGAATAAGAAGTTCGCCCCGGCTGCCACACCAGCCGGCGGCGGGACGGCGCCGCTCCTGATGGCGGGACGCCATCACGCCATGCCCGGCGGGTTTCTTTTGGAGTGAAAGGCCTGAAAGGCCGTGAGTGGACAGCCCGGGGCAACGCCCCGGGAAAATGAATGCCGACAATCCAAGCCCTGCAAGGGCGTAATTGCGCCGGAGGTTTCGCCCTTTCAGGGCTTGTCAATTTTTCGTGTCCTGTTCCCGGCGCGTTGCGCCGGGCTGTCAACGCGCGGCCCGTCCGGGCCTGTCGAAGCTGCGGCGGGACGGCGCCCACGGGGGCAAGATGCCCCCGCTCCCATGCCGACAGCGGCGGGACGACGGCCGGTAGGGCGCGGTGGCCCACCGCGCCGCGGACGGCTGGGCCAGCCGCCCCTACCTTCAACGACGGCGTGAGGGCACGCCGTCTCCAGAGTTCCAATGATTGGAATTTGCGGGAGGCAGATTTTCCAATGGTTGGAAAATCTGTGCTCATGAAAATATCTCGTCTTTGGTTCGCGGTGGCGGTGTTCGCGGCGGTGGCTTTTTTCCGGGCGGCGGCGCAGTCGGAGCGGTTTCCATTCGTGATTCCGGGCGATGACGCGGAAAAAACCGCGACGGATTTTTCGTGGCTGAACGCGAAGCCGGCGGGCGCGGGCGGTTTCGTCACGATCCGCGACGGACATTTTTTCGAAGGCGGCGAGCGGCTGCGGATCTGGGGCGTTAATTTCTGCTTCAGCGCGGATTTTCCGGCGCACGCTGACGCGGACAAGGTCGCGGCGCACCTGGCGAAGCTCGGCATCAATGCGATCCGGTTTCATCATCACGAGTCGTCGCCGGCGCCGCGCGGAATCCTGGCGGCGGCGCGCGACGGGAAGCGGGAGCTCGATGCGGAGATGCTGGAGCGGCAGGATTATTTTCTGGACCAGCTCGCGCGGCGCGGGATCTACGCGAACCTGAATCTGCACGTGGGGCGCACGTTCACGGCGGCGGAGGGGTTTCCCGGCGACGAGCTCGGGCAGGAGTTTCATTACGACAAGTTCATTTTGTATTTCGAGCCGAGGATGCGCGCGCTGTTCAAGGATTTTTGCCGCGCGTATCTCGGGCACGTGAATCCGTACCGCAAGCTGAGCCGCGCGGACGATCCGGCGGTCGCGGTGGTCGAGATCACGAATGAGAACAGTTTCAGCACGAAGGGCCCGGCGGCCGCGCGGCGGCTGCCGAAGCCGTACCGCGATGAGTTCGCGCGGCAGTGGAATGCGTGGCTGAAGGCGAAATACAAAACCAGCGATGCGGCGAGGGCGGCGTGGAGCAAGGACGCGGAGCCGCCCGGCGAAACGCTCGTGCGGATGGACGGCTCGGCGGAATCGTTCAAGCCGTGGCGGCTGCATCAGAGCAAAGACAAGCCGCTGAACGTGACGACCGCGCAGGCCGGGCCGGACGGGAAACAGGATGCCGCGCGGATTCAAATTCCGAAAGCGACTGACCAGATTCATGAGCACGAGCTCTCGTTCCCGAACGTCTCGCTGAAGAAGGACAAAAGCTACACGCTCACATTTTCGGTCCGCGCGGAAAAAAGCCGCCGGCTTTTCGTGGACGTGTCGCGGCAGGGTCCGGGCAACTGGGGCTCGCTCGGCTACGCGGAAACGCTCGACCTCGGCACCGCGTGGAAAAAAGTTTCGGCCACGTTCCGCGCGACCGACGACGCGGACAAGGCCGCGCGAATCTGCCTCAAGTTCGGCGGCAGCGACGCCGGCCTCTGGATCGCAAACCTGACGCTGCGCGAAGGCGGAATCGAAAACCCGCTGCGCGAGGGCGAGTCGCTCGAAGCCGCGAACGTGGACATTCCCGAAAGCGGCTGGCCCGCGGGCGCGATGGACGATGTGAAGACGTTCATGGTGGAAACCGAGCACGGTTTCATCCGCGATCTCGTGGACTTCCTGAAAAAGGACGTCGGCGTGAAATGCCCGGTCACCGCGTCGCAGATCACCTACCACACGCCGTCGGTGCTCGTGGACACATGCGACTACACCGACATCCACGCCTACTGGCAGCATCCGCGATTTCCCGGCAAGCCGTGGGATTCACGCAACTGGACGATCGGCAACACGCCGATGGAAGCGGACCCGGACCGCAACTGCATGTTCGAGCGCGCCGTCTGGCGGATATTCGGCCGGCCGTTCACGATGTCGGAATGGAACATTCCCGCGCCGAACGATTATGCGGCGTCCACCGTTCCGTTCGCCGCGCTCATCATGTCGCTGCAAGATTGGGACGGGATTTTCTTCTTCGATTATTGCTCCGATGCGAAGGGATTTTTCGCCGACAAGATCAACGGCTATTTTTCCATCGTCGGCAATCCGGCGAAGCTGGCAATGATGGGTCCGTTCGGCGCAATGTACCGCCGCGGCGATCTCGCGCCGCTGACAAAAAAGTTGAGCGGCGCGCTCGACCAGCGGCTGAGTCCGAAACTGGCGATGAGCAATTTCGTCGGGATTGATCCGAAACTTTCCGCGCCGGAAACCGCGACGATTCCCGACGGCGCGAAACTCGAATCGCCCGACGGCCGCGCGGTCTGCGATGCATCGGACAAGAAGCAGGCGTTCGTCCGCCTGAGTTCGCCGGCATCGCGCGCGGTCTTCGGCCTGGTCGGCGGCCGCGATTTCGATCTCGACGGATTGAAACTTCGCGTCGGCAAAACGGAGAACGATTATGCCTCGATCATCTGCACCAGCCTCGACGGAAAGCCGCTGGAGAAATCATCGCGGCTGCTGCTGGCCGCCGTCGGCTCGGCGGAAAATCAGGATATGAAATGGGACGCGGCGCGAAAGACCGTCAGCCAGAACTGGGGCCACGGGCCGACGGTCGTCAATGGAATCGCGCTCGATGTTTCGCTGAACAGCAAAGTGAAATCAGTTCACGCGCTCGATGGAACCGGCAAGCGGATCGGCGAAGTGAAGATCGAGCGCTCAGGCAGCGAATCGCGATTCCACGCCGGCCCCGAATTCAAGACGCTCTGGTACGAGATCGAGTGCGAATAAAATTCGCGCCCGACAGGTTCACTTCGCCGGCTGCTTCAGCGTTTCGATGAGATATTCCTGCATCGTCTTGTGCTTCACGTCGGGCGCGCCGGGATAAACGAGTTCGCAGGCGACACCGGCGTCGCGCAGGTGCTCCTGCAATTTCACGCCGAAGTTCGCGGAATGCGTCGCGTTGCTTTGCGTCTGGCCGATGGCCGGGACGAACGAGTAGATCAGGTAAACCGGCGGGTCGTCCTTGCTGACGAGTTCGTATGGCGAATATTCCTTGATCCACGGCAGGATCGTTTCGCGTCCGTCGAGGAACGCCTGGAACTGCGAGGTCTTCTTCGCAGAATCGGCGCTGAAGCCGAAGGCATGGCCGCCGTAGCCGATGTTCGGAATCCACTCTTTCATCTGTTTCGGATCGAGCGAAGTTTGCGCGCCGGTGACGGCCGCGCACATCAGCCGCGTGGATTCGCGCGCGACCGGATCGCTGCTTTTCGGATCGGCCAGGTCGTCGTGAAACGCGAGCCACAAACTCGAGCACGCGCCGGCAGAACCGCCCGACGCGCCGATACGCTTCTTGTCAATGTTCCATTCCGCCGCCTTGCTGCGGACGAATTGCAGCGCATGCGCCGCATCCTTCAGCGGCCAGTCCACCGGAGGTTTCGCGCCCGCCGTCTTCGCTTCATCGGTGAAACGATATTGAATCGAAGCGACGGAAATTCCCGCGGCCAGATAGTCCGCCAGCCCGCTCACGCCTTTCTTGTCGCCGTGCTGCCAGCCGCCACCGTGGATGAAGAACACCAGCGGCGTCGGCGCGGCCGATTCGGCCTTGTAGAAATCGAGCACCTGGTTTGTCGCGGCGCCGTAGTGAACATCCGCTTCCGTCGGCTTCACGGCCGGAGCTCTTTTCACCTCCGCGCGCTTTGCGGGTTTCGCCGGTGCGGCCTGATCCGCCGCACAAAGAATCACCGGCACCGCGGCAGCTGCCGCGACAAACAAGCACAGCTTGATCAAATTTGATTTCATGAAGTTTTCTCCTGCAACAATTGAACACCCGCGGACCGGTGGCCGCGCGCTGATGATTCGCCAGCCCCGCCGCATTCTCGCGCGCAACCGGCATCCGCGGCCGGGGAAGGCGGCGGCGGATTTCGTCATCCGGTTTTCCAATGATTGGAAATTTGCCGGCCGCCAGTTTCCAATCATTGGAAAAAATGGAAAACGCGGCGGACTCTGCTAGCTTTGCGCGCCATGTCAGAACTTCGTTTTCTGCTTTTGCTTTGCGCGCTGCCGGTGGCCGCGGTTGCGCATGATTTCTGGTTCGAGCCGTCGTCGTTCACGCCCGCGCCCGGTCAACGCGTCGAATTCCGGTTGCGTATCGGCGACGACTTTGTGGGCGAAAAATATCCGCGCGACGAAGAGCTGCTCGATCAATTCGTGCTCGCCGGCCCGCCGGGCTGGCAGAACGTGGCCGGCAATAATGGCGACGAACCTGCGGGCCACGCGACCGCCGGAGATGCCGGATTGTATCTTGCCGGCTACCGCTCGAAGCCGATGTTCATCGAACTCGAAGCGGCCAAGTTCGAGCAATATTTGTGGAAGGAGGGGCTTGAACACGCGATCCGGTCGCGGCACGCGCACGGCGAAAACGCAAGGCCGGGCCGCGAACTTTTTTCGCGCTGCGCGAAGGCGCTGCTCGTTTCAGGCGCGGGCGCGACCAACGGCTACGACCGCGCGCTTGGCTTCCGACTCGAAATCATCCCCGCGAAAAATCCGCTCGCGCTTGCCGCGGGTGACACGTTGCCCGTCACGGTGAGTTTTGAAGCGAAGCCGATTTCAAATCTGCTCGTCACCGCAATCAGCACGAACAATCCAACGCGCCGGATTCAGGGGCGGACCGATGCCAGCGGCCGCGTCGATTTGAAGCTGCCGGAACGCAGTACTTGGCTGGTCAAGACCGTCCATATTTTTCCTGCCGCCGATCCGAAAAGGGCCGACTGGGAAAGCCTGTGGGCCACGTATATTTTTTCACAGCCATGAAGCGCTTCTTCCTTTGTCTGATGTTCCTCGCTCCTGGTTTCGCCACGCGGGCCGATGCCCATGCGCTGAGCCTGGCGCAGGCCGACGCGAATTTCGCGACCAACGGAACATTTGCAGTGAAGCTCGATTTCGACGTCGTCGCGTTCGTGGCCGGCGTCGAACCCAGCAACCTGCGCGACTCGCAGGTACAGACGCTCGCCACCGAGCCGCCCGCTCAATTTCAAGCGGCGCTGACAAACGCCGGCGCGCGCCTGCAAAAAGAATTCAGGGTGCTCGCGCAGGACGGCGCGGAAAATTTTGCCACGAAGATTGAGCTGCCGTCCGAGGCCGAGTTGATGAAGGCCATTCGCGACAGCCTCGCGCAAAACGCGCAGCCGAGCAATTTCATCGGGGTCCTGCACGGCCAACTGCCGGCCTCGGCGAAGGAAGTCCGGCTGCAATTTCCAGAAGTCCTGGGCGCGGTGGCGGCGAAGATGAGCGCGCCGGGCAAGGAATCGTTTGATGCGTTGCACCTGCCCGGCGAAATCGGCCCGCCCTACGAAATAGGCGAAATCCGCTCCGCCACGCCGAAGCCGCCAATGACGCGCCGGCAGGTTCTGTCGCGCTACCTTGCGCTCGGCTTCACGCATATTTTGCCGAAGGGAACCGACCATATTCTTTTCGTGCTTGGACTTTTTCTGCTGAGCACGCGTTTCAAGCCGCTGCTGTGGCAGGTCACCGCCTTCACCCTCGCACACTCGATCACGCTGGGCCTGGCGATGTATGGCTTCGTGCGCCTCTCGCCGAAAATCGTCGAACCGTGCATCGCGCTTTCGATCTCGTTCGTCGCCCTCGAAAACGTTTTCACGACCAAGTTGCATGCGTGGCGGCCGGCCGTCGTTTTTTGCTTCGGCCTGGTCCACGGCCTCGGCTTCGCTAGCGTGCTGCTGGAACTCGGCCTGCCACGGCACGAATTCGGCGCGGCGCTGGTGGCCTTCAATGTCGGCGTCGAAGGCGGCCAGCTTGCCGTCATCAGCCTCGCGACGCTGGTTGTCGGCTGGTTCTTCCGCAAACCGTGGTATCGCGCCTTCATCACGATCCCGGCCTCCGTCATCATCGCCATCGTCGGCCTGATCTGGGCCTATCAGCGAATCTTTGGCTGATCGCCGGCAAGCCCCAGCACGCGCTGGACCGCATCGAGATTTCCGAGATCATCGAGAACTGCATCAGCGCCGGCCGCCAGCAGATCATCGCGACGAAATGCGCCGGTGGCCACGGCAATCGCGGTTGCTCCAATCGCCCGGGCCGCGCGGATGTCGTTGGGCGTGTCGCCAATCAGGAAAAGTTTTTCGAATCTTCGGCCGGCGCGATCCTCCGCACGGCGCAACGCCAGCCGCGCGATTTCGATCCGGTCCGCGTGTTCGTGGCCGAAGGCACCGAGGACGAAATGTTCGTGGAGGTTCACGTTCTGCAGTTTGATCCACGCGCACGATTCGACATTGCCGGTGACGAGGCCGAGCAGGCAGCGCGGATCGCCGCTGAGCTTTTCGAGCAGTTCGGGAACACCGGGATAAACCGTACGGGAAATTCCGTCCTCGCCGATTGCGATTTTGAGTTCGTACGCGAGCTGGTTGCAGAATTTCCGTTCATCATCTGGCGTCGGCTCGTGGCCGTGTTCCGCGGCGATCTTGTGAAATAAATCCAAATCAGTCGCGCCTGCAAATCGGATATTCTTCAGCTCATTTTTCCATCCGAAACAATGATCAATCGCGCGTGAAAACGCGCGCCTGCCCGCACCACGGACTTCGAGAAGCGTGCCGTCAATGTCGAAGAGAACGAGAACGGATTCGCGCATTTGCGGTCACACTGCGCGTGCGTTGAAGATCCGGTCGCCCGCGTCGCCGAGGCCGGGAACGATGTAGCCGCGGTCGTTGAGTTGCGCATCAATCGCACAGACGAAAATATCCGTGTCGGGAAATTTCTCCTCGACCACGTCAATGCCCTCCGGCGCGGCGATCATCGCCAGCAGCTTGATGTCCGGCACGCCCCAGTCCGTGACCGCTTCGAGCGCCGCGACAGCCGAGCCGCCGGTGGCAAGCATCGGATCGAGGATGAGTGCGACATCCACCGGATCGCCCGGCGGCAGCTTCTTGTAATATTCGACCGGCCGCAGCGTCTTTTCGTCGCGATAAAATCCGAGATGCCAGACCTCCGCCTCCGGAATCAACTCCAGCACCGGATCAACGAGGCCGAGGCCCGCACGCAAAATCGGAATCAGCCCGATGCGCTGGCTGAGCACCTGCCCCTCCGTGTCCGTCAGCGGCGTCTCGATTCCGACGTGGCGGAGGCGAAGATCCTTCGTCGCCTCGTACGCCAGCAGCGCGGCGAGCCGCCGCATCAGCCGGCGGAATTCCGGCGATGGCGTGTCCTTGCTGCGCAGCGCGGCGAGGTGATGTTTGACCAGCGGATGTTCGATTTCGTGAACGCGGCTCATGCTTCGAGAGACTAGCTGCCGCCGCGCCGTCCGCAAGTTTCCAATGATTGGAAAATTGCGACGCCGGTTCTTTCCAATCATTGGAACCGCGTGAGAGGCGAAACATCGCGGTGAAATAGTCGGTACATGAAATTTCTTTTTGCGATGATTGCATTGTTTTCATCCGCAGTCGGTGCGGCAGAGCTTCTCGATGCACAGGCGCTTGTTGATACCGCGGTCACATCCGGCGCGAAGTCGATCACGATTCCGGCAGGGATATGTCGCGTTGAGCCGCCGGGCCACGGGCGTTGGGCGCATCTGAATCTGAAAAATCTCACGAATTTCACGATCAAGGCGAACGGCGTGACGATGCTTTGCACGAAGAAAGCGTCGGCAATCGAAATGTCCGGCTGCAGCAACGTGACGGTTCGCGGGCTTACGATTGATTACGACCCGATGATCTTCACACAGGGCACCGTGACGGAGTGGGCTGCCGACAATAGTTGGTTCGAAGTGAAACTCGACGCGGGCTATCCGCAGACGCCGGAGACGAAATATGCGCGGATGGATGTGTACGACGCGAAGACGCTGAGGCTGAAACCGGACTGCTGGACGATGGAGGCGAAGGAAGAGCATCCGCTCGTCATCGTCGAACCCGGCCGTGTCCGCGTGCCGTGGCAGCAAAAGCACACGCACAACAACGTCGAACCCGGCGACCTCATCGCGATCTGCGAAGGCGGTCCGCATTGCATCGTGATCAACGGCTGCTCGCATTGCACGCTGCGCGATGTGACGACATACGGCGCGGGTTGCTTCGGTGTCATCGAGGACAAGGGCGACGCAAACCGCTACGATAATTTCCGAATCATTCCCGGCCCGAAACCCGCCGGCGCGTCGCGCGCGCGGATTCGCAGCACATGTGCCGACGGCTTTCATAGCAACGGCGCGCACATCGGCCCGACGCTCGAACACTGCCGCATCGAATCCACCGGCGATGACGCGATTGCGATTCACGGGAAATATTTCGAAGTGCTGAAAGGCTCCGGCCGCGAACTCGTCATCGCGGGCAAACCGCACGTCGGAGATCGTGTCCGAGTCGTCAGCGACAAAGTCGAAGTGCGCGGAGAAGCGGTCATCACGAATGTCGTCCGTATCACCGACGAAAAACAAGAAGCCGAACTCTCCGCCGCGTGGCCGCACGAGCACGCGCATCGTCCGCCGCACTTCGATGAAATGTCCGTCATTCAGGTTGATTCCGACGTTTCGCCGGCCACCGGCGACCGCGTAAGTTTTCCCGAACATTGCGGCAGCGGTTTCGCGATTCGCGATACGACGGTCTTCAACAACCGCGCCCGCGGAATGCTCATCAAGGCCGGCAACGGAATCATCGAGGACAACACGATTGATGGCAGCGTCATCTGCGGCATCATTCTCTGTCCGGAATTTTATTGGAACGAAGCGTGTTACAGCCGCGACGTGATCATCCGCAACAACACCGTCCGCAACACCGGCCTCGGCCCCGCGAACGGCGGCTCGCTACAATGCGGCGCGATCGCCGTTGTCGCTGACAGCAACGACGGAAAAATTCCCGCGGCCGGCGGACATCGAAATATCCGCATCGAGAGAAACACCATCGAAGGCTGTCCCGGCCCGTGCATCGAAGTGACGTCAGCCGAGCACGTCGAAATTATCGGCAATCGGATGAACAAGACGCACTGTGTTTTTCGCAAAAACGGCGAGCGATTCCACATCGACACCGAAGCAGCGATCTGGCTGGATAACGACACCGACGTGACGCTGGCGAAAAACAAGGTCAGCGGCATGGGCCCATTCGGAAAGAAATTCTGCGTGGTAACGGATCGCGTGACGGATTTGAAAGGCGCGGATTCCGACAAGATTGAAAAACAAGCTGGAGGCAAGTGAGAGATGAAAATCATGAAACCATTCTTGATCATCGGTGCAGCGGTCGGATTTCTACAAGGGAACGTCATCGCGGAGGACGTGCCGCCGAACGGGCTGGCGCAGACGCCGCCGATGGGATGGAACTCGTGGAATACGTTTGGCGAAAAAGTCAGTGACGAGGTTGTGCGCGACGTCGCGGACAAGTTCCTCGAACTCGGCCTGAAAGAACTCGGCTACGAATACGTCGTGATTGACGATCACTGGGAGGGTGGGCGCGACGCGAATGGCCATCTAATTCCGAACCCGAAAAAATTTCCGCAGGGCATGAAGGCGCTGGCGGATTACATCCACAGCAAGGGACTCAAGTTCGGAATTTATTCAGATGCCAGCGCGAAAACATGCGGCGGCGAAGTTGCGAGCTACGAACACGAGGCCGATGACGCGAACACGTTCGCGGGCTGGGGCGTGGATTTCCTGAAGTACGACTACTGCGGCGCGCCGGACGAATTGCAGGAGTGCATCCGCCGCTACACGACGATGGGCAAGACGCTGCGCGCGACGGGCCGGCCGATTCTCTTCAGCATCTGCGAATGGGGCCCGCGCTCGCCGTGGCTCTGGGCGCGCAAGGCGGGCGGAAACATGTGGCGGATTTCCTTCGATGTCGGCGATTTCTGGGACTCGCCGCACAACGCCTACAGTTGCATCGGAATTCTCGCGGCGGTTGACGCGAGCGTGAATCACGAGAAGCACGCCGGCCCCGGCGGATGGAACGATCCCGACATGCTCGTCGTCGGCCTCGGCAACACCGGCAACATCAAGGGCGGCGGCTGCAACAGCGCGGAATACCAGACGCAGATGAGCATGTGGTGCATCCTCGCCGCGCCGCTGATGATCGGCTGCGACATCCGCAACATGACCGACGATACGAAACGAATCCTGTCGAACCCCGAAGTCATCGCGGTTGATCAGGACAAACTCGGCAAGCAGGGTCATCGCGTCGCGCGCACGGCTTCGACGGACGTCTGGAAAAAGAATCTCACTGGCGGCGCGCTCGCCGTTGCGCTGCTCAATCGCGAGGACCACGAAATGACGATCACGGCGAATTGGAAAGACATGAAACTAAAAGACGGCGCGAACTTCGCCGTCCGCGATTTGTGGGCGCGCGCCGATCTCGGAAATTTCACCGGTAGCTATTCCGCCAAAGTCGGCCCGCACGCAACGATTCTCGTGAAGCTGACGCCGGTAAAGTGAACGGTCGCGTCCGTCAAGCGGGCATCGTGTTTCCAATGATTGGAAATTCCGGTCGCGCAAACTTCCAATCATTGGAAACAGCGCCGCGAATTTCTCGGAGGTAAGCAGGTGAAACATTTCATTCGTCTGTTTCTGGCGTTTGCCTGTTCTGTGTCGGCATCGCACGCGGCGGAAACTTCATCGCTCGACGGGCAGTGGCGGTTCGCGCTCGACGAGCGAAAAGAGGGCGCGACGAAGGAATGGTTCAGGACAAACCTTGCAGACACGATCAAGCTGCCGGGAACAACGGACGAGGCGCGCAAGGGGAACGGTAATTCGAACACGAATCAGGCGATGCATCTCAGCCGTCCGTTTCCATTTTACGGCGCGGCCTGGTACCAGCGCGATGTGATGATTCCCGAATCGTGGCGCAACAAGCGCATCACACTTTTTCTCGAACGCACGAAGAACACACAGGTGTGGATAGATGACAAACCGCTCGGCGAGCAGGACGGTCTCGCCGCGCCGCATGTCTATGATCTCGGTTCCGTGCTCGCGCCGGGAGAACACCGGCTGACGATTATCGTGGATAACAAAAAGCATCCGCCGGTTTCGGGGCACCAACTTTCCGACGACACGCAGACGGATTGGAACGGCATCGTCGGCACAATCGAACTCCGCGCAACCGATCTGGTCTGGATTGACGATGTTCAACTTTATCCAAACGCCGCGAAAAAAACCGCGAAGGTGAAAGTCAAGATTGGCAACGCGACAGGAAAAGCGGGCGACGGGAAGATTACGAGTAACATTCAACTTTCAACGCCCAACGCTCAACGTTCAACAAAAGTCGAAACGATGAAGTGGAATGAAGATGGTGCGAATGTGGAATTCGAAGTCGCCGTGGGTGCTGATGCGAAACTTTGGGACGAGTTTGCCCCGCAACTTTACGAGATGACGCTGACGCTCGAATCGGGAAATCTGACACCTGACACCAAACGCCTAAAATTTGGCCTGCGGAATTTCACGACCACGAATGCGCAATTTTGCATCAACGGCAAAACGATTTTCCTGCGCGGCAAACACGATGCCTGCGTGTTTCCGCTGACCGGCTACGCGCCGATGGATGTCGAATCGTGGGTGCGCGTCTTCAAGATCGCGAAGAGTTATGGAATCAATCATTACCGCTGCCACACGTGGTGCCCGCCCGATGCGGCATTCGCAGCGGCGGACATTGTCGGAATCTATCTGCAGCCGGAGTTGCCCAATTTCGGCGGCGATTTCAGCAAGGATTTGGCGAAACGAAAATACACGCTCGACGAGGTGAAGCGGATTCTCGCGGCGTTTGGAAATCATCCATCGTTTGTGATGATGACGCTCGGCAATGAAAATTTCGGCGGGCGCGAAATGCGCGCTGACATGATCCGCGAACTTCGCTCTTTTGATCCGCGGCATCTTTATTCGCAGGCGTCAAATTACGAATTCAGCGATCCAAAGCTCGCCGAAGGCGATGATTTCTGGGCGACGATGCGCACGAAAAGAGGCGCAGAGGGCGCGACGCGCGGATCGTTTTCACATGCCGACAAGCCGCTCGGTTTCGTTCAAGTCGCTCCGCCCTCGACAACGAATGATCTCGCCTCGGCGATTGAAGGAATTCCGGTTCCGGTGATCGGCCACGAATTCGGGCAGTACGAAACGTTCCCGAATTTTGCGGAAACGAAGAAATACAGCGGCGTCACGCGCGCGTGGAACTTCGATGTTTTTCAGCGTCGGCTCGCGTCCAAAGGAATGCTCGATCAAGCCCCGGATTTCTTCCGCGCGTCCGGCGCGCTCGCGGTGCTCTGCTATCGCGCCGACATCGAGGCTGCGCTGCGGACGAAAGGCTACGGCGGATTTCAGTTGCTCGACTTGCAGGATTTTCCCGGTCAGGGAACCGCGCTCGTCGGCATTCTCGATGCGTTCATGGATTCGAAAGGGTTGATCGCTCCGGAGGCGTGGCGGCAATTCTGCTGCGAGACCGTTCCACTTTTGCGATTCAAGAAATTCGAGTGGACGACGGCAGAAACGTTTACGGCACAGGCGCAAATCGCGCATTACGGGCCGAAGGATTTCTCAGATTCTTACGTTGAGTGGTCCTTGCAGAACTCGAACGTCGTGGACATCACTGGAAGCGTGTGGAAGCAACCGCTCATCGAAGCTGGAGGTGTTCGCAATCTCGATGAAATAAGCTTTCCGCTCAAAGACATCGTTGCGCCGGCAAAGCTTTTCCTTAAATTCGGAATTCGCGACACGCCATTCGTGAACCGCTATCCGATCTGGGTCTATCCCGAAAAGATGGACATGAAACCGCCGCACGACGTGACCGTTTCCCGCAAGCTTGATGATGCTACGCTGAAGATTTTGTCCGACGGCGGAAAAGTTTTGCTGCTGCCGGAGCTTTCGAAACTGACGAACAGCGTTGAGGGATTCTTCGCCAGCGATTTCTGGTGCTATCCGATGTTCCGAAATATTTGCGGCACGAGAACCCCGCCCGCGCCGGGAACGCTCGGCCTGCTTTGCGATCCCAAGCATCCCGCGCTCGCGCAGTTCCCGACGGAGTTCCATTCGAACTGGCAGTGGTGGCCAATCGTGATGAATTCCCGCGCGATGATTCTCGACGAAACGCCGGCATCGTTCCGGCCGATTGTGCAGGTGATTGATAATTTCGAGCGCAATCACAAACTTGGAATGATCTTCGATGCGAAAATCGGCAGGGGAAAACTGCTCGTTTGCAGCGCGGATTTGCCGGGCCAGCGGGACAAGCCGGAGGCGCGGCAATTGCTCATCAGCCTGCAGGCGTATGCCGGCTCCCAAAGATTCGATCCGAAGAATGAACTATCGGCCGAATTGCTGAAGAAGATTTTGTCCGCGCCGTGACGGCTATTTTACCGCGTCGAGTTTCTTCACGCGAATATTGCGATAGCGGACAAATTGGTTGGTGTAGTTGCCGCCGCCGTGGATTTGCAGGCCGATGCCGCCGGTCGCGGAAAGACGTTTTTCAGTCTCGGTCCATTCCATGAATTTCACGCCATTGATCCACGTGGTGATCGTCGGAAGTTCGCCGCCGGTGATGCGCGCGCGAAGTTCGTTCCATTTTTTCGGATCCCAGAATTTCGGCCATTCTTCCTTCGTCATCGGAAACGCGACGGGAATTTTCACGCCGTGAAATTCGGAATGAATCTCGATGTCGTCCACGGATTTCTTGAACGAAAAGTTTCGCAGGTGCGGTTTCCCGCCGAGGCCTTCGCCGTAAATGCCCATCAAATTTCCGCCCGCGTGATAGTCAATCATCGCCTGGTAACATTTGCCTTCCTCGGTGCTGCGAAGAAACAGGCCGCTGTCGGGGCCGAAGTCGTTTCGCATTTCGAGGACGACTTCGAAGTCGCCGAATTTTTCGTCGGTGATGAAAATGCCGCCGTTGCCGGGAATGTCCTGGCTGCCGACAATCGCGCCGTCCTCGACGACCCATTTGCCGCCGGTTTTGTTGCCGCTGGCCTTGCTATGTCCGGATTTTGCGCTGGCGTGCCAGCCGTTGAGCGTTTTGCCGTCGAAGATCGGAACGAATCCGTCGTCGTTTGCGGCAAGCAGCGACAGCGGCAGTGCGGCGATGAGGGCGATGCGTGTTTTCATGTTCATGATTCTTCCTGACGGGTGAATTTGTGTTGCGGTTTCTATCGCGGCCCCTGCGCCCGCGCAAGCCGCAATGCCGCGGCACCGCCGCGCGCCGCAAACTTCCAATGATTGGAAAAGACGATTTCGAAATTCTCCAATCATTGGAAATTCTGTATCGTTTGCGCCACCATGAAAAACATCGCGGAGAATCTGGGCATCATCACGGTGACGTTCGAGGACAGGACGACCTTGCAGTGTCCGATGCGGACGACGGTCGGCCAGTTGATGAAGCGGCGGCAGGACGAGCACGGGCGGCGATATGTCGGCGCGCTGGTGAACAACCAGGTGGTGACGCTGGCGTTCGTGCTGGAGGTGGACAGCAACGTGAAGTTTCTGACGTTCGCCGATCCGTTCGGCTGGCGCGTGTATCGCGACACGGCGGCGTTTTTGCTCGGCAAGGTCGTCAGCGAAATTTTTCCGACGGCGCGGTTTTGCATCGCGCACTCGCAGGGAACGGGATTTTATTGCGACTTCGATCTGGACGGCCAGGCGGACATCAAGCCGGAACAAATGGCGGCGATCGAAAAACGGCTGCGCGAAATTGTGACGGCGGACGAGACGATCGAGCGGCGCAAAATCGCGTTTGCCGATGCGGTGAAATATTTCGAGACGCTGCCGCAAAAGGACAAATACAATTTGCTGCGCTTCCGCAATCCGTCGAAGGTTGTCGTGTACACGTGCGACGGCTTCACGGATCTGTCGCACGGGCCGCTGGCCGATTCGACGGCGACGCTCACGCACTTCCGGCTTTTTCATCTCGCGCCGGGCTTCGTGATCCAGTTTCCGGAGCGCGGCATTCCGCCGCGGATTCCGCCGCTGCGGCTGCAGCCGCGATTTTTCAGCGTGCTACAGGAACAAAAGCAATGGGGCCGCAAGGTCGGCGTGGATACCGTCGGCGATCTCAACCAGCTCGTCGCATCGAACGCGATCGGCGATTTCATCAAGATCGCCGAGGCGTATCACGAAAAGAAGATCGCGCGGCTTGCCGATCAGCTCGCCGAGCGGCAGGCGAAGACGCGGATGGTGCTGATCGCCGGGCCGTCGTCGTCCGGCAAGACCACATTTGCGAAACGGCTCGCGGTGCAACTGCGCGCCAACGGCATCACGCCGCTGACGATTTCCGTGGACAATTATTTTGTGGACCGCGAGCACACGCCGAAGGACGAGAAGGGCGAAAATGATTACGAGCACATCGAGGCGATTGACCTCAAGCTGTTCAATGACAATTTGCGCAAGCTCGATGAAGGCCGCGAAATCGAATTGCCCGTGTTCAATTTCGAAACCGGCCGGCGCGAATATCGCGGCGACAAAATGCAGCTCGGCACCGGCCAGATGATCATCCTCGAAGGAATTCACTGCCTGAATCCGCGGCTCAGCGCCGTCGTGCCCGCCGAGCACAAATTCCGAATTTACATCAGCGCGCTCACGCAACTGAACATTGACGCGAACAACCGGATTTCCACGACCGACAACCGGCTCGTGCGCCGCATGGTTCGCGACCACCAGTTCCGCGGCCATTCTGCGCTGACGACATTCACGATGTGGCCGAACGTCCGCCGCGGTGAAAAGCAGTGGATTTTCCCGTTCCAAGAGGAAGCCGACGTCGTGTTCAATTCTGCGCTCGACTACGAACTGGCCGTGCTCAAACCGTTCGCGGAGCCGCTGCTGTTCGAGGTGAAACCGTATCACGCGCAATATGCCGAGGCGCGGCGCCTGCAGGAATTTCTTGAAAGCTTTCTCGTGATTCCGGCGGACTTGGTCCCGCCGACTTCAATCCTCCGCGAATTTATCGGCAAGAGCAGTTTTCGGTATTGAGTCGTTTCGACGCGCAGAATTTCTTCCAATCATTGGAAGAATGCGGAACCGCAACTTCCAATGATTGGAAATTGCGTCACGAAATCTTGACGACGCGGCCTTCGATTTTCAGCCGGCCCTGCGACAAGAGTTGCAACGCTTCCGGATAAGCCGAGTGCTCCTGCTCCTGAATCCGCGCGTGTAAAACTTGCGGCGTGTCCGTGTCGAAAACCGGAACGGGCTTCTGCAAAATGATTGGCCCGGTGTCCATGCCGGCGTCGACGAAGTGAACCGTGCAGCCGCTGACTTTCGCGCCGTACGCCACAGCCTGCGACCAGGCTTCGAGGCCGGGAAACGCGGGCAGCAGCGCCGGATGAATATTCACGACGCGATGCGGAAACGCCTGAAGCAATCCCGGCTTCACCATCCGCATGAAACCCGCGAGCGCAATCGCATCCGCGCCGTGCTCGCGCAGGATTGCGATCGCGCGCGCCTGTGCATCGCCATCGAGTTTGGTTTTGAACGGCGCGCAATCAATATGAAAAGCCGGCACGCCGCGCTGGCGCGCGCGATCGAGAATGAACGCACCGGAGTTGTCCGACAGCACGCACACGACGCGCGTGTCGAGTTTGCGAGCATCAATCGCATCGAAGATCGCGCCGAGATTACTTCCTTTGCCGGAACCGAGAACACCGAGATTTATCATGATCAACTCCAGAACTTGACCCGTGAAACGTTGCATCGCATCCTGCGCGCGACAAGAAAAAGTTGGGCGGTTAGCTCAGTGGTTAGAGCATCTCGTTTACACCGAGAGGGCCGTGGGTTCGAATCCCTCACCGCCCACCACTTATTACTAGCAACTAAACAACAAGTTGCGCAATGTTTCGTGCTCTTGCGACTTCATCAATTTGGCCGTTGTTTGCAATTTGTTTGCAATTTGGAGGCCTATTTTGCACACTTTCGATCATGCAAAATGATTCGACACAGAAGAAGCGGCGAGCTCGCAGAAAGAAGACTGTCGTCGCCCGCGAGGCTGGATTTTCGATCCGCGCGTTTCGCCGTGGCTTCATCGTTCAAGTGCGCCGCGAGGGAATTCGCGAGGCAAAAACTTTTGCGACGATGGACGCCGCGCGCCTGTATTGTCAGCAGCTCGGCACGAAACAAACAAACGAAGGACTTGCCGGGTTCACTCTTTCGCCGCAGGAGCGTGACGACGCGCGCGCTGCGCTCGACACGCTCAACGGGCGCGCAAGCTTGATGGCTGCGGCGCGCGCCTGGCTGCGTTTGAATCCGGCGGCCGATGCGTTGACCGTCTCGCAACTTTTCGACCGGCACGTTGCGGACATCAAATCGCGCAATCGTCGCGCGAAGACGCTCCTGTCGCGCAGGCAATTTCTAAATCGCTTCGCGAAGGACTACGGGGCGCGGGCGGCAAGCGCAGTCACGACCGAGGAAATCGAGCATTGGTTGAACATCCGTGTTCCTGAAAAGACGTTCAACACGATGCGATTTTGTCTCGGCGCCGCATTTGGCTACGCGGTGAAGCAGCGAATTCTCACAGCGAATCCAGTCGCTGCAATCGAAGTGAAACAATTCGAACGGGCGGAACCGCAATTCTGGCCTGCTGAAATCGTGGCGAATGTCCTTCTCGCTGCCATGGAATTTCAACCGCGACTGCTTCCTTACTTCGCGGTCTGCGCACTCGCGGGCGTGCGTCCCGCTGAGGCATCGCGGCTCGATTGGGCGAACGTGAATCTCGACGAATCCCTCGTCCGGATTCCCGCCGCCGTTTCCAAAACGAAACGGGCGCGGCTTGTGCCGATGGAAAAAAATCTCGTGGCGTGGCTCCTTCCCTATCGTAAATCAACGGGGCCGCTCTCGCCACCAGAGGTCACGATCCGCCGCTGGCGTGAACGGCTTGCCGGAGCCGCCGTGCTTGGCATGGATGAAGTGCGGCGCCGGCTAAACGCTCAACGAGGTCTGAAAGGCCCGGCGATCAAGGCCGCGAGGCTTTCATGGGATTGCTTCGTGGAAGATGCGAGGAAGGCGGCAACTCCGTCTGCCTTGTGGCCTGCGGATGTCCTGCGCCACAGCTATGCGACGTACTGGATGGCGGTTCACGCGCACGAAGGCCGGCTCGCTGAAATTCTCGGCAACTCGCCGCGCATCGTGCAGGTTCACTACAAGGGACTGGCGACACAAAAGGAAGGCCGGAAATATTTCGCGATCCGTCCGCCTGACGACGGCAAAGTGATTCATTTGGCAGCGTGAGCTGCTGGTGGTCTCAATTTCCCAGTGACTGGAAATTCTGCTCGCATGATGTTCCAATGATTGGAACAACAGTGCGGATATGGAGAAGAAATCTTCGTTGCTCGAAATCGGGCCGGGCACGCCGGCGTGGGCGCTCAAGAATCGCATGAAACGCGACGTACTGCAGGCGGAGCGTATCGCCGCTGCCAGAAAACTCGTTCGTGAGGAGCGTGTCGAATTGCGCGCTCGACCGCCGGAAGGAAAAGACGGCCTTGTGCTCACGAAGGGGGAAGAATCGTGGCTGACGGATTACGTTGCACACGAATGTTCCATGCTGCTGCATCATGCCGAGGCGGACCTTGCGCCTGCCGCGAAGAAATTGAAGATGATGGAAAATCGTCTCGGCGAAATCTTCGCCTTCGTTCTCGGCGCGGCGAATTTCCGTCGCGTTGACGAAGCCATAAGCACGGCGAAAAAGAAATTCGCCGAGATCATCAAGAGTCGCAAAAAACAGGCTGCGGCCACGGCACAGGACAATAGGCCCGATGCACCCGTTGAGCCCGAGCACACGACAGAAGTGCGCAAGAAGAAAAAGCGACGAGGCCGCAAACCGAATTACGATCACGCCGCGGACGCCCGACTGCTGAAGCAATTCCGGTCAACGATGCCGCGTCTCACTGAAAAAGAGTTCGCGGAAGCTATAGGCAAGGGCCGGTCCTTTCGCCTGGTGCGCCGCGCGCTGCAGCGAGCCCGTTCTCGCGAGCGTCTGATGGCTGACTACCAAAACTCCGTCAAGACCCGCTGAATTTATTCCCTTCCTGCCGAAACCCCGCGCCGCGCATCGCGTTGGCGCGGGGTTTGTATTCGCCGTCTGAAACCGTCTGTGGGCGCATGAATTTCTGCCTGCCCACGGCGCGGTAGCCGTCTCGCCAGCGCGGGCAAGAAGTAGCCGCGCGTAACCCAAGAGGGCAGACGATGACAACGAGCAGCAGGAATGAAACGAATGTGGAAGTCAGGTTTTACCGGCGGTGCGAGGCGGCAAAATCTTTGAGCATTTCCGAACGGTGTTTGAGCAATTGGACGCGGCGCGGGATCGTGCCGGTCATACGCGTCGGCAAGCGGTGCGTGCTGTACAGCCGCGCCGATCTCGATGCGGCGCTACAGCGTTTCCGCACCGCCGCCATCGGCGAACGCAGGCCGAGGTGAGCCGTGACGACATCAACCAAACGCACCCGCTCAACTGCCCCGGTGGGCCAGTTCAGCGATGCCAAACGTGCGCGTATGCTCTGCGCCGTCCAACGTGACACGCCAAGCAAGGCGGGGCTTTTCCGTCGCATCTACGCGGGAAAAGCATCACCCCGCGATGTGATCAAGGCACAGTGCCTCCATTGCTGCTGGCTCGAAGAGGCCGCCATCCGCGAATGCACGGCGACCGAATGTCCGCTTTGGGATTTCAGGCCGTATCAGCGCGAGCGTGCGACATGAAACTTCCGCATCCGAACGATGGTTTTCAAAACGCATTGCGTTCACTGCCGAATCCGGGCGGCAACGGTTATCACCTCGCCCTGATGGGCGTGGCCAATCGCGGCATCATCGCCGGTGTCGATCGTGCCGAGTTGGTCAAGATGATCCGTGCCTACACGCCGGAGGGCGGTCGAGTGGTGCCGGATTCCGAGATTCACGCAGCCGTTGAAAAGGCGGCTCGCGAATGCACTCAGACAAGCTGGCGGCCCAAGAAGCCGCAGCAACACACCGAACGCTTCGACGCCTCTGCTTTCATGGCCGCGTGCCTTCGCGATGCCGATAGCGTCGGCGAATCGGATATCTGGGACGCTTCGCCCGTGCATATTGACTGGCCGCCCGAGCGCGACGCCGTCGAACTGCTGCGGGCGCTCTATCAGCCCGACGACATCCTGTTCGCTGGTGACACATATGGCACCGTTGTCAAACCGGCGGCCGCATGGATCGCGGAGTTCGAAAACGGAAATGCGATTCCTCCGCACATCATTCCGAATCCGCTATCGGGGCGTGTAGGGCTGACGAAAGACGGCAAAGAAAGTTTTCGCGCGGATTCGTGCGTCACACAATTCCGTTTTGCTGTCGCCGAATTCGACGGGCTTCCCCGTGAGGATCAAATTCGTTTCTGGTACGCCGTCGATCTGCCGGTATGCGCGCTCATCGATAGCGGCGGAAAATCGCTCCATGCATGGATTCGGATTGATGGAATCGAGACCGCGGATGCGTGGACAGCGCAAGTGGAGCAGTTGCTCTTTGCGTTGCGTCTGGTCCCGCTCGGCTGCGACCCGGCCTGTCGCAATGAAGCGCGGCTATCGCGGATGCCGGGCCACTTTCGCTCGGAGAAAAACCGCTGGCAACGGATACTCTTTCTCGCGCCTGAAGGGAGGCGGATCTCATGCAAGCGCTGAACACCCTCGACCAGCAGGCCGCCGAAGCCGGGGCCTTGGAACCCGACCGGACGAAATTCCCTGCGCCCGTCGTCGCCTCGACGTGGTCCATGGAGACACTGCCGGAACCCGATCAAATCTTTGTCGGCGCATTCGACACGGCCACCAAGGTCGTGACCGTCGCGCCGTCGAAGGCGCGCAAATCGTTCTTCATGCTGCAGGCGGCCATCTGCCTTGCCGCCGGCCTCCCGCGATTCCTTGCCTGGGAGATTCCACGCCCGCGCCGTGTCATGCTCGTGAACCTGGAAATCACGCCAGCGCACTTCCACAAGCGGCTCACGCGGATGATGCGGGCGCTGAGCGTCGCGCCCGAAATGCTCGGCGACCGGCTGCTCATTATCAACGCGCGTGGTCTGGACGTGAATGCGGACACTGGTGCGCAGTTGCTGACGACCGTGAAATCCAGCGCCGTGGAACTGGCGATCATTGACCCGATCTACAAGCTCATCGCGGGCGACGAATCCAAGCAGGAGGTCATCAAGGAACTGTTGCGCGGCATTGATAGGCTGTGCAACGAGACGGGCGCGGCCGTCTGGTACGCTCATCACACCGGCAAGGGGGAAGCCGGTGACCGGCTCGCGATTGACCGCGCCAACGGCAGCGGCGTCCTCGCCCGCGATTTCGACTGCCAGATTGGCCTGGTGCATCATGTCGAGGACGGCCTTTTCGTCTGCGAGCAGATCGCCCGGAGCTATGCACCGCGCGAGGTGATCACTATCGGATGGGACAACGAGGCCGGTTGCTTCACCGTCCGTGACGACGTGACGCCCGTCGTCCGCACCAGCCGCAACCGCGACACGTCCGGGCGCGTCGGACCTGTCCTGACAGACGACGACGCGCTGGCTGTCGTCGCCGCGAAGCCCCTGCCTTCCGAAGTCTTCAAGGGCGAACTGCGGCACCGCGGCTTCACCGAGCGGGCAGCACGTGAAACCCGCGCGCGCCTCCTGAACGACGGCAAGCTTGATCAGTTCCGGGCTGGATTCCCCTGCACCATTCACATCGGCACGCCAGAAGGAATCCAGAAGCTCCGCAGCGAATACCAGAATCCGAAACTTGCGGGCGTGAAGTGAACTCCGCTCCAGACCTGACAGTTCGGACGATCTCTGTCCTGACTGCGTGTACTGCACTGTGCAGTCCAGTACGGACACACCCTTATAGGGGTGTCGTGTCTGGACTGTGCAGAGGAAGATGGCGGAAAGAAGAATTCGTCTGCCATGTCCCACGACGAAGTGTCGGCAGCGGAAAATTCCAAGCTTTGGAAGAAAGGCCGCGCGCGACTTCCAACCGTTGGAAGCCTGTTTAATAAACGGCAGAAAAGGGAAGCTGAGTTGCGCGTCAGTTCGGATTGTTCTCTGCGAGACGGCGCTTGCGCTCCTCGGCAAGCGGGAAAGTATCCAGCAACGACACCCACTTGATCTCACCCGGCTCGACCATCTTGAGCACCACATCCTTGGGGATCAGCGGCATGATGATCTGCCGGAAGAACCGCATGGGGTTTGCCTCAAGGCTCGCCTGCATCGCAGCGCGGAGCCTTTCGAGGTTTGCCTCCTCCGCCATGAGGGCATCGAGAATCTGGAGCGCGCGAGCGCGTCCGCTGACCGAACCTCTCGGGCGACCGGGGCCCGGACTGTTATGACCTGACTGGAACTGCATGTTTTCTCCTTCTGCCAGAAAACCGCCGTTCCGCTTTCTTTAAGGCAAATATAGGACGAAATATAACTGAACGTTGGTTCCGTTGCAAGTCGATTTCGGAATCATGTGCGCTTCCTACGGGGCGCGAAGCGGAGTCAGGGAACGTAGTCGAAGGAAACGAGCCGCTTCAGCGCGACGCCC
>CAIVKH010000042.1 GCA_903906425.1 uncultured bacterium
CGTCGGCATGACCGTGCTTGTGCTCGACGGAAATGGCGCGGGGCAATATCGCACGGTCGTTTCGAATTCGAAAAGTGAGGCGACGCTTGATCGCGCGTGGGACGTGCCGCCCGACGCGAACAGCATCATCGGCGTCTGGTCGCTTATGCGTCACATGATCGTCTATGACTGCGAGGGCTTCGACACAAGCGCATTCGCGCAATTGTACGGCGCGTTCTACGACTACATTGTTGACGGCTGCCGCGTCGAACGCACGCAAGGCATCTGGGGCCAGATGGGCTGGTTCGTGCAGTTCCGCAATAATACCGTAAGCTTCGCGAACACCTATCATCCTGGCATCGGCGCGCGCGGCCCGAATCCCGAGCACTGCGTGCCGTTCGGCTACACCGGTCTCGACGGTTCGAATCTGCGCATCACGAAGGCGCAGGCGTTTCAATATCCCGGCAGAAAACTTCCGCTGTTCGCGAACGACGTGATCGGCTCACCCGTTCCCGCGACGCTCGCGCACATCCAGCGCGGCAACACGCTTCGCTACAACCAGCGCCTCGTCGTGCAGCCGTGGAGCGACGCGAATCCGCCCGGACCGCGCCCCGGCGGCGCGCTTTTCCGCGACATCGTGATTGACGGAAATCGGATCGAGCACAGCGCCGTCGGAATCCAACTCGGTGCGAACGTCGGCGGCGCGGTGATCGGAAGAAATGAATTCGATGATGTCGCGAAGCCGATCTACGAGGCGAAGCCCGGATCGGCAGAACAAGTTTCGGAAAAATGAAAAGCGCTTTTCCAATGATTGGAAATTGGGGCCGCGCATTTTTCCAATCATTGGAAATTTGTCTGCGCGGATGTTCCGGCCGGCAACGCGATTCATAATCCGAGGTCAAGAATCGTCATCCCGCGGACAACGGCGGCCATTCCAAAAATGAACGGCGTGACTTAATCCTTTGCGACATGAAAACAACATTGACCAGGCTTGTTCTGTTTTCGATTTGCGTTTGGTCGTGCCAGCAGCTTTCAGGCATGGCGGCGACGACGGGCGGTTTTTTTGTCGCGGCAAACGGTGACGATTCAAATTCTGGAACGGCCGAAAGACCTTTTGCGACGCTGGCGCAGGCACGTGATGCGGCGCGCGCGAGCACGGGCGGAAAGACGATCTGGCTTCGAGGCGGCGATTACACGCTGTTGCAAACGCTCGATCTGACGGCTGCCGATTCAGGGCTGACGATTCGAAGTGTTGATGGCGAAAAAGTCCGGCTTTCGGGCGGGCGGGCGTTGTCGGCGAAAGATTTTCGCGCGGTGACGAATGAGGCGACGCTGGCGCGTATCGCACCGGAGGCGAAAGGAAAAATCTTGGAGCTTGACCTTGCCGCGCTCGGTGTCGTGCATCGCAAGGCGTGTCCCGATTTGTTCAACGATAACGGCGGAACAGTTGAACTGTTCGTGGGCGGGCGCAGGATGCCGCTGTCGCGGTATCCGAACGAAGGCTACATGACGATGAAGCGCGTCCTGTTCAACGGCGGCGGTCAGTCGGAGAAGGGTCGCTGGGGCGACAAGAATTTGAAGCAGAGCGCGAATGGTCCGGGCGTGTTCGAATATCGCGATGACCGGCACTCGCGCTGGGTCGAGGCGGCCAAGCGCGGCGAGGTTTGGCTCAAGGGCTACTGGCGTTGCGTGTGGCAAAACGAGGCGGTGCGAGTCGGCGAGATTGATCCGGCGAAGCGGACGGTGACGCTCGCGAAGGCCGTGCCAGGCGGAATCGGAAGCAAGTATTTCCGGCCCGAGGGCGACGGGAAGGAAAAGTACTGGCTTCTGAATTTGCTCGAAGAAGTGGACCGGCCCGGCGAGTGGTGCGTGGATTTTCACAGCGGAAAACTTTTCTTCTTTCCGCCAGCCGACTGGGACAAATCCGAAATCCTTTTGACCGATAATGACGCGCCGGTTATCCGCATCGCCAACGCGACGAACATCGTTCTTCGCGGACTGACGGTCGAAGGAAGTCTCGATCACGGAATTCTCTTGCAGGGCGGCGCGAGCAATTTGATCGCAGGTTGCACGGTTCAAAATGTCGCGCGCTACGGCGCGAAAATTGACGGCGGTTCTCATCACATCGTTCAAAGTTGCGACATTCACGACACTGGCGCGGGCGGTGTCTGGCTCGGCGGTGGCGACGAGAAGTCATCGCCGCGAATTCCCGCCGGTCATCGCGTGGAAAATTGTCACATCCATCACTTCGGCCGGATCGAGTTGGTGTATGCGCCGGGGATCGATTCAGGTTTCACAGGCGGCGGCGGTGGCGGACATCACGCTGCGGTCGGGATGGACATCGAGCACAACTTGATTCACGACGGGCCTCATGCGGGCGTGCTGTACGGAAGCTGGGATTCCACGTTCGCGTACAACGAAGTCAGCGAGTACTGCCAACTCTCGAACGACATGGGCGCGTTCTATTGCTACGACCGTTTCGAGCAGTCGGGAAATCACAAGCTGTTCTACAACTTCATTCACGACACCCCGCAGGGCGACGGAATCTATTTCGACTGCGATCATCGCGACTGCCAGGTCTTCGGCAACATCGCGTATCTGTGCAGCACCGGGAAATGGGGAACTGCGTTCCTCTACAAAACCGGCAGCGAGGCGCAAAATCCGCAGCCGATTGCGTGCTCGAACAACATCGCGATCCGCGCAGCCTGCGGTTTCAATTTCATCACGCCGCGCCCGTCGCACATCGCAAACAACGCTGCGGTGAGCTGCGAAAAGAATTACGCGTGGCAGGAAGTGAAAGACGGAAAATTAATTCGCGGTGATGCGAGCCTGGCCGCCGGCACGAACATGACGTATGCCGCCGACCCAGGATTCGTGAGCGAGAAGGATTTGAACTTCGCGTTTCGTCGCGACACCAAGCTTTTCAAAGACCTGCCCGGCTTTCGCGAAATTCCGTTCGACAAAATCGGCCTGTACGTTGACGAATATCGCCGACGCCTGCCGACGCCCGCCGAGGCGGGCCGCGCGCGCCCGGCGAATTCCTGCGAGGGCGCGGCCTCCGAGGTGCTGGATCGGGAATGAACGCTCGCATCGGAACTGCGAGATAGGATGATCATGAATTCCAATGATTGGAAATTTTACGGCGCGATTCTTCCAATGATTGGAAGTCTCGCTTTGGCCGCGTTCGCGGACGCAGCGTCGCCGTCGTATTCGCCGGAGAATCAGGTTTTCCAGTTTGCGACAACGCAGTCGTTCACTCCGAAGGGAAAGCCTGGCATGCCAACGGCGACGGCTGATGCGTATCTGTGGATTCCCGAGTCGTGCAAACGCGTGCGCGGAGTTTTGGTGCTGGCGCAAAACGTGCCGGAGCACTGGCTCGTTGGGCATCCGGCGATTCGCGCGGCGTGTGTCGATAACGATCTCGCGATTCTTTACACGTGTCAGTCATTTCTGATGTTCAGCACGTTCAAGGACTATCCCTCGAAGGATCGCGATCGCGAGCACGGCGAATTCATCCAGCAAATTCTCGACGCGCTTGCGAAAATTTCGGGCTATGACGAACTCGCCACCGCGCCGTGGTTCCCGATGGGCGAGTCCATGGCGCTGGTGGTACCGAATGCGCTCACGAGCGCGTTCCCCGAACGATGCATTGCGGGGATTCAAATCAAGGACGGGCAATGGGACCGGCTCAAATCGCCAGACGTTCCGGTGCTCGTCGCGTGCGGCACCGCGCCGGAATGGGACGAACCGAAGCATGACATTTTCACGCGGTGGAAAGTGCAGGCGACCGATGATCTCAAGCAACATCGCGCGAAACGGGCAGCGACTCCATCGTGGCCCGGCAGTCTGCTGATCGAAGCGGGCAGCGCACATTTTTCCGTCACCGAAAACATGGCGCAACTTTTTGCGCAGTACATCCGCGCAGCGTGCAAGGCGCGGCTTTCGACAGACGGCAGCGACAAATTGCGCGCGGTGAATCTCGACGATGGATTTGTCGCCGGGCTTTCCGTTCCCGGCTCGTCGCCGATCCCGCCCGCGCGTTTCAAGGGCTGCACGCCCGAACAAAAAAATCTGCCGTGGTATTTCGACGAAGCATCCGCGAAGGCTGCGTGCGAAATGGCCAACATCAACTGGAACGCGCAGCCGATGCTGCCGGTTTTTGCGGATGAGAATGGAAAGCCGGTTCCGTTCAATTACCGCGGCATCACCGGCCCGCTGAAAATCACGACGCGCGACGACTGCATCACGTTCGATCTCGCTGCGATGTTTCTCGACCAGCTGCCCGATGGTTTTGTCGGCGCGGGCAAACCGCTCGGACACGTCGCGGGGAAGCCCGTGATCGAGTGGCTCTGCGGGCCGTACGTGCCGCTCGGAAACAACCGCTTCCAGTTCGCGATGGATCGCACGTGGAAGAAGACGGACTGCTACGTGCGCGTGTGGCATCCGGGAAACGGCGAGTATCGGCTGAGCACGAATCCGGGCAAGCTCGAATTCGAGCCGAACAAGAACGGCAAGCCGCAGACGATCACGTTCGATACGATTCCTGATCAGGCGGTCGGCGCAAAGGATGTCCAACTCCACGCAACATCGGACAGTGGGATGCCAGTGCGATTCTTCGTACGCTTCGGCCCCGCGGAAATTCACGGCGACCGGCTCGTGATCACGCAAGTACCAGCGCGTGCCAGAATGCCCGTCGCCGTGACGGTCGTTGCGTGGCAATGGGGACGCGTTTCCGAGCCAGCCGTCCAGACGGCGGAAAACGTCGAACGCAGTTTTAGGATTCAACCAGGGAAGTGAACATGAAAAGAATCTTTATCATCTGTCTGATGGCCGTGTGCGTGGTGCGTGCGGCGGAGAATCAGGAGGCGCCCCGCGCCCCGGGTATTGAGGAGTTGAAGCCGACGGATGCCGAGCGCGATGCGCGGTTGGGCTGGTGGCGGGAGGCGCGATTCGGGATGTTCGTGCATTGGGGCGTCTATTCGGGATTGAGCGGGACGTGGGGCGGGAAGGCTTATGGCGGTTATGCCGAACACATCCAGCGCATGGCGAAGATCCCCTGCGCCGTCTACCGCAAGGACGTTGCCGGGAAATTCAATCCGACCGAATTCAACGCCGATGAATGGATCCGCCTAGCGAAGGAAGCGGGCATGGGCTACTTCGTCATCACCGCGAAGCATCACGACGGCTTCGCGATGTTCAATTCGCAGGTCAGCGATTACAACATCGTCAAAGCCACTCCGTTTGCGCGTGACCCGATGAAGGAGCTGCAGGCGGCGTGCAAGAAATACGGCATCAAGTTCGGCTTCTATTATTCGCACGCGTTCGACTGGGGCGAGGAAAATGGGCCGGGCAACGATTGGGACTACCAGAATCCCGGCGGCGACAAGCTGCTGCACGGCGCAAATTGGTGGGAGAAGTTCCCGGAGTTTCTGCCGAAGGCGCGAAAGTATGTGGATGAGAAATCCATCCCGCAGTTGCAGGAACTGATCCGCATGTATGACCCGGACATCATCTGGTTCGACACGCCGCACAAGCTGCCGCCGGAGGAAAATCTGCGCATCCTCGCGGCGGTGCGAAAGGCGAAGCCGGGCCTGGTGGTCAACGGCCGGCTCGTGCGCGGTGCGGGTGACTACGAGAGCACGTGCGACCGGCCCGCTGAATTCGCCCCGCACGAGGGCGACTGGGAAGGCGTGCCGACGACGAACGAATCCTACGGCTATAACCAGAACGACCACTCGCACAAACCGCCGGCGCACTTCATCCAGTTGCTGGCGAAGTCCGCAGCGCGCGGCGGCAACGAGTTGATGAACATCGGCCCGATGGGTACCGGCAAGATGGATGCCGCCGATGTCGCAATTCTCAAGGGCATCGGCGCGTGGTGGCAGATCAATGGCGAGTCCATCCGCGGCACCACTCGCACGCCGCTGGCGGTGCAGGCGTGGGGCGAATCAACGAGGAATGGCAACACGCTCTATCTCCACGTTTTCGACTGGCCGCGTGATGGCAGGCTGATCGTCGGCGGCTTGAAGTCGGATGTCACGCAGGCATGGCTTCTGCGGGACAAAGCCAACACGATCCACACGCCCTTGAAAGCTGTGCGCATGAATCCGCTCGACGTGAGGATTGAGGGCCTGCCGAAAGATGCACCGGACAAGGCCGACACGGTCATCGTGCTCGATTGCGCCGGCGAACCGCAGACCGATGCAGAGCGGCTGCTCGCAACCAACATTGAAACGAATACGCTGCGCGGCTTCGACGCCAAGCTGCGCGGCAAACTCCAGTTCGGTCCCGGCAAGACCAAGGACGCGTGGGTGATGAACTGGACGAAGAAAGATGACGCGGTTGTCTGGCCGGTGCGGCTCAATACGAAGGCGACGTTCGATCTGGCGCTGGTCTATGACGCGCCATCCGACAGCAAAGGCGGCAAGGTCGTGGAGGGCGATGCCGGCAAGGAACGCTCGCGCGCCGCCACGGGTGCGAGCGGAATCTACACCGTTAAAATCGGCGCGCAGTCCGTGGAGAAGAAAGTGCGCAGCGGAAACAACGTCCGCGATGCGCTCGGCAAGTTGACACTCGAACCCGGCGCGTTCGAAATCTGCGTGTCTGCCAAAGAAATCACAGGCGAAGAACTCCTGCGCCTGCGCTCGGTCATTCTGACCCCGGTGCAAAAGTGATTCAGCGTATGGCAGCCAGAACTCGCATCGCGATTATTTCCAATGATTGGAAATTGCGGCCCGTATTTTTCCAATCATTGGAAGTTGTGAACAGCAATCTGAGAGGTTGAAGATGAAATTTCGCGGGGCAATTCAGATCATTGCATTGATCGGTGGCGTGACGGCGGCAAGTGTTGCGTTTGCGGGCGAGCAGCCGATGGACGCCATTAACGTTCCGATTGCTGAAGGGCCGTGCGAGCCGAACTGGAAATCGCTGGGCGATCAGTTCAAGTGTCCGACGTGGTGGCGCAAGGCGAAGATCGGGATGTGGCTGCATTGGGGGCCGCAGTCGATCGGCGAAGACGGCGACTGGTACGCGAAGTGGATCTACATGCCGCAGCACGCGTGGGGAAATTACACGCGCGTTTATCCGCACCATCTCGAACGCGTCGGCCATCCGAGCGAGACGGGCTACAAGGATATGCTGCCTCTCTGGAAGGCGGAGAAATGGGATCCCGAAAAATTGATGGCGCTCTATAAGCGGGCCGGCGCGCGCTATGTGATCGGCCAGGGGATGCATCACGACAACTTCGACCTGTGGGACTCGAAATATCAGCCGTGGAACGCGGTGAAGATCGGCCCGCACCGCGACATCCTCGGCGGCTGGAAGAAGGCGGCGGACAAGGAAGGAATCCGCTTCGGCATCGCGTTTCACGGAGACTATTCGCTGTGGTGGTATCAGCCGGCGTTTCTCTGCGACCTCGAAGGGCCGCGCAAGGGAGTGCCGTATGACGGTGCGCAAAATTACGATGGCAAAGACACGTGGTGGAAGAAACTCGGACTCGATTTGAAGGACCTCTACGGCATCGATCTCAAGGACGACGTGGAATTTCCCGCGAACTTCACCGGCGATCCGAATGAATTCCGGATGCGCGATCCGCTAGCGCACGGAATCCCGAACGGCAACCTGAAGAAGAATATCGAGTTCGCACGCTGGTATGCGACGAAGTGGACGCATCGCGTCGTCGATGCGATCGACCAGTTCTCGCCGGACTTCATCTATTTCGACGGCGGCGGAAGCTACCCGTTCTGCGGCCACGGGACCGGGCGTGGTCTGCGCGCCGATGCAACGCCGCGCGTCATTGCACATCTCTACAACTCGAACATGAAGAAGAACGGCGGCAAACTCGAAGCGATGGCGTTCACGAAAGGCAACGAGGACGCGCGCGCGATTGCGGTGAACGTCGAGTCCAGTTTTCCCGCTGGCATCAAGCGCGACCAGACGTGGCAGACGGAGAACGGCCTCGGCGAGTGGTTCTATCTCAAGGGAACTTTCTACGATAGCGGCATGGTCATCCACGAAATGCTCGAAGCGGTTTCGCGCGACGGCAACTTTGCGATCAACATCCCTCTCACGCCCGCCGGCGAACTGGATCCCGGAGGCCTGCAGACCTTGCAGGACATGGGCAACTGGATGGACGTGAACAGCGAAGGCATTCACGATTCAAGCGCATGGGACGTCTGGGGCGAAGGTGCGGTTGTGATGAAGCGCGGCAACCTCGGACCCGAGCATGCGAAGACGCCATACACGGGACAGGACATCCGATTCACAACGAAGGATGGTGCCGTCTATGCCTGGCTGATGGCGTGGCCCGAAAGCGGGAAGACTGCGATCCAGTCACTCGCCGCGCCCGCGGGAAAGATCACCGCCGTCGTGCTGCTCGGATGCAAAGAGAAGATCGAGTGGCAGCAAACCGACGACGGGCTGGCCGTGCAATTGCCAGCGGCGAAACCGTGCTCGTTTGCGTACGGGCTGAAAATCACGGGCGAAAATCTGCACGCGGTCGTCGCGAAGAAAGCAACACTGCTGTCCGACAAGATCACCGAGGGATCGATTCTGCTGCGCGCCGAAAATGCGGAGACGAGCGGCGGCGTCCGCTCCGAAACGCGCGCCGGCCCGTCCAATCTCGGCTACTGGAACAATCCGCGGGGCACCGCATCGTGGAAGGCAACCATCACAAAAGCCGGCATGTACGAAATCGCAGCCGAAACCGCGTCGCCTTACGACGGAATCGAATTCGCGGTCGAAGCCGCCGGCAAGCGGATCGTTGCACGCGCACCAAAGACCGAGTCGCATGACGACTATGCCGTCGTCACCGTCGGCAAAATCGAAATCGCGCAACCCGGTGAAATCGTCATCAAAGTCAGCGTCGCCGATCCCGCGAAATGGCAGCCCATCAATCTGCGCGCCGTGAAACTTACGCCACCGAAATGACGCGCGACGTGATCACAGGTTCCAATGATTGGAAGTCATCGCGGACTGTTTTTCCAATGACTGGAAGATTCCTCTGCGCCGCACTTCTCGCGGCGTCGCTGGGGCACGCGGCAACGGTGGAGGAGTCGGAGGAAGACGATGCTTCGCACGCGATCCATCCCGTGACGACGCCGGCGGGGTATATCAACGGGACGAATTTCGCGGAGCGGAGCGCCGCGTTTCTGAAGTTCTGTGTGACGGCGAAACCGCGACGGGACAATTATCCCAAAGAGGCCATGGCGTATTTCGTCGCGAGGCTGTTGCTGAACACCGACACGAATTATGCGCTGGCGAAAATGGACGCGGCGGCGGCGCGGTCGCTGAAGAGCGCGCAGGACCGGCTGAAAAAGGATCCGAAGGACATGAACGCGCTGGATCCGTTCGATCAGCACGCGCTAGTGAATGGGTTTGCGATTTGCCCGGAGAAGATCCCAGCCGAGACGGCGGCAAAGATCAGATCGTTCATGGCGCTGTGGCGGTACAAGGATTGGCAGGGCTTCGGGTCGCTGAATTACCGGCTGATGCGGGACGGCAGCGGATGCATCGCGGCGGAGTTGTGGCCTGACTTGGAGGATGCGGACGGGCTGGATGCGGCGGGGATCAAGTCGGCGACACGGAATCGGTTGTTCGGATATTTCGACACGATGACGCACAAGAATCTGGATGAGTACAACGCTCCGATCTATTTCGCGACGGACCTGATGCCGGTGCGGATGCTCGCGGAGTTTGCGCGCGATGCGGAGATGAAAAAGCGCGCGACCATGACGCTGGACTGGATGCTCGTGAACATGGCGTGTTCGTGGAATCAGGGCTACTACACGACGACGGCGGGACGATCGAAGTATTGGGGCTCGGCGATTTCGTCGCCGGACGGGATGGGCGCGACGGCGCTGGCGGGATGGTTTCATTTCGGCGCGCGGCGGCCGGTTGCCGCGGAGTCGGGCGCGTTTCACGCATTCTGGATGGGCTGGCCGGGCACGTACAAGATGCCGGAGATCATCGGGCGGATTGCGAATGAACGAATTGTTCCATTTGCGAGCCGCGAGAGTGTCCTGTCCATCGGGAAGACGGAGGTGAGGAAATATACGTGGCACTCGCAAAGCTACAGTCTCGCGTCGCAGTGGGAACAGACGCCGGGGCCGACAAGCGCGCTCTACAAGGAGACGAAGCGGCAGATGATGAAATGGGTTTCGGACAAGCCCGTCAGCACGTTTTCGCTCCAGCAGGAAAATCCTCAACGGCCGTACAAGAAGGGCGAGACGATCAAGAATGCGTTCGGCTACGGCGAGAATGCCTACGGCCAGCTTATGCAATTCGAGGGAACCCAGATCGGGATCTACAATGTTCCGGACGCCGATCTGTTTTGGAAGTTCTACGTGCCGTTCACGCAGTCGGGCGCGATCGTGAAGCGGGCGGAAAACTCCGGCTGGATCTTCTGTCACGGTGGTTCGGTGTTGTTCGCATTCAAATCGATCAAGCCCTGCACGTGGGGCAGGCCGCAGGAAAGGTGTGATGTGCTCTGGTGCGATGCGCGGAAGAACGGATGGATTTTGGAAACGTCGGAATTGAAGCCATACGCGGGAGGCGACGTCACCACGGAGCTGGCGCGCTTCGCGAGCGATGTGCTGAAGAAATTAAAGATCGATGCGGACGGAATCGAGTCGAAGGTGCCAAGGCTTCGTTACACGTCGATCGCGGGCCACACGCTGGACATCACGTTCACGCCCTTCAAGACGGCATACAAGGACCAGCACAAGATTGACGGTGCGCCCGTTGACTATCGCGCATTCCCGCTCATGGACAATCCCTGGGTTCATCAGGACGCGAACGGCGATGCTCTGACGTTGAGTCACCGCGAGAAGAAGCTCGTCTATGACTTCGCCAGCTGGAAGGTATCGAAAGAATGACAACTCGTTCTCTGTTTTTGTGCCTCATCGTGACGCTGGTCGGATTTGCCACTCGCGCCGCCGATCTCGATCTGGGCGCGATGGTGCAACCGGTGCCGATGGAAGCGAAGTTTGCCGATACGAATTATTTCATCTGGTGCGGCGCGCCAACAAAGGGCGCGGATGGGAAATATCATCTCTTCTATTCCCGTTGGCCGGTCAGCAAAGGCTTCGCTCCGGGATGGGCGCTGTGGTCGGAGATCGCGTACGCGGTGGCAGACAAGCCGCTCGGGCCCTACAAGCATGTGAACGTCGCACTGCCTCCGCGCGGACAGGGATTTTGGGACGGCACAACGACGCACAATTCGAACATCCTCGCGAAGGATGGGAAGTTCTATCTCTTTTACATGGGTAACACCGGCGATGGGAAATCGTATCCGATGCATCGCAACCACCAGCGCATCGGAGTGGCTGTGGCCGACAAGCCGGAAGGCCCGTGGATGCGATTCGACAAGCCGATCGTGGATGTCAGTGATGACAAAGCCGCATTCGATTCACTGGTGGTCACGAATCCCGGCGCAACGGAGCGTCCCGATGGCGGGATTCTGCTGATCTACAAGGCGGTCGAATTCGTCGCCGGGAAAGAGATGGGCGGCAAGGTTCGTTACGGTGCGGCGATGGCCGACAAGCCGGAAGGGCCGTACGTCAAAAAGCAGGGGCATATTTTCGAGGCGGAGGGCGACGGCGGAAAAACGTGGATGCTGGCGGAGGATCCGTTCATCTGGTTCAGCAAGAAATATGGCAATCGCTATTACGCAGTGGCCCGCGACGTGGTCGGGAAATTCACCGGTTCCTCTGGCGGCATCGCGTTGTTTCAATCCGATGACGGCTTGCGTTGGAGCGCAGCGGCGAAGCCGAAAGTGCTTGAGAATCGTTTCAAATGGGCCGACGGCACGCCCAGCAATTCCAACGTCGAGCGGCCCGCGCTTCTGTTCGATGGCGAGACGCCGGTTGCACTTTTCGGTGCAACCGACGGCTACAAAAAGAACGGTCGCATCTCCTGCAATGTCCAGATCCCGTTGAACGTTCAGATCCAACCATGAAGATTTCCTTGTTCCGCTTTCTCGTTTATTCCGCCGCGGTGCCGGTCTTGGCCTGTGCCGCGTCGCGGGACATCGCATGGCGTGAAACAGCCGCGCAGCGACACGATCCATTCTTGGAGGCGGAGGGTAACGACCTGCGCAGCGGGCACGGCACCGGCGATGTGGTGGTCCTCCGCGGCGTGAACCTCGGCGGCTGGCTGAATATCGAGCCGTGGATGGCGCCGATGGATTCGTCGAAACTGCACGATGAATGGTCCGCGCTCGACATTCTGACGAAGCGGTTCGGCAAGGAGATGTGCGCTCAGCTCTTTGACGTCTACCGCGACACCTACATCCAGACGAACGACCTCGATAACATCGCGTCGTTCGGACTCAACGTGATCCGCCTGCCGGTCTGGTATCGCACGCTGCAGGAGGAAGACGGCTCGTGGCGTCCGGACGGTTTCAGGAGGATGGACTGGCTGGTTGCGGAGGCGTGGAAGCGCGGGATCTACACAATCATCGACCTGCACGGAGCACCGGGTGGACAAAGCGACAAGGACGGTACCGGCCGCGTCCGCAAGAAGGATGTCAACGGACTGCAGCCGGAACTGTGGTCGAGCGAGACGAACCTGCAGCGCACCGTCGAGATCTGGCAGCGTATCGTGAAACGCTACAGGGGCAACCCGGCCGTCGCGGCGTATGACTTGCTGAACGAACCGATGGGCGCGCCGAGTCGCGATGCGATCTGGAGTCTGTACGACCGCCTGTACAAAGCCATCCGCGCGATTGATCAGGATCACGTGATCACAATCGAAAGCTGCTGGAGCGGCAAGGTCGACGGCAAAGACTTCGGCTGGAACTGGCACGTCCTGCCGCGGCCAGAGCAGTTCGGATGGTCGAACATGCTCTACCAGCATCACAACTACGAATGGAACTGGAACGATCCACAGAAGCAGGTTCGCAGCACCGATCACATCGTCAGCGAGTGGCAACGCAACAAGGCTTATGGCGTGCCGGTCTTCATCGGCGAGTTCAACTGCATGAGCGCGCCCGATGCGTGGGTTCACACCATGAACACCTACACGACCAATGGCATGAGCTGGGCGTTGTGGAACTACAAGGCGACCGCAGGCACGGGCGACAACAGTTGGGGACTCTACAATCCGAAAAAGCCTGTGCCGCCGAAGCCAAATTTGCAAAAAGACTCCGCCGAAGAAATTGCCGCGAAGTGGGCGAAATGGAGCACAGCCGAATCGTTCGCGATCAATCCGATGATCGGGCGCGCCCTCCGCGGCAGCTTGGAAATTCCAATGGTTGGAAAATGATGCGCCCGTATTTTCCAATGATTGGAAATCTTCGCGCACGCCTGGCGGCTTTGAGTACGATACTGGCCCTGACTTGCGCAGCGCAGACGTATGAGAATGATGCGGCCCAGCTCGCGGATCGGAATTTGAAGGCGCCGCACTCGATGGAGTCGGAGCATTTCCGAATCGTTTGGGGACGCGGCTTGAGCAAGGACTTCACGGTGGAACAGGCGAAGGGAACGCTGCGCAATTTCGAGGATTGCCGCGAACTGTTTATCCGCAAGCTCGGCATGAAAGCGCCGGGCGAACGCGATGGGAAATTTTACCGGCTCACGGTCGCGACGATGGATGGAGGTTATCAGACAGGCGGCAGCGTGGTGAACATTGATCCGAGCGGATTGCGCGTTGATCCGCCATCGTGGGTGATTCCGCACGAGCTGATGCACTCGTTTCAGGAGGCGCAAGGCGGGCACATGATCGGCGACTGGTGCGAGAGCCACGCAAACTATGCCACCGAGCGCATGATCCTGAACCATCAGAGAGATTTCGCGGGCCAGTCGGAATTCGATCCGGCGTTCACGACGATGGCGCATTGGTATCTGGCGCATGGCCGTGATTATTATCTCTGTTGGCCGATCTGGTTTTACCTCGACGAAAATCCCGACAGGCTGCCGGGACTCGGATCGAACTTCGTCGCCAAGATGTGGCAGCAGGCGGAAGAAGAAGAGGAGTTTTTCCACATCGTCAAACGCCTCGCACCCGCCGTCAACATTCAGAATCTAATCGGACTTTATGCACGGCGTGCGGCGACGTGGGACTATCCGAACGGAGCGGCGATGCGGAAGAAATGCGATGAATTCTTCGGCGACGAAACCGTGCGTCGGTTCATTTATCCAGAACTGATCGCGCGTCCCGACGAGCCTTCGTGGTGGCGCGTACCACCCGAACTGGCGCCGCAGCAAGGTGGCTACACGATCCACCGGCTCGTGCCGATTGCTCGAAAAGTGACGGTTGATTTTCGCGGCCTGCCTGATCGCGTGCGCGGCGCGGACTGGCGCGTCTCGTTCGTCGTAAAGGAATCGGACGGCTCCGCGCGCTATGGGAAAATGTGGAACGCCGGCGAAGAATCCATCGCGCTCGCACCGGATGAGATGAATCTATTTCTTGTCGTCGCCGCGACGCCGACGAATTTTGTTTTTGGAAGTCAGGACGAAATGCGTTTTCCGTGGAACTCGCATCCGCAGCGCCAGAGATTTCCGTACGAAATCAAACTTCGGGGGGCGAAATTCGTGCCGCCCATTCTCGGCGACAGGGATGTCGCCGCTCCCGGCCATCGCCATCCGAACGGCGGCGGACTTGTCGAAGATTCCGCGAAGGTTTCTCCGACAGCTTTTGTTGGCACGAACGCAATGGTGCTGGGCGAGGCGCAAGTGACCGACAACGCCCGCGTCGAAGACTTCGCCATCGTGAAAGATCGCGCGCAAGTTCGCAACCGCGCAATCGTGAGCGGTCGCGCGATGATTCTCGACAGCGCCATCGTACGCGACGACGCGCGTGTCCGCGATTGGGCCGTCGTGCGGGATGAGGCGATTGTCAGCGGCCATGCGCGAATCCTTCAGCGCGCCACGGCCAAGGAAAAGGCGCGCGTCAAAGAATTCGCGACGGTCGAAGGTTGCGCGGACATCTGGGCTGACGGAAAATGTTTTGCCGGCGGCGACGCGGTGCTCTGCGCGGACTACGGCGGCGGAAGAAGAGTTACAAACGGTTTCCAGTTTGGATTTGTTCCCTACGACGCCTGCCCGCAAAGCTGGATTGATTCGCGCACCGCGCCGCACCGGCGATACGTCTCCTACGATTTCGACAAGCCGCACGATTCGCTGGCGAAAGACGCGCCGGGCATCACGGACGGGATTTTGCTCGGTGCTCCGAAGTGGCACGAAACGGACGGAAAGCGCGATGGCTTTTTGGAGTTCAACGGAAAGTCACAGGCGATTCTTCTCGAACGCTCCTGTTGCGATTTTCAGGCGGCGACATTTTCGGCGTGGATAAAATGGCGTGGCAGCACCTCGCGCCAGCCGCTTTTTTATTTCGGCACCGACCCCGATGCATTCCTCGCGGTGACACTCGACGGGCAAAGCGGGCGAGCTTCGATCGCTGCACAAATGTTCGGCAAGAAATTCGCGATCATTTCGCAGCAGGCCGTTCCGCAAGACCGCTGGACACACGTGGCTGCTGCCCTCGACGGCTCAAATGCGACACTTTTCGTTGACGGAAAGATTGCGGCGCATGGCCCGTTCGCGACGAAACCGGAGGAATTTCTTGCGCCGGTTGACGGGCGCTCGGTGGATCACGACTATTTCGGTCGCGATGACGACGGCAACTATTTTGCGGGCTGCGCCGACGAAATTCGGATGTTTTCCAAAGCGATCGAAGCCGGGCGCATCGAGGCCGGCATCACGCGCCGTTCTACCCTTCGCGGACCGTTTTGCGCCGGTCAAAGAACATCGAACTTCCAATCATTGGAGAAACCCGCCACTGAAACTTCCAATGATTGGAACGCAGGCACGCCTTATGCCGGACTTTCCCGTCTCAAAGAACTGCGCGAAGTCAAGATTCGCCATCTGTCGGTCAATTGCGTGCATGTGTCACCGTGAGACGAAACGTGGTGCTCGTACAACAAGCCTATGCCATGAATAAATTGATTCTCTTTTCAACGATCGCCGCCCTCGGTTCGGTGTCCGCCTTGCGCGCGGAGGATGCCGGGGCGTTCGCGCCGCAGATGGATTCGTTCAATCTGTACAAGTGTCCTGAATGGTTTCGCGATGCGAAGTTCGGAATCTGGTCGCATTGGGGACCGGATTCTGTGCCGGGGCTTGGGAATAATTTTGCGCACGACATGTGGTCGCAGGGCGGCGGCGATTACAAGTGGTTCGTGGAGCATTTCGGGCATCCTTCGAAGTTCGGCTACAAGGATGTGATCGAGTCGTGGAAGGCGGAAAAGTTCGATCCCGATGCACTGGTCGCAAAGTTCAAGGCGGCGGGCGCAAAATATGTTGTGGCGCTGGCGACGCATCACGACAATTTCGACTGTTTCGATTCGGCGTTTCACGATTGGAATTCGGTGAAGCACGGTCCGCACAAGGACATCGTCGGCCTTTGGCGTGAGGCGGCGTTGAAGGCCGGCCTGCGTTTCGGCGTGTCATCGCACGCGGATGAGCGCGGATGGAATTACATGTACGGCGCGCGGCTGTCGGACAAAACCGGACCGCTCGCGGGCGTGCCCTATGATGGCGCGAATCCGGCGTTCGAAAGCCTCTACAATTCGCCGAAGGATCCAAAGGACAAGCCGCCGGAAGTGTGGAAACAAAATTGGCTGAAGCGGCACACCGATCTGGTGGATAAATATCATCCGGATCTTCTCTATTTCGACGGCGGCATTCCGCACGGAAGCTACGGCATGCAACTGATCGCGCACTATCTCAACGCCAGCGCGAAGGATCACAACGGGATCGTCGAGGGCGTCGTGAACGTGAAGGCGGGCGAATTTGTGCGCGATTACGAGCGCGGCGTCGCGGTCACGTTGCAGGACAAGCCGTGGCAGGACGACACGTCGCTATCGGGCTGGTTCTACATGAACGACAACCCGCACAACGATCCGCACTCGCACGTGAAGAATGCGACAACGGTCATTCACACGCTTGCAGACGTTGTGAGCAAGAACGGGAATTTGCTGATGAATTTTCCGCAGCGCGGCGATGGCAGTCTTTATCCCGAATGCGAAGCGGTGCTGACCGAACTCGCAAAATGGATGCCAGTCAACGGCGAGGCAATTTTCGGGACGCGGCCGTGGACCACCTTCGGCGAGGGGCCGGCCGTGATTGAGGCGAAGGGCATGAACGAACTTATGACGCCGATGACCTGGCAGGATGTGCGATTCACGACGAAGGGCGACGTGCTGTACGCGATTGCCTGCGGCCTTCCACAAGGCTCCCTGCAAATCAAGTCACTCGGACGGCCTTACCGGAAGATCGCTTCGGTGGAGTTGCTTGGCAGCACGGACAAACTCCAGTGGAAGGAGGAGTCGGAAGGCCTCATCATCCAACCCGTCGCCAAGTGGCCCTGCGAACACGCCGTCACGTTTAAGGTCCGGTTTGCTCGCTGATTGAGAGGAACACATGAAGACAATGGAGTCCCTGCTGCTGGGCATGATGCTCTCTTTTCTCGTGCAGGGCGCAATGGGCGCGTGATTGGAAAACTAGGTCTGTGAAAGTTCCAATGATTGGAAATGACAATACATTGAAAACGAAAGCAATAACTGTGAAACATATCCTTCCGCTCCTCGTTGCCTTGCTGCTCTCACCGCTGGCAGCATGTGGATCGGACGTTTCTGTCCTTGATGCTGCGAAGCCCATGGTCTTCGCGGCGTATTATTGCTGGTATCACGCGCCGACGAACGCGAGCGAGCCGTGGATGCATTGGACATATCCGGCATCGAAGTCGAACGCGGTTGCGTTGGCCTCACGGCGCGAGGGTGAGCCGCCGCTGAACAGTGCCGCGCGCCCGCTCGCCGGTTTTTACGACAGTTTCGATGAGGCCGTCGCGGAATGGCACGTAAAGCTCGCGAAGGCCGCAGGCATTGATGCGTTTCTCGTGGACTGGTGGGGCGAGCATCGCGGACTCGATCAAAACGTGGATCGCGGAATTGTTGCGGCTGCCGAGAAGGTCGGATTCAAGTTCGCATTGCTCGACGAGCGCGCGCAGTTTCATGCGAAGCTCGAAGACTACGAAGCGATGCTCGTGCGGGCATTGCGAAAATATAAAGACAGTCCGGCGTATTTGAAACTCGACGGCCGCCCGGTGGTTTATCTTTATCAAGTCGCTCAGAAACCGGGACTCACCGCGGAGGAATTTCCGAAGCTGAAGCAGTTCGTCGAAAAAGAAGCCGGCCCGGTTTATTGGATCGTTGACAAAATCGAGCATGACGGAGCCGCCGCGAAAAATGGCGACGCAGATCGCGAAAAAAGAATTGCCGTCGACTGGCTCGCGATGCCGGGCGTTGACGCGTTTGGTTTTTACAGCACGTTTTCAAATTTCCGCGCGCATTCTTACGAGCAGCTTGCAGGAAAATATCGCTACATGACAAAGCTCGCGCACGATGCAGGAAAGAAAATGCTGCTGCCCGTTCATCCCGGCCACGACAACTCGCACTTCGTGAACGAGCCTTACGTGATGCCGCGCCGCGACGGTCAGACGCTTCGCGATTACTTGCGCGCCGCGACGGACGCCGGCGCAGATTTCATCATGGTCACAAGCTGGAACGAATGGCCGGAGACAACAATCGTCGAACCGTCCTCGTCGTGGCCCGATCCATATTCATGTTTGAAGATCTTGGCCGAATGGAAAGGCGTTTCGTTCACCCCGCCGCCGCTACCCACGATGGCAAAATGAGCAACCGCTGCGGCCCGCCAGTGAATTTCCAACGGTTGGACAATTGGAGAAGTAAAAATTCCAATGATTGGAAATGATCGGAGAAATCAAATGAAGAAAATCAGAATCCTGCCTCTAGTCGCAATGCTGCTGGTTCCGCCGGCCGCTTTGCACGCGGCCGATGACGCAAAGCCGAATGTCGTTTTCATGCTGGCCGACGATCTGGGCTGGAGCGATATGAGCGTGCATCCGGGCGGGACGATTCCGACGCCGAACATTGACCGGCTTTTCAAGCAGGGCGTCGAGTTGCAGAATTATATGTGCTGGTGCGTGTGTTCGCCGACGCGGGCGATGTTGCTGACGGGGCGGCATCCGTTTCGCGTGGGCACGGGGCCGGAAGTCGGGGGCGAGCTTGCGAAGGAGGAAGTGACGGTCGCGGATGCGTTCAAGGCGAACAGTTATCGCACGGGCATTTTCGGCAAGTGGCACAACGGCGAAGACCCCGACACGCCGGAATATCATGCGGCGTTCTTGGAGGCGTTCAAGGACATGCCGAACAAGAAGGTTGTCGGCGGTCTCGGCGTGAACGCGCATGGTTTCGACGAGGCGTGGGTGTATTACGGCGGCGGCGCGGATTATTTCACGCGGCGAACGGTGCAGGGACGCGGGCCGGTGAGCTGGTGGCACAATCGCGAGTATCGTCCGCAGGACGCGGGCTACACGGAGGACCTCATCACGGGGCACGTTCTGGAATTTATTCGCGAGAACAAGGACAGGCCGTTCTTTTGCTATGTGCCGTTCCACATTGTCCATGCGCCGTTGCAGGCGAAGGACCCGGACCTGGCGGACGTGGACGCGAAGGTGACGGACAAGATGAAGCGAATCTATTCGGCAATGGTGCAGGCGATGGACAAGAACGTCGCGACGATTCTTGCGGAACTCGACAAGCTCGGCCTGCGCGATAACACGATCGTCGTTTTCACCAGCGACAACGGTGCGACGAAGGACGGAAGCAATCTGCCGTTTCGCGGCGGCAAGCATACGATCTTTGAAGGCGGCACGCATCTGCCGACGGTCATCTATTGGCCGAAAGGAAAAGTCGTCGAACGAAAATGGGCTGGCCTTTGCGGCGCGTTCGATATGTTTCCAACGCTGATGGCGATGGCGGATTTGAAAATGCCGGAGACGCGCCCGCTCGACGGGAAGAATATCTGGCCGGCGTTGCGCGACAACGGCGCGAGTCCGGTTCAGAGTTACTATTGGTCATGGCACAACGAAGACGCGCTCCGCACGGCGGACTGGCGGTTGCATCGCTTCTTCGATCACAACGAGCTTTACGACATCCGCAGCGACATCGGCGAAACAAACAATGTCGCCGATGCTCACGCCGATGTCGTGAAATCGCTCACCGTGCAAATGAACACATGGGTGGACTCGCTCGGCGCAGCTTTGTCGCATCAGCGCGTACCCTCGAAGTTCGACGCGAAGCCCGACCCGTCTGGCGACGTGCTTGAAATCAGCGTCACCGTGACAGACAAGGCAAAACCGAAAGACCGTCTCGTCGTTCCATTCGCGAGTTTCGAAGGAAATCACTTCGCCACAGACTATCTCGAATATGATGTCGTAACTGCGAAAGAAAGTTTGCAGCGCGGCTTCTGCTACTCGCCATTCAAGGGCAACGACAATAAACAGGTCCAACTTGAATTCCGCCGCGGCGAAGCCATTGACCAGTTCGGACGCGATCAATCCACGGGACCGGAACCGCAAGGCGGGCCTGGCGTTTGGGAGCATCGCGCAATTGGATTGTCCAGCAGCGCGCCCGGAATCCTGCCGCGCCACGGAATGGTTTTCATCGGCGGCAAGCCCGGAACATTCAAAGTCTTTCTCGACAACCTCCGCATCCGCCACGCCGACGGCAGCACCACGCCGATCTGGACGAACGGGAAAGACACGCGGTTCCGGAAGATTGAAGACACCGCACTCTTCAAAGACATCCAAGTGCGCAC
>CAIVKH010000043.1 GCA_903906425.1 uncultured bacterium
GCCTCTTGCGCGTTGCGGCCGGCCTTCAAGTGCGCGGAAAGCTGGCGGAGCGCAAAGTCCTTCCGGCGATTCAGCGTTGCCATGATCGAAGCGGCTTCGCTCGGGCGTTCGGTCAAAAGCCGTGCGTAAAAATCCGGCTTCTGTTCCTGTGTCGGCTCGGCCTGCTGCGGTTCCGCTGGCGGTGTCGGCTGCGCTATCGGCGCGGCCTGTGCCGGTGCTGTGGTGGTTTCGGTCGTGGAGTTCTGCTGCTGGTTCTTCTTCATGGTTTCTTTCTCCTGCGTTCCGGCTTACTGGGCCGGAGATTCAAAACGGGTGATGGTTCCGCCAAACGCGGCGAGCGCGGCGCGGATGTTCTGCGCGTTCTTGCGCTTATAGGTGCGTTGTCCGCCGATGCTTTCGGCGATCATCTTCGCCAGCCTTCGCTGGCCATGACTTACCGGACGGCTCAGAAGTCCCAGAGCTTCACTTCCGTTTCCGGGCTGCTGATGTGTTGCTGTTTTCATGGTGGCTGTTCTTTCTGAATTGTTTGTTTTCATGTCTTCCCGTCCGTCCCTATCGCCCGTCGCTTCACCATCTGAACAAGGGCGCGGCGTTGGGCGGAATGGGAGATTCCCTTCAGGGGGGCACCGGCCGCGCAGTGGTTCCCCCAACGCCATCAGCGCCCTGGGTGAGCGACGGGAGAGAGGGGCGGAGGAACGGGAGACGGAAACAACGGAAGAACAGCGCCGGTGGCGCAGCCAGAAAAAGAGACACAGCGGCAGAAACCGGAAACGAAAAGCCCCACGCGAGGCGTGAGGCTTTGGTTCAACGAGTCATCGAGACCTTACAGGAAGGCGTTGCGGAAAACTTGGTTTCCGCTCGAAGAGGGTGTGGAGCAGACTACAGGCTGCGACCAGGGAGAAGGCTTTCTCCCACCAAGTCAGTTTCTTGAACTATCTATTCGTCGGCGTTGCTTTCCCGCTGAAAATCGCCATAGGTGCGCGATGAAGGGGAACCGCAAAGATGCGCGCGATTTTCATGCTCTCATCCCATCCATCTCGCAGACAAGCGCCTTGGCCAGAATCACGCCCAAGTGTAAAAGGTACATAAGTACTTCGATTTCTGACGTCCCTGCTTCGTCGCGGCTACCTTCCCGCTTTACGGCGACTTCGGGGAGAATAGATTTTGCAACGCGGTCGGCGTCAACCCGCTCTTGGGCAAAAACTGCGACGAGGCGGCATGGCGGAGCAGACTAGCGAGAAGTTCGCGGGCTTCCGGTTTGTCCTGCAACGCCAGCAAATCGCTGGTGCAGACCAGCAGGCGACCATGGCCAACCTGCGCTTCGAAGACCAAGCCAAGCTTGTGATTGCGGTCCTTGTCGAAGTTGTCGATGACCTGAACCAGGGGTCGGAAGTCCGCCGGGGTTTGATCGAGGATGATGGCCCGCGAGTTCATCAAGATGTCAAACCATTGCCAGTTCGCATGAAACTCGGTCGGGAACTGGGCAAGGGCCGGATGTTTCGGATCGCACAGAATGCCCATTGTTCCCGGTGGTTTTCCGTGACGGAACATCGTGTAGCACCAGAAATCTCCGGCGTAGAAACCGGCAATGCTGTTGGTGAGGGTGTCCAGTTTCGGCAGTAGCAGGACCCTCCCGCCGTCAGTCAGCCGCTTCAGGGTTTCTTCGTCCAGGGCACGCGCAATGGTCACGTTGCCGGGCGGAGCTGTATCGGGCTTGGGCGGGTAGACCCACAGGTCGTAGTGATTTCGGAACTTCGTGCCTTCGATCGCGATCACCAGCTCCAGCTTGCGCGGGGCTGAGGCTTTGGCCAGCGGCACCGAAATTTCGCCGATCCTAGTCAGGGCGCCTTGGGGAATGTCTGCTGCCGGAAGCGTTCCTGAAGTGAGCCGGCAACCGCCCGCTTCGGACATTGTCCACGAGATCGCCCGCCGTGGCAATGAGGCTGGTCCGTAGTTGGCCACCTTGATTTCGGACCGGAACATTTCTTCGGTCGTCCAGGTGTATTTGGGGAAGAGGGCCAGCGGCACGATTTCAGAGCAAAACGCTCGCCACTGTTCCGGCGCGATCAAACCTTTCGAGTCCATGAACGCGTCCAGGATGCCGACGAGTGCGGTGCCCTGCCCGGGAAAATCCTGCAAGTCTAGCAGTTGGAATCCGCCAAAGCCGGGCGTTCGTAGCGCGGCTTCGATTTCCTCGCGGTAACAAAGCACCGAGAGAGCGCCGGAGGCGCGGACAAAATCATCCGCCTGATCCAGCAGTCCCTTTGCTTGAAGCCGCTGGCGAAACACCTCGAAGTTCGTCGCACGCGTCACGCCGGTGTATTTCCGCATTTCCCTGAAATTCGGAGAGGTCTGAAACTGGCCAATCTCGTGGCCGATGACGGGCACCGGCACGTTTGCGATGGCCCGCGTGTAATCGTTGGTCGTCGCCGGCGGCCCAGCCTGAATGTGACCGAGCGGCGCATCGACATGGGCATACGAGCCGCGCACGGCGCCGTCCGCGCCCTTGGCCGTGCGAAACGTCGTCCAGTAATCGTCGCCCTCGGCGAATTCAGGCTTGTCCAAGTCGTAGTTCGACGCCTGCGCGAAAAGATGGCGAGGGTCGAACGCGCGAAGCTGTTTCACGATGGCGGCGCGAACGTCCCGCCCGCCGTACATTTCGTTGCCGAGCGCGAACATCACAAACGACGGATGATTGCCGAACGCGCGCAGGATGCGTTTGCCTTCTTCCTGTGTGAAGTGCGCCGCCTCCGGTTTCTTGCTGATGTCGCCCCCGAAATTCGGCAACTCCGGCTGGAGATAGATACCCAGCCGGTCCGCCGCCTCAAACGCCGCCTCCGGCGGGCACCAAGAGTGAAACCGGTAATGGTTGATCCCGTAATCCTTCGCAATCTGGAACACACGTTCCCAGCCCGTCACATCCATCGGCGGCCGGCCTGTCAGCGGGAAGACGCACGCATCGTGTTTGCCGCGCAGGAACGTCGTGCGGCCATTGACGACGAACTGCGTGCCGCGCGTCCGGAACTCGCACAGGCCGAAACGAACGCGAGTCGTTTTACGCACAGCGGGAGCCGTCTCCAGCGTGACGGCAATTTCCTCAAGATTCGGCGCGAACTCGTCCCACGTATTCGCATTGGTACCAAGCGGCAAGTCGATTTCGGTCACGGCACCCTTTTCATCCCACGAGATCTCGGTGGTTCGCCGCGACTTCCCATGCTCTGCCGTCAGCGTTCCGCGTCCGCTGCGTTTCGTGGTGTTGCCGACCGTCACGCGCAGCCTGGCGGATTTGGCCGCGACGTTCGGATAAACCTGAACCTCCTCGATCCAAACCGGTGCGGTGGCCCGCAACTCAATTCGACCGATGATGCCGTTCCAGTTGCCTTGCGTGTCGTTGGAGAGTTGATGGCCCCCGTTGACGGGCCAGTGCTTCGGATTGTTATCCACCACGATCGTCAGGCGATGCCGGCCGGGCGTGAGCGCGGCGCTTAAGTCGCGAACCTGCGGGGTGGCGAGGGAATCCTGATCATCAAAGGCGCATTCGTCCACCCAGACGCGGGTGAACTTCGTGCGTTCGAGCAGGAGGGTGACGCGCTGTCCCCGCCATGCCTCAGGAATGACCACATCGCTCTGATACCACGCGACACCTTCAAACGGGTAAAGCCGGCTCAGATGCGAAGTGACGTTCGTGTTCGAATTGCGCGCCCCCTTTTCTGCTTCGTCCGTGGTGCCGGGCAGTTTGATTGAGTCGCGCAGTGCGGTCTTGTGCCAATCTGCGGCGACGCCTTCGGATTCCGGATCGAGCGCGAACTTCCACTGGCCGGCCAGTGAAATGGTGTCTGCGGCGTGCAGCGCGGCCAGCGGCAACAGCAGCAGGGCGACGAAGGTCAGTAATTGATGTCGTTTCATGTGATGTCTCCGGTCATTTCCAAGCATTGGAAACTTGCGCAGGCTCTTTTTCCAATGGTTGGAAAATGTTGGTGCGATCATTCCATGGACTCTTGATACTTTTCCCGTCACGGCGCGTCCTTCAGCCGCTTATCAGTGAGAACTTCTCCAGACACCCGGATGTCAGTGCAGTCCTTCAAAGCAATGGATTGATAGGTGTCGGTTGGCGCGAAATACGCGGTGATGGACTCGAAGGTATTTCCGCGAACCAATGCCCCATGGACGTTTTGCAGAAAGATACCCGTTGTCTTGGAATCGCGGATCAGGTTGTCTTCGATCCGCAGGCGCTCTGAACGGGCGGCGACCTGTCCGGCCTCGATGCTATGCCAGCCGCAAAGCGTGATGGTGTTGTGGCGCACCGTCACCATGTCGGCCGACCGGGCCTTGAGTTCACCTTCGGGACATCCGAGATAGATACCGATCCCAGCGATGTTCTCGAACACGTTGTTTTCGATGAGGGCACCATAACCTTTGAATTTTAGGCCGTGCCCGCGCCCGCCGATCTGTCGGTTGTTCCGATAGACAAAGCGTTGCGTACCCTGATTGTCGCTGGCGATGGTGCTCGCCGGCAGATGCGGCAGTTTGCGATCCAATGTGACCTTGACCTCGTCCTTGACGCTGGTGTCCGCCGTTACGGCGATGGCCTCGCCCAGTGCTTTGTTGGTCTTCTGATCCATGAAACGCAGCCGGTCGCCCGGCAAAATCAGTTCGTCCCACGGCTGGATCTTCATCGTCAGCGTCTGCTCGTCGTGTTGGTGCAACAACTCGTAGTCAAAGAAATAGCCTGTGTTGTAGTTGTCATCCCCCAGCATGTTGAAATCGCAATGCTCGATCCAAGCCGCGATCCGTCCACCCTCCGAGGAGGCATGACCTGCGAGCCGGCTATCCGGCAGACGGGGATCAGGGACAACGTTCACATTCAGATAGGCGACTTTGTTATTGCGCCCGCCATTACCGGAGATCGCCCCGGGCGCATCCACCAAGGTGATGTCCTTGAGCACCAGCTTGTCGTTGTCATGATTCTGGATGAAGCCACCCCGGTAATGGGTAGCCGCCAACCGGTCGCCGACCTGCCAGTTGTGAAACTCCTGCTCGGCGATCGGGCCGATGCGATAGACGCCTTCGCCGATGGCACGACGCGGCGTGCGTTCTTTGATCCCGCCGGTGTATTTGCCGGGATACTTGGGATCGACGCGGATGAGGAAGGTGTTGCCACCGCTGACGGGCCAATAGAATTCCAAATCTTTCACCGGATACTGCGGCAAGATCGCCACCTCGATTTCGCGAGTGTCCGAAAAGACCTTGGTGACGTCCATCATCACGTGCCCGGGTCTGTCCCACTTCACCGTGAAATTCCGAAACTCGACATTTTGGCTTCCCGTGATATCCGCAAAGAACGAGTCGTCCGACATCGTGATCGAGGAACCATTCCCCTCGACCCGAAAACCGGGAACGTCATTCACCCGGAAAGCAAAGCGATCATGGACCGGCCCGATGAAGTAATCTCCTTTTTCGAAAACCACCTCCACTGTGTGACCCGCCTTCGCCGTCGCCGCCGCC
>CAIVKH010000044.1 GCA_903906425.1 uncultured bacterium
CATTCACTAATGCGTTTAAAGGATACTTTGAAGCTCACCGGTCTGGCTGGTCTAGCCCTCGATATGCCCAGCAATGGCGCTCGACGGTCGGTCGGGTGCGGACGTATGTTCTTGATGCGAGGCCGGCGTCTGGTATTCGCCGTATGCAAGGGGCGCAATTATGGTCCATTCGTCTTTTTCCAGAAAGAGCGTTTTGCCGGGTTTGTATTGCTCCGGCGGCACGGGTTGCCTGTGCCGCGCCGGCCGGTCCGATTGTTTCTTCAGACGGTCAAATTCTTCGAGAAAGACATCGCGACGTTCAACTTTGGGAAGGCCAGCGGGCTTTTCGACGGTGCGGAGAATCTCAGCGTAACGATCGGCAAGTTCAGCGCCACATTTCCAGAGCGCGGCGGCGGCCTTCCGCTGCATGGTCATAACGACCTCGTCGCGCTGCTGCTGGATTTCGTTCGCAGTGCCGGTCATGCTGCCGACTCCGGTCATATAGAACGAAGGGTCAAACGCTTTTTCCAGTTGCTCGAAAAGCTGTTCAACGGTGGGCCAGCCCCATTTCCAGGCGGTTTGCTTCCGGCCTCTCGAATCGAGCGATACGGCAGTGCGTGTCCACTCAAGTTGACGCATGGCTGCATCGCAAAAGGATTCCGGTTCGTTCTCCGATTGCGAATTCTGCGATGGTGCGGACGTGTTGGTCTCGCCGGGTGAACCGGTACTCGCGGGTTCGGGCGCTGGTGGTCGTGGCTGTTCGGACTGATCGGATTTCGATTTCTGCTTGAACCCGTCGAATGCGTTGTAGGCTTTCTTTATTTCGTCTGTGATTTCGGCACGGAAAGCTTTGGCGAGTGCGACACGCTCGTCTTGTTTGACCGTCTCGATCTGTTGGGAGAGCGCGGCAATGGTTTTCATGTAAAGCGGGAGGCGGTATGTTTCCCAGACATGGGCCGTGTCGGGATTGCGTTCGATCCGGGCGAATGTGTCCTTTTCAGAGCGCAGTTCATCGCGCGCACGCTCGATGTAGTGGGTGTCGCGCGGGCTGTGCTGGATGTTGTTGTAAATCTCTGTGCATTTCTCCATCAGCGAAAAGAATTCGATCTGCGCCTTCATCCATTCATCCCATGAGGCCCGCATTTCGCTGAGTGTTTCAATGGCGACATCCGGCGTCATCGGCGGAGGAAATTTGTAGGCATAGGCTTGGTTGCCGGGCATCAAACCCACGACGCGCGTCGCGCCGAGCACGTCGACAAAATAGATCTCCATTGCCCGGACATGATTTCCGGCGATCAAGGCCAGAAAGAGGGGTTTGAGATTGTCTGGATAATTCTTGGAGGCCATGACGTGGGCAGGCACGTTCTTCCGATAATCGGCGAGACGCTTTTTCACGTAGGGCGTGAGATTTTTTTCGTCAACACTCATTGGTTTCGCATCACGGCGGCGCGGTCATCACGCTTGTTCTTTGCCGGTGTAGGTGCGAACGTATCCGGCAGTCCTGCGATTGCGTCAAGTTTCTGGTCGAAGTTCGCGTGCGAGTAGAGCGCGGTCATCGCGGGCGATCCGTGGCCGACGAGGTCTTGAATCGCGACCTGCGGGACGTTGTTCATCGCACACATCGAAACGAAACTGTGGCGCAGCGAGTGAAAGCCTTTGATTACCGCCGCGTGTTGGCGCTGTGTCTTTTCGGTCTTCGCCTCGGTCGTCGTGATGCCGCACGCCTGCAAGAAATCGCGAAAGCGTTTCGCGATGGCGGAAGTGTCTTTTGCATGGGCCTCGCGCTCGTCGGGGAAAACATAATCGCCTGTTACCTGTGCGCGGCGTTCCGAAAGCAGGGCGGCAAGCGTCGGGTGGATCGGCAAAACGACCCTTTTGCCTCGCCTGCTGGTTTTCTGCGGCACGATCTCAATTCTGTCGTCACGTATATCCTGCCAGCGCAAATTTATCACGTCGCTGAGCCGGGCGCCTGTGTACAGGCCGATGGCGATCATGTAACGAAAGCTCCCTTTCGCTTTCCTGCATATCGTCGCGAGTTCATCGACTGTGAAATTCAGCCGCCCGCGCGTGTGCTTCTCCATCGCCTTGATCTTCGCGAAGGGATCATCGAGAATTCCGGCGCGGTCTTGAAGCGTCGAAAACATCGCGCGAAGAAACCCGACATGCGCGTTGAATGTCGCGGGCGCAACTTTATCGCGCCAAAGATCGGCGGCGTATTCGTCGGCGTGGGAAGGGGGAAATTTCGTGAAGTCCGCGGAGCTGCTTTTTGTCGGCCCACATTTTGAAGCGATGCCAGATCGCGGAATATCCCTTGCGCGTGCGTTCGCCGGGGTTGCCCTTTTGCGGCGAATCAAGCCACGCCTGCCAGGCGTCGGTCGTCGAGACGGTCGCGCCGCTTCTCATCATCAGGCGGCGCGCGAATCGCTGACGGATTTCGGCTTGCTCCACGGCGGGCAGGGCGGCGAGACGCGCGACGAGCATGTTGAAATATTGCTCAACCTGTCCCTCGCCCTTCTGAGCCTTGCGAGCATCGGTGGCAATGGCCTCGGCTGCCTCCTTCGTCTTCTGTTCTGTCGAGTGCCACGTTTCGCGGCCTCCGCTGAAAAGCCTATACCAGTAAAACGGCGAGCCTGGGCGTTTGAAAACTTTCGGCGGTTTCATATTGCTACGTTCTCCATGTTGCAGGCCGTAGCATGAGCGGCTTTTCAAGCGAGTGCAAGCAAATACCGTAGCAAATTACGTAGCATTACTTTATTTCGAAGCGCTCGTCCTGTCGCAGAGACAGCGTTTTGACCCCGTATTTATTGGTTGAAATGATGGAGCCAGCAAACGGACTCGAACCGTTGACCTGCTGATTACAAATCAGCTGCTCTACCAACTGAGCTATGCTGGCATTGGACGACTTGTATAGCATGCCGACTGCCGCCATGCAACGAATCAGAGCGTGGACGACGGCGGGGTAGGTGTGTCTTGCTGCACGCCCTTCGTGCCGGATTGCTTGGGTCTGCCATACCGAAGAGGGAAGTCCTCAATTTGCGCAGGCGACTCGGCCGCGGGTGGTGTATTTGTGATCGCGGGAGGCGGTTCGAGCCCTTTCGCGGTACTTGTCGGCGTGGGTTCAATAGGTCTTCCGACTGCCGGACACGGAACTTGATCCGCCGGTTTTTCAATTCTTGTTTCAGAGACGCTGTGAGGAACAGGCGGATCGGCAGGGGACGAGGAAGTCTTCGTTTGGATTTCGAAGCGAACCGGTTGATTCGTGCTGGCAACTTTTGTCTTCGGCTCTTTGACCTTGTTGGTGCTGGTGTTTGAGCCGAATAAACGTGCAAAGAACGATAATTTGTTCTGTTCGAGTGATGCGGTTTTTTTCGCGGTAACCGCTTGGACTGGAGCGGCAGGTTTCGCGGTTGTGGACACCGGCTTTTGATCGATGGGTTCTCTGTTCTTCAATTCGTTACCACCTTGCGGAACGGGCAGGTCGGCGGGGGATGGTGCTGCGGGCGACTTCGGCTGTACCTCGGCGCGCGGCGGTTGATTCGTATGGGCGACTTTCGCCTTCGGCGCTTCGGCTTTGTCGGTACTCGAACCAAAAAGACGTGCGAAGAACGATGGCTTGTCTTGCTTGGGCGACGCAGTATTTATCGAAATATTTGTCGTTGCAGGTGGTGGAGGTTTTGTGGCTGCCAATGCCGCTCTTTGATTCTCCGATTTTACGATTCTCGATTCATTGTTGCCTTGAGGTACTGGCTGGTCGGCGGGGGATGGTGTCGCTGGCACTGTCAACCGCACCTCTGCGCGAGGCGGTTGATTCGTGTCGGCAACTTTTGACTTTTGGGTTTCGGTCTTGTTGATGCCGGGACTTGATTCAAAAAGACGCGCGAAAAATGATGGTTTGTTTTGCTGCGGCATTTCTGTCTTTTTCACGGATGCCTGTGTGACGGCAGCGATTGGTCTTGCGTGCTGCGATTCCGGTTTTTGTCGAACCGTTTCAATAGTGTTCGTTTCGTTGATGCGCTGCGGAACCGATTGGACTTCGGGATGTGGCGCTGACGGTGTTTTGGGCTGGACCTCCACGCGACGAGGTTGATTCGTGGCGGCAACTTTTGCTTTCGGAGCATCTGTCTTGTTGGTGCTGCTGCTCGATCCAAAGAGATGCGCGAAGAACGATGGCTTGTTTTGCTGCGGTGGTGCCGCTTTTTTTACGATAGTTGTTTCGGTGGCAACGACAGGTTTCGCGAATGTGTTGCCCTTTTGTCGATCCGCTGGCTTTGTGACCTTTGATTCAGTGCCGCCCTGCGGAACAGCCTGGTTGGAGACGGGAGTAATTGTTTTTGCTTCCGGGCTGATTTCCACTTTCGCAGGCGTGGCTGCCGGACTTTCAATCTTCTTATCCATCTCCCGCTCGGCGGGCTTTATTTCTGTGGTGTTCTTTTCCTGCAGTGCCGTCGGCGTCACGACACGCGGATGCGTATTTGTGCGAAGGGCTGCTTCTTTTCTTGCCGGGGGTGTGGCAGTCGATTTTTCACCCGTGCCAAATAGTCTGCTGAAAAAGGAAGACTCTTCCTTCTTTTGTACGGGACTGCTTGGAGTACTGACGGCGGGCGTTAAGTTTGTTTGCGCTGTCGGTGCGGACGATTTTTCGCCCGCATCTTTCGTATCTGCAGTCGTCTGTTTTTCCACTCTCTGCTCGGGCGTGGTTTCACCGGTTGGCCGCGCCATTATTTCCCGATTTGTGCTGGCCGTGGCCGGCTGTGGCATCGTCCGTGGTTGGGCATTTTGTCCAGCCAGCATGGTTAGGAGAAGTTCAGTGAGGAAAACAGAGGAAGGCGCGCGAGAATCTTCCTCGAGCTTTCCGATGCCGTTACGAACGGCCGCCATCACGTCGTCATGCTGCGGACATTTAGGATCCAGAAGTTCGGACATCGGGATGTTGTGGGCGCTGCTATAGGTCAGCAGTTCCGCCTGAATGTGCGAAAGCACCAGATCAAGCTGTCGGGCCGTGCTGGCATAGGCGTTGTTGCTTGCGACAACTGCGAGGTTCGAAACGGCCGCACGCATGGTTGAAATATTCGTCGCACTTGGCGCGACATCCTGCACAAGCACGTGAAACTTCGAACTGAACCACCCGGCTTCCTGAAAGACTGTGCCGGAGAAAACGCATTCCGTTCCGGCCTTGAGATTCTGCAGCGCCGGAACGGCGGACTCGGTGGCGAAGCACTCGCCAACGATCTTCGTTCGAAAGGTCACGACCGTCCGTTCATCCATTTGCTTCGGCGGGCCCGAAGGCGGCTCCACGATCGTATCTTTGAAAACGATTCCCTGCGCCCAGTAGAATTGCAGATTCTTGATGAGATCTTTTGCCGTCACCTGTCGGTAGGCATCGCTCTGTCGCGCGATGGCGGCAAAAAGCGCGATGCCGATGGCGGAACAGAACAGGGCTGTAATGATTCGTTTTTTTGCGAGCATAGAAATCACGTCAGTTTCGTTTGAGCGAGCGCACGTTTTTACGCAATCCTTCACGGCTGGTCAATTGGAAGAAATGAAAAAGCTCGTTAGTAAAGGACGCCTGGAGCGCCATGGCCAGCGCTCGACATCAGCGGCAAATCCAATGGCGTGGAGATCCAAGACGACTTCTCACCATCAGGAATTCCAATGATTGGAACTTGCGGCGGCGAAAATTTCCAATCATTGGAAAGGCGGAGCGGCTGCCGACACTTTTGTATCAAGCGCGAGACTGGCTGTACATCATTGTGAGCCTTTGGGGCGGGTGTTCATGGCGCGAAAAAAAAATTATCGGCGCAACACTTGGAAATTAAGTCTGATACGCATTAGGCGGGGCCGGGGCCTTGCAATTGGCAGGGCGATTGCTAGTGTCCCAATCCAAGTTTGTCCTTTGAGTTGCTTAAACCATATAAGAGGAGAAGAAAAATGAAGTATGCCACTGTGCGTCAGGCGGCCGTTTCCGCTGTGACCAACTACAAGCCGATCGAGAAGCCGCTGAACTTTCTCGAAACTCCGGCCGCCACCCTGTTCGGCTCGAATACATTCAATGACGCCGCCATGCGCGATCGCCTGCCGAAGTCGGTGTACAAGACGCTGCAGAAAACGATCAAGCGCGGCGAAAAAATGGACGCGAGCATTGCCGACGTCGTCGCCACCGCGATGAGGGACTGGGCGATTGAAAAAGGCGCGACACACTACGCGCACGTCTTCCAGCCGCTCACCGGCATCACTGCCGAAAAACACGACAGCTTCCTTTCGCCCGACGGCAAGGGCGGCGCGATGGCCGAGTTCAGCGGAAGCCAGCTCATTCAGGGCGAACCTGACGCCTCGTCGTTCCCCTCCGGCGGAATCCGCGCCACGTTCGAAGCGCGCGGCTACACCGCGTGGGACGTGACCAGCCCCGCGTACATTTTGGAAAATCCGAACGGCACGACGCTGTGCATCCCGACGGCCTTCTGCTCGTGGACCGGCGAGGCGCTCGACAAGAAGACTCCCGTGCTCCGCTCGATGCAGGTGCTCAACAAACAGGCGCAGCGCGTCCTCAAACTTTTCGGCCACACCGATCCCGGCTACGTCTTCGCGACCGCCGGACCGGAACAGGAATATTTCCTCATCGACCGCAATTTCTTTTTCGCGCGCCCCGATCTCACGATCTGCGGCCGCACGCTCTTCGGAGCCAAGCCGCCCAAGGGCCAGGAATTCGAGGACCAGTATTTCGGCGCGATTCCCGAGCGCGTGCTCGCCTGCATGCTCGATTGTGAGCGGCAGCTCTTCAAACTCGGCGTGCCGGTCAAGACGCGCCACAACGAAGTCGCCCCGTCGCAGTATGAACTCGCGCCGGTGTACGAGAACGCGAACGTCGCTGCCGACCATCAGCAGTTGACGATGCTGACGCTGCAGCGCACCGCACAGAAATATGGGTTGTCCTGCCTGCTGCACGAGAAGCCGTTCGCCGGCATCAATGGTTCGGGCAAGCACCTGAACTGGTCGCTGGGCGGCGAGGGCGTCGGCAACCTGCTCGAGCCCGGCGACAATCCGCACGACAACGCGCAGTTCCTCGTGTTCTGCTCCGCCGTCATTCGCGCGGTTCACAAATACAGCACACTGCTCCGCGGCTCGATCGCGCATTCCGCGAATGATCACCGCCTCGGCGCCAACGAAGCGCCTCCGGCGATCATCTCGATCTACCTTGGCGAACAACTCGCGGACATCTTCAGCCAGCTTGAAAAAGGCGCGGCGAAGACATCGAAGAAGAGGGGCATCATGCACATCGGCGTGGACACGCTGCCGCCGCTGCCCAAGGACGCCGGCGACCGTAACCGCACCAGCCCGTTCGCCTTCACCGGAAACAAATTCGAATTCCGCGCTGTCGGTTCGAGCCAGTCCATCTCCGGCCCGCTCGTGATTCTCAACACGATCGTCGCCGAGTCGCTCGACTACATCGCCACCGAGCTCGAAAAAGCCACGAAGGGCGACCCGAAGAAGCTCAACGCCGCCGTCCAGAAGCTGCTTCAATCAATCATCAGGGAGCACAAGGACATCGTCTTCAACGGCGACAACTACGTCGAAGCCTGGCACAAGGAAGCCGTCACCAAGCGCGGCCTCCCGAACCATCGCAACACCGTGGACGCGCTCGCCGCGATGTACAACGAGGACTTCTCCGCCCTGTTCGAGAAGTACGGCGTGCTGACCAGCCGCGAATACAATTCGCGAAACGACATCTACGTCGAACGCTACTGCAAGGACGTCGCCACCGAATCCAAGCTGTGCCTCGGAATCGCCAAGCGGCAGATTTTGCCGGCCGGCTATCGCTATCAGGGCGAACTGGCCGCAACCGCCGCAGCGCTCGCCGATGCCGGAAAATCCGACGTGCACACCGCTTCGCTCGACAAGGCCACCGAGCTCGTTCACGAGCTTGAGAACGCCATCAGCGAGCTGGAGCACACGATGGCCCACGAGGCCACCGGCGGCCTGCTCGACCACGCGAAGCACTATCGCGACGAGGTCATCCCGGCCATGCTCGGCGTCCGCAAGATTGCCGACCAGTTGGAGTCGTTGATCTCCGACGACATCTGGCCGCTGCCGACCTACCAGGAAATCCTGTTCATCAAATAGGCCTTCCCGGAACAAATCGAAAGCCCCCGCCCCCGGCGGGGGCTTTTTTTGCGCGTTGCTCGCCAGGTAAAAGTGCTCCGAAATAAAGAGTCCTTCTTGTTTCCAATCATTGGAAACGGCCGGCGCGGAACTTTCCAATGATTGGAAATTCCGGCCGCCGCCGCGGGGAGAGCCTGGCCTTTCGACCCTGCGTTCCGATTTGCCGGCTCAGATGCGCGGGTAGCGGGTCGAATATTTCAGGCGCTGGGCGATGGTGCGGAAGATGCGCATGATGCCTCCGCCGCTGCCGTGGCCGGAGCGGCGGCGACGGCTGCGTTCGCGCACGACGACATAGCCGGTTTCGAGATCGAGTTCCTGGCCGTGTTCGGTGCGGCGGGCGCGTTGTACGGTGTCGAGAACCGGCAAGGTCTTGTGGGTGTTGATGACGATATCCACGGCCTTCGTGATACCGCTGACGAGGTTGCTCATGAAGGCGGGCGATTCGCCCTCGGTGCGCGGGACTTTGTGATGGAAAGCGGTGCGCATGATGGGGAGCGCGTCCTTGATGAGCACCTCGCGGGTGGCGGTGAGTGCCTCGTGGCACTGCGCGTCCATCGCGCTGATGGCCTCGGCGAGAGACCAGAATCGAAGGGCCTTGCAACGGTGCATGGCGGCCTGGGAGACGGATTGTGTGATCCAGATGCAGGAGATCGCTCCGCCGAGATCCTCGATGGCCCCGCCCATCGGCGGGCAGTTGGCATAGACGCCGGCGAAGAGCGACTGGCCGATGCGGATGAAATCGCCGCGGGTCATGACGCGCCACACGTCGCGCAGGACGGTGAAATATTCGATGAGCGCCGGCTCACTGACATAGACTCCGGTGATCGCGGCGATGATCGTGATTTCGTGGTAGATCACGACGGCGGCGTGGACGACGGGGAAGGGCGGCTGGATGAAGTCGGCGACGATGGCGGACATTTTGTCGCGCGCCATGGCCCGTGCGTGCGTGTCGAGGTGCGCGTGCAGATCGGCAAACACGCGTTGCTCGGCGTTGACGATTGCGCGGGTGAGGTCTTCGAGCAGCGGGTGGTGGCCCAGCATCTCCTCGATGTCATACGCGGTCTGTCGGGCGAGGCGCTGCTGGTCTTCGTTCAAATAGACGCTGCTCGAAAGCCGCTTGAGGGACCGCGCAAGATAGCGGCAATGGACGACGAGGTCCTTGTGCCGCGCGCGATCTGGTTGCGGCACGTCGTCGGCGTTGAGCGTGTCGTGGTCGTGCAGAAAACCGCCGAGGCGCACGAGCGTGGCCAGGGCGGTGAGCACCAGGATGCCGGCGTAACACCAGGCGGCAATCGGATGGAGCCGGTGAAAAAGCCCGTAGAGTTTCACCAGTTCAAGCACGATGATCGCGGCCAGAAGAATCGCGATAATGACGAGCACGCGCCAGAGCGCGATGCTGCTTCGCTGAATGATCCGGTATTGGTACATGGCAGACGAAGGCTAGCGATACCGCGCGGCGCCGCAAGCGGAATCTCGCCGGAACTCAAAACGCAAAACCGAGTTTTCCGCCGAAGATAGAAGCCTTGGATTCGGGCTGCAAATACTGGTCCTGGGCCGCATCAAGCTTCGATTGCCCGAAATTGAGCGTCTCGACAAACACGGCGGCAAAGAACGAGTTCCGCCGGGCGCCCGCCTCCGCATAAACCGTCGGCCGGGCCTTCGGCTGGAGTTGATGGACGACGGCCTGCCGACGTTTGACGCATCAACATATTGTTCTGTCGTGATGGGAATGCGGACCTCGCCCCGCAGATATAATTCCATCCGCGGCGCGTAAGAAAAATCAAGTTCCGCGCCGAGGATGCCGTGGGTCATCACCCAGTCTTCGGTGAAGCCAGCGGGCCGGTTTCCTTCACGATCTGTTGCCCGTCGAGAAATTCCTTCCACTCGAAATACTCGACGTGCGGATAAATCTGTCCGGAAAACACTGCGCTCCTATCGTCCTTGCCGAAGCCGGTAACGCCAGCGATGAAGCGATCAAAACGGCGTAACAGATACGGCAATTCATGGTGGCAATTTCTTTTCACACAAAATAAACCTCTGCACTTGGCGCGCAAGCCGCGATCAAACCGGCCGGGTCGAAACCGACATTCCGCCTGATGTCGGCGCGGCCTCCGCAATTTCCAATGATTGGAACTTTGCGTTGCGCACATTTCCATTCATTGGAAGTTTCGCGCAATTGATTTTCCAACCATTGGAAATTTCCGCTAAACACTTGCCGCGTGGAAAAAGAAATCACAACACGAAGCCCGGAAGAAACCGAGCAGGTCGCGGCCGAACTTGCGGCGGCGCTGCGCGGCGGCGCGGTGATCGCGCTGTACGGCGATCTCGGCGCGGGCAAGACGTGTTTCATCCGCGGACTTGCGCGCGGCCTCGGCGTCACGCGAATCGTCCACAGCCCGACCTTCACGCTGATCAACGAATATGCCGGCCGCCTCACGCTTTTTCACATGGATCTCTACCGCATCCGCGACGCCGACGAAGCGCTCGACTTCGGCCTCGACGACTACATCTTCGGCGATGGCCTCTGCGCGATCGAGTGGGCCGAGAAGGTCGAAACGCTCCTGCCGCCGCACACGATTCGCGTGACGTTGAAAATGTTCGGCGACGAAAACACGCGGCAAGTCGAAATCGCTGACTCAGGTTTCAGCCCATGATTGTCTTCGCCATCGAACTCTCGACCGTCCGCGCCAGCGTCGCCATTTGCGACGATGATTGCGTGCTGGCCGAGGCTTCGTGGATCGAACCGCGCGCGCGTCATCAGCGAATTTTCGCGGAGACGCCGAGGTTGTTGAAAGATGCCGGACTCGACTGGCCGCAAATTGATTTATTCGCTGTTGGCCGCGGTCCCGGCGCATTCTCCGGAATCCGGATCGGGCTTATGGCCGCGCAAATGTTCGCAATGCCGCTGAACAAGCCGGTCATCGCCGTCAGCAGCGGCGAGGCGCTTGCGTCCGAAATTGATGCGGACAAAGTCGCGATTTGTGGCGACGCACGTCGCGGCATGTTTTGGTTCGCCGTCTGCGAAGATCGCGCGATGGGCGCATGGAAGCTTTGCAATGAAGAGGACTTCGCATCGAAAATTCCATCCGCTGCGATCGTTGCCACGCCGCACTGGAACCAGATTGTCGCCTTGCGGGACGCGACGAAGGATTCGCACCGGTGGCTCGAGGGCGACCAATTCCCGACGGCGCACGCCGTCGCGCGGCTCGCGCGTGCGATAAAAATAAGCGAACCGCTGGAACCGATCTATCTGCATCCGCCGGTGTGAAGTCCGGTCAAGGTTTTCGATAGGGCGTGGTGATGCGCTGGACGGATGGATAGTGCCGCGGATGCAGTGTGGCGAGCTGAATGCTGTACCGCTCCGCAGTCGCTGCGACGATGGCGTCGGCGAGCGTCACCCGGTGTGATTTGCCGTATTCGCGGCGCAACACGCCCGCGCGCTCGGCGATGACGGCATCAACCGGCAGTACATCAACCACGCCGAGAAGATTCGCGAGCGCGCCGCGCTCGGAACCATCCTGAACGTGCTGCACAAGTTCTGCGACGCTCACCGACGATATGGAGAAGGGTTGCGGCATGGAACGCAGATACTGCACGGCCGGAACGTAGCCGCGCAAAACATCCATCATGATGTCCGTGTCCAAAAGCAATCCGGCGGCCATGGCTAGAATCGCTCCCCGGCTTTTCGAATTTCAGCCAGATCAGGCACGTCTTCCCGCGAACGCCAGATGCCGGCGGCTTGACTCAGCGCATCGTGAAAATCTTTTCGCTGCCGGCGGCGGCGGAGTAGATAGTCGTCGAGAGCCACACGCATGACATCGCTCAATGTCTGCCCCATTTCCGCCGCGACACGCGACGCCTGCCGGTGCTGCTCTTCGTCCAGATAAAGTTGCGTCCGTCTCATGGCAAAAATGCCTCCCATGACAATTACGATGTACGTAGGAAATGTATATTAGGAATGATGAGAAACAAGCTTTTCGCAATGATTTGTCGCGTTTCGCCATATATTCAGTGATTTGTGGGTGTGGAAATAGTGCCTGAAATTTGATTTCAAGCCGTACATGGAAGAACGTTCCTCAGAGTTCAAAACAGTGGGGAGCGACCATGTTCGGACAAGAATCACAGCACATTTATGGCGGAAGCGCCGAGTTCCTTGAAGAGCTTTATCAACAGTACCTGAAAGAGCCGGCCAGCGTGGACGAAAAGTGGCGCGGCTATTTTGACCTGCTTCAGTCGGAAGGCGCGGACTCGCCCGGGCAGGAAATTTCCGAGGCAGAAATCCAGCGGTTCTGCCGCGAGCAGTCGAGAATTCGCGCCGCCGGCGGACTGCCGCAGTCGCCGGGGCAGACGCTCGACATGTATCGGAAACAGTCGGCGGTGCTTCGCCTCATTCACGCCTACCGGTTGCTCGGTCATCTGCGTGCTGCGGTTGATCCGATCCGGTTGCGCGCGATGCCGGAGGTTCCCGATCTCGATCCGGCGTTTCACGGACTGACCGATGCGGACATGGAATTGACCTTCAGCACCGGCAATCTCGGCGGCAAATCCGAAATGACGCTGCGAGAAATCATCGAGATGTTGAAGGAGACGTACACGGAACATATCGGCTGCGAATTCATGCATGTCTCCGATGTCGAGGAGAAGCGTTGGCTGCAAAGCCGCCTCGAGAGCACGCGGACGAATCCGAATTTTTCAAACGACTACAAGATATTCCTGCTTGAGCGGCTGACGGCGGCGGAGGGACTCGAACAATATTTGCACACGCGATATTCCGGCCAGAAACGTTTTTCGTTGGAAGGTGCCGAGACGCTCATCACCGCGCTCGATGAAATCGTCCAGCGTGGCGGCGAGCAGGGCGTCGAGGAAATCGTCATCGGCATGGCTCATCGCGGACGGCTCGACGTGCTGGTGAACGTCCTCGGCAAATCGCCGCGGGAATTGTTCGAGGAATTTGAAGGCAAACATGAATGGAAACGCGGCGTCACCGGCGATGTGAAATATCACTCCGGCTATTCCGCCGACGTCCAGACGAAGGGCGGGGCCGTCCATCTCACGCTCGGTTTCAATCCATCGCATCTTGAAATCATTGATCCGGTCACGATGGGTTCCGTGCGTTCGCGCCAGGATCGTCGCGGCGACCGCGAGCGGCGGCGCGTGATGGGCGTGCTGATTCATGGCGACGCGGCGTTCGCGGGCCAGGGCGTCGTTTATGAAACGCTGAATCTTTCGGAAACGCGCGGCTACGGCACCGGCGGGACGATTCACGTTGTGGTCAACAACCGCATCGGATTTACGACGAGCCACCCGAAGGATGTTCGCTCCGCGCTTTATTGCACGGACGTCGGCAAGGTGATTCAAGCGCCGATTTTTCACGTCAATGGCGACGATCCGGAGGCCGTTGCTTTCATCATGCAGATGGCTGTCAATTGGCGCATGACGTTCAAGCGCGATGTCATCGTGGACGTTGTTTGCTATCGCCGTCACGGACACAACGAGGCGGACGAACCGGCGGCGACGCAGCCGATGATGTACAAACTGATCCGCAGCCAGCCGACGACACACGAAATTTATGCGCGAAAACTCGTTGCAGAAGGCGTCGTGACGGCCGAAGCGGCGGACGCGATGGTCGCGAACTATCGCAAGAAACTCGAAGCCGGCCAGCAGGTCGCACTGGGTTCGTTGCCGACGAGACGGCCGCGCAACGAATGGAACAAATACGCCGAGGCAAAATGGACGGACCCTGTCGAGACGGCCATGCCAGTGCAGGAAATCAAGCGCATCGGAACGCAGATGGCGACGCCTCCGGGAGATTTCCAACTGCACGATCGCGTGGTGAAAATCATGGACGACCGTTTGAAAATGGCCGCCGGCGCACTGCCGATTGACTGGGGTTTCGCCGAGATAATGGCATACGCGGGGCTTTTGAAAGACGGATTTGGCGTTCGCATTTCGGGCCAGGACAGCGGGCGCGGGACGTTCTTTCACCGTCACGCCGTGATGATGAACATGCGCGATGGCGATGAATATGTGCCGTTGCAACATCTCTTCGACGGCCAGCCGAAATTCACGGTAATTGATTCGATGCTTTCGGAGGAGGCGGTGCTCGGCTTCGAATATGGCTACAACGCGGCGGACCCGAAAACGCTGGTGATTTGGGAGGCGCAATTCGGCGACTTCGCCAACGGCGCGCAGGTTGTCATTGACCAGTTCATCGCCGCAGCCGAGCAAAAGTGGAATTTGCTGACGCCGCTCACACTTTTTTTGCCGCACGGTTGGGAGGGCCAGGGAGCGGAGCATTCATCGGCGCGGCTCGAACGTTACCTTCAACTCTGCGCGCAGGAGAACATGCAGGTTTGCTACCCATCGACGCCCGCACAGATGTTCCACCTGCTCCGCCGCCAGATGCTCCGCAATTATCGCAAGCCGCTGATCGTGATGACGCCGAAAAGTCCGCTGCGCCGCAAAATCACATTTTCATCGCTCGAAGATTTTTCGATGGGGACATTCCAAAATGTCATCGGCGAAATTGACCACATCAAACCGGACAACGTCCGGCGCGTCGTCGTCTGCTCCGGCAAAATTTATTGGGACCTTCTCGAAGCGCGCCGCGAGCGAAACGCCGGCAACGTCGCGCTGCTGCGCCTTGAACAAATTTATCCGTTCCCGCAGGAAGAACTCGCCGCGCAGATCGGGCAATACGCCGGTGCGCCGGAGGTTTGCTGGTGCCAGGAAGAGCCGCAGAACCAGGGCGCGTGGTACACGATCCAGAGCGCGCTGCGAACCTGCATGCTGCCGGAGCAGAATCTCGTTTATGCCGGCCGCGTCGCAGCGGCCGCGC
>CAIVKH010000045.1 GCA_903906425.1 uncultured bacterium
CCACGCCTCCAGGGTTTGCTGCTCCTCGGCCGTCATGGACAATGCACAAGCTGGATTCCACATGTTCGGCAGCATGACAGGAATCCAGAGATTGTAAAGATATGACTGTTACACTACACTAGAGAGAATCGGCGACAAGATCGTAGTCGAGTGACTGGACGGCGCGGCATCGCAGCCGCACGCCGGGTTTGATTTTCGCGAGGCCGCGGCATTTCATCAAAATCACGCCGTCCACATCGTGCGCTTCGAGCTGCGTGCGGCCGACGGCGGTGACGCCTTTCGGCACGGACGCGCCGCGCGGGACCGGGCCGTCGAGCATGACTTCGATTTCTTTGCCGACAAATTTCGCGAGCCGCTTGCGCGAGACTTCAAGCTGCGCAAGCATGAGCGCGTCGCGGCGGCGCTGCTTTTCGGCGAGAGGAATGTTGTCGTCAAGATTCGCCGACGGCGTTTTCGGCTCGTGCGAATAAATGAAGACGCCGGCGTGCGAGAAGCGCCCTTCGTTGATGAAGGCGAGCAGTTCGTTGTGCTCGGCCGCGGTTTCGCCGGGGTAGCCGGTGATGAACGTCGTGCGGATGGCGCCATGCGGCATCTTCTTCGCGATGAGATCGAGCAAGGCGATGGTCTCGCGCCGGTCCATCCCGCGCCCCATGGCCGAAAGCATCCGGTCGGAGATGTGCTGGAGCGGCATGTCAATGTAGGGGCACATCCGCGGATCGCTGGCGAGCACGTCGAGCATTTCGCCGGTGAGAAATCGCGGGAAGGCGTACATCAGGCGAATCCAGTGGTCGCCGGGAATCGCGAGGAGTTTTCGCAGAAGTTCGGCGAGCTTGATTCCGCCGTAGAGATCGCGGCCGTAGCTGGTCGTGTCCTGCGCGATCAAACTCAATTCCTTCGCGCCGCCGTCGAGAAGTTGTTTTGCCTCGGTGACGATGTCGTCCATCGGGCGGCTGACCTGCAGGCCGCGGATGTTGGGGATGGAGCAGAAGCGGCAGAAGTTCGAGCAGCCTTCGGAAATTTTCAGATGGGCGATGTGCGGCGAGCCGATACGAAGGCGCGGCGCGGCGAGGAATTCGCCATAGCTTTGCGTGAAGGATTCCGACTTTGCCGCGCGGCTGGCGAGGCGCTTGTCGCTGATCTTGACGGTGCCACCGGCGACAGGAATGTCGCCGCTCCTTGGATTCGCCGCGAGACCGCGGCAAATTTCGGCGAGTTTCGGATAATCGTTGAAGCCGATCCGCGCATCGGCGTTCGAAAGAAAACCGTCGAGTTCCTCCGCGCCGCGCGCGCGCGCGACGAGGCAGCCCATCGCGACGACGGACTTTAGCGAGCCGCCGCGCTTGAGCTTTTGCAGCTCGCGAAGAACGCCCGCGGATTCTTCGCGGGCGTCGTTGATGAATCCGCAGGTGTTCACCAATGCGATGTCGGCTTGCGACGGATCTTCCGCGATGAGGAATCCGGCCTCGACGAGCCTGCCGAGAATGCGCTCGGTATCCACGTCATTCTTCGCGCAGCCGAGACTGACGATGCTGACGATGGGCGGGCGCTGCGGTGTTTTCTTCTTCGACATGGGGCGCGGAATCTACGCGACGGCATCGCGCCGGTCAAAACGCATATCGGGGCTTTCCCTCCCCGCGGCGGTTTGCTACGAATTCGCGCCAGGAGAAACGAACCATGGAAACGAACCCGCCCGCCATCGCGTCAGTCGCCGCGCCAGCCGCACCCGAGAAAAATCCTGCCGCCGTCTGGAGCCTCGTGCTCGGAATCCTCAGCCCGTTTTGCTGCGGCATCGTCACCGGCATTCCGGCGATCATCACCGGCCACATTGCCTTCAACAAAAGCGGACGACTGCTGAGCAAGCAAGGCCGCGGCATCGCGCTGGCCGGCCTGATCCTCGGCTATCTCTCATTTGCCATGATCCCGGTTCAGGTCGCATTGCTTGTTCCTGCGCTATCCAAGGCCAGGCAAAAAGCGGTGGAGGTCGCCTGCTTCGCCAACCTCCAAATGATCACCGCCTCGAAGCAGGCCTATGCCGCAACGCACAACGGCGAAGCCCCCGCGTCCATCGACGACCTGGTCAAAGCCGGACTGCTGCCCCAAGCGCCGGTCTGCCCTCGCCACGGCATCTATACCGTCGGCGGCAAGGACGAAGATCCGACCTGCTCCGTTCACGGCAACGCACTGATGAAGCCGGCGCGCCAGCCCCAACCGCGCGAACAGAAGATCGAAAAATAACTTCGGCGAAATCCCCGCCCCGGCGCGATGCCATCCCGATTTCTCCAATCATTGGAAAATCCGCGGCGGCAAACTTCCAATCATTGGAAATTTCGGCGGCGTTTTTTTCCAATTATTGGAAATTTATTTGCCGGAGACGTCGAGGCAGACGAGGTCGCCGAGGTTGTTCTTGCAGTAGATGCGGCCGTTGGCGAGGACGGGGACGACCCAGCAGCGTTTGTCGAGAACCTTGGCGCGGGCCAGTTCCTTGAAGGCCGCGGGCGAGGCGTCGGCGATGACAAGGTCGCCTTGTTCGCCCTGGATGACCATCCTGCCGTCGGCGATCATCAGCGAGCCTTTGCCAAGGCCGGGCTGTATCCATTTGACGTCGCCGGTCGCGAAGTCGAGGCAGGTGAGTGTGCTTTCGTCGAAGCCGTAGAGGCTGCCTTTCCAAAGCACGGAACTGTTGAAGTGGTTTCGCATCTTTTTGTTTTCCCAGACGGGCTTGAGTTCGGCGCCGGTGAACTGGAGCAGTGCGCAGCCGTGGTTGTAGCCGGAGGAGATGAAGATTTTGTCGCCGGAGATGATCGGTACGGCGGCGTTGATGTCGTAGGAAGTCTTCCACGGATGGCGCGCGAGTTCCTTGCCGGCGGCGGAGCGGATGACGAGTCCGAAGGCGTTGAAGGTGACGAGGCAATCCGTGCCGTCGTGTTTGAACGGCATCGACGTCGCGTAGCTGGCGCCATCGGTGCCGCTCTTCCAGACGACGGCGCCGGTCTTTTTGTCGAGCGCCATCGTGGTGCCGTCGATCGCGCCGACATCTATGATCACAAGTTTGCCGATGACGACGGGCGATCCGGCGTAGCCCCAGGTCGGGACTTTTCCGCCAAGATCCTTGATGAGGTTCTTCGACCAGACCGGTTTTCCGTCGGCTGCGTTCAGGCAAAACAAATGGCCCGCGCGGCTGCAGGTGAAAACGAAATTGCCGTCAACCGTCGGCGTCGCGCCGGAGCCGCCTTCGAACTGATGCGGATCGAGCGGACAGGCGTAAGTGTGTTTCCAAACTGGCGCGCCCGATTTCGCGTCATAGCACCAGACCGTGTCCGACTCGTTCTGATTTCCCATCGTGAAAACGTGATCGCCGACGACGGCGACAGACGAGCAACTGATTCCGACGTTGTGTTTCCAAAGTTGCTTCGGTCCGCCCTCAGGCCATTGCGTGAGCCAGCCGGCCTCCGCAGAAATTCCATCGCGATCCGGCCCGCGCCACTGCGGCCAGTCGTTCGCACTGGCGATTTGAACTGCTGCAAGAGCGAGCGCAAGAGAGCTGATGAATTTCGTCATGGTCGTTTCTCCGTCATTTCTTCGCGATGTCGTAACAAAGCAAAACGCCCTGATCGCGGACAAAAAGTTTTCCGCCGCCGATGACCAGATGCGGCCAGCTCTTCTTGCCGCTGCGGTCCGGCTGGTCGAAGCGTCCGGTTTCTTTCCAGCCCGTCGGCGTGGCTTCGATGAGAACCATTGTGCCGGGATCGCTTTCGGATCGCAGATAAAAATGTCCGTCGGCATAGCTGATCGAGCCCTTGCCAAGTTTCTTTTCTTTCCACGCGACGTTGCCGGTCTTGAAATCCATGCAGGTCCATCCGCCGCCACCGTCGCTGAAGCCGTAAAGATGATCGTCGAGCAGAATGACTCCGCCGTGGTGGTTGATCATGTCCTTGTTGGCATAGACCTCCGCGGCCGTGAAGTTCTGTCCGCTGCCGCCGATTTTGAAAAGATTGCAGCCGATGCCGTAACCGGAGGACACGAAAACCATGTTGTCCTTGTAAACCGGCATCGGAATCACGGCGGTCTTGCCCTGGCGCGGCGCGGACCAAAGCAGCTTGCCGGTGCTCGCGGCGATACCCGCGACGTGCGCGTCGGTGAGGACGATGAACTGGTGGACGCCGCGAATATCAACGGCGATCAGCGAGGAATAGCTGGCCGAATCCGTCAGCTCCTTGCAGCGCCACGCGACCGCGCCGGTCTTTTTGTTCAGCGCAACGACCGTGCCTTGCTGGCCGCCCGGCGTGCATACCAGATTTTCACCGTCAACGAGCGGCGACTCGGCGTAGCCCCAGCCCGACATCATTTTCCCGCCGAAATCGTGTTCGAGATTTTTCCGCCAGACTTCCTTGCCGTCCGCCACGTGCAGGCAGACGAGATCGCCGTATTGCCCGGTCACAAAAAGCAAATCGCCATCAACCGTCGGCGTCGCTCGCGGGCCGGGATAGCCGCCGCCGCCCCCCGACTTGCCAAGCTTCGTTTTCCACAGATTCTTTCCGTCCTTCAGCGACAGCGCCTCGACGAATGCCGATTCGCCGAAATCGCCGACGGTAAAAATCCTGTCACCGACCACGGACACGCTCGAAAACCCACCGCCGATGTCCGTGACTTTCCACGCCAGCGACGGCCCGCCCGCCGGCCACGACGCCAGCAGCCCGGTCTCCGTGGAAATATTATCGCGCTTCGGCCCGTGCCACTGCGGCCAATCGGCGGCGAACGCGACGGATGACACCGCAAGAACCGCGGCGAGGACAACGAATGACTTCTTCATGATGAATTCCTCCACATGAATTATTTTGCCGACGGATCGAGACACGCGCCTTCTTTCGTGCTGCGCACGTAAATTTTTCCATCGCTGAACGCCGGCGTTGACCAGCATTTTCCGGCGACGGCCTTGGTTCGGCAGATTTCCTTGTAGGCGGCCGGCGTCGCTTCGACGATCACGACTTCGCCGCTGTCGGCAAGCGCGATGAGCTTGTCACCGACCATCGTGACGTTGCCCGCGCCAAAGCCCGGCTGTTCCCATTTCACGTTGCCCGTCGCAAGCTCGACGCACTTCAGCGGACCGCTGCCATATTTCTTGAAGCTGAACATTCCATATAAATAACCACCTTTGAAAATCGGCGTACTCCAGTGATTCGCGACGAGCTTGTCGCCAGGAATCTGCCAAATCTGCGTCGCCTTGAAGCCGCCGGCCTCCTTGGAAATCTTGCACGCGCCACCGCCGACGCCATAGCCGGCGGAACAATAAACAATATCATCGGCCACGACCGGCGAGCTCGCCGTCGAGACATTGAATTTATACGGAAACTTCCAGAGCTGTTTGCCGTCTTTTGCAGACACCGAAACCAGCCCGCTCCTCATGAAAAAAATCACCTGACGTTCGCCGAGGATCGTCGCGACCACCGGCGTCGCGTGCGTGATCGTTTCATCGCCGGACTTCCAAGCAAGTTTTCCGTCAGTCTTCTGGAACGCCAGAAACGACTGACCCGCCCCACCGCCAGCGACGAAAACGAGATCGCCGTCGATCACAGGCGATGCCGCGTTCTTCCACATGATGTTCTTGCCGCCGAATTCCGCCGTCAGGTCGTGCATCCAGACCTTCTTGCCCGTCAGATCGAAGCAGAAAAGTTTCAAGCCTTGCGACAGCGCGTACACCTTGCCGTCATTCACCGTCGGCGTCGAACGCGGCCCGTCGCCACCCTTGTTGTCCGGCGCGCCCGAATCGCCGCCGCCCTCATATTTCGCGGCATCGAGCTCCTCATTCCAAAGTTCTTTGCCATTCGAAGCATCGAGTGCCACGCAGACTTCCTTGCCGCCGCGCCCGACAATGGTGAACGCCTTACCGCCGCTCACCGCGAACGAACTGAATCCGTTTTCCGTCGGCACTTTCCAGACCTTCTTCGGCGCCGCGCCCTGCCAGGCCGGACTCGCCTTCTCCGTCGAAATTCCATTCTGCTCCGGCCCGCGATATTGCGGCCAATCCGCGCCCCGCGCGCACACGACAACGGCAACGGTGGAAAAAAACATGGCAAGACAACGATTCATTCTTTGATCTCCAAAACTTCCAATCATTGGAAAAGACCGGCACCGGATTTTTCCAACCATTGGCAAACACATAACAGGTTCGCATTCCATCCGCACGTCAGGAATTGCCTGATTCTGCGGCGTCCGCGATGTTGTGCGGGCCGGGAGGCTGTGGTTTAGTGAATGGCAGCCATGCGAATCATCCAGTTAACGCCGGGAACCGGAAATTTTTATTGCGGCAGTTGCCTCCGCGACAACACGCTCGTCCGCGGCCTGCGCGCGCGCGGCCACGACGCGATCATGGTTCCGCTTTATCTGCCGCACGTTCTCGACGAACCCGCCGAAAGCGCGGGCGTCCCGATTTTTCTCAGCGGCATCAGTGTTTTTCTCGATCAGAAATATCCTAAGCTTCGCCGCCCCGCGTGGCTTGATCGCGTTTTGAGTTCGCCGCGACTTTTGAAGCGGGCAGCGAATTTGGCCGGCATGACCTCCGCGAAGGATCTCGGCGAATCCACCGTTTCGATGCTCAAAGGCAAAGACGGTTGCCAGGCCAACGAACTCGACCGGCTCATCGAATGGCTGCGGACGCAGCCGAAGCCCGACATCTTCTGCCTTTCCAATTCGCTGCTCTCCGGCCTCGCGCTGCGGCTCAAGGAAGAATTTCGCGTGCCCGTCGTCAGCAGTTTTCAGGGCGAAGATTCGTTTCTCGACGCGCTGTTTGAACCGTATCGCAAAAAATCGTGGGAGCTTCTCGCCGCGCGCTGCGCCGAAGTTGATCATTTCATTTCCGTCAGCCGCTATTTCGCCAGCGAAATGAAACGCCGTCTCGGCCTTTCCGGCGATATCGTTTCCATCGCCTATCCCGGAATCGCCGCGGACGAATTCAGCGTCGCCGCCGAACCTCCATCGCCGTCCGCCATCGGCTACCTCGCGCGGATGCACCACGCGAAAGGCCTTGGCACGCTAGTTGACGCCTTCATCGAATTGAAGAAACGAAATCGGGTTCCCGATTTCCGCCTGCGAATCGCCGGCGCGATGACGAATACCGACACACGCTTCGTCGATTCGCTTCGCGATAAACTTTCATCACGCGGCCTGCTCGCATCCGTCGATTTTCTTCCGAACATCAGCCGCGAAGCAAAACACGAATTCTTCCGCACACTCAGCGTATTCTCCGTCCCGGCGACTTACGGCGAAGCGTTCGGTTTTTATGTCCTCGAATCCCTCGCCGCCGGCGTCCCCGTCGTCCAGCCGCGCCACGCCGCATTTCCCGAAATTCTCGAACAAACCGGCGGTGGCCTGCTCTGCGAACCGGACGACGTCGCATCGCTCGCGGACAAACTCGAATCGCTGCTCCTCGATGCGCCCCGCGCCCGTGCGCTCGGCGCAAAAGGCCGCGCCGCCGTTCGGGAAAAATTCACGATTGAACAGATGATCACCTCCACGGAAGAAAACCTGTCGGATGTCGTCGCAAGGAAACGCTGATGCTCAAACTTTCGAACGTCTCCAAAAATTACGCGTCGCCCGACGGCGGCGCGCCTGTCGAAATCCTCAAGAAAATCAGCCTCGAACTCGCCGTTGGCGAAGCCATCGCCATCGTCGGCCCGTCCGGCTCCGGAAAAAGCACGCTACTGAACATCATGGGCGCGCTCGACCGGCCGACGAGCGGAACGGTCCAGATCGGTGACCGCGATTTCGCGACGCTCAACGAGTCCGGCCTCGCCTATATTCGCAATCACGAAATCGGTTTCATCTTCCAGCTTCACCACCTGCTTCCGCAGTGCTCAATTCTCGAAAACGTCCTCATCCCGACGCTAACGAATCCCGCCGAGCTCCAAACCGAAGCCGCGCTGAAACGCGCCGAACAACTGCTCGAACGCGTCGGCCTGAAGCATCGCCTCTCGCACCGCCCCGGCCAGCTTTCCGGCGGCGAATGCCAGCGCGTCGCTGTCGTACGCGCGCTCATCAACCGCCCGAAACTCCTGCTCGCTGACGAACCGACCGGCTCGCTCGACCACGCCTCCGCGACAAATCTCGGCCGGCTTCTCCTCGAAATAAACGAGGAAGAAAAAGTGGCACTCGTTCTCGTCACCCACTCGCTCGAACTCGCCAAACAAATGCCCCGCGTCCTCGAACTCCGCGACGGAACGCTGAAATGAAACCCCGAACCACCAGCCGCCGCGCGCAAACTTCCAATGATTGGAAAAATGCGGCTCCGCAATTTCCAATCATTGGAACTCCCGCAGTCTTTCGTCCCTGAATTCCAAATTCCGCCATGACGATTGGCAAATTCATAGCGCGAAGCCTGCGGTTTTACTGGCGCACGAATCTTGGCGTCGCGCTCGGCGTCGCCATCGCGACTGCGATTCTTACCGGCGCGCTTGCCGTCGGCGATTCGATGCGCGCGAGCCTGCATCGCGCCGCGCTCGCGCGGCTCGGCGCGACACAATCCGCGCTGGTTTCGCAGGATCGTTTTTTCCGCGCCGCGCTTGCCGACGAAATCCAAACGGAACTCCACGCAATTGTCGCGCCGGTTCTGTTGCTTCGCGGCGCGGTCACGCTGCCAGACGATTCCGCGCGCGCAAACTCCGCGCAAATTGTCGGCATCGAAGATCGCTTCTGGAAAATCGGCGGCACAAGCAACTGTCTCGCCGGCGCGGATGCCGGCGACGCGGTCATCAACGAGCGATTGGCGGCGCAGCTTGGCGCCGGAATCGGTACGACGATTGTCGTGCGCGTCGAACAGCCGCCGATGATTTCGCGCGATGCACCGCTATCCGGCGAGAGCACTCTGACAACCGAAATCCGCGTTCGCGTTCGCGCGATTGCCGGCGCGCGCGATTTCGGCCGCTTCGGACTGCGCGCCGAACAGACGCCGCCGTATTCGGTTTTCATCGCGATTTCCGAATTGCAAAAAGAAATCCAGCGCGCTGGACAGGCGAACATTCTGCTGACTGACGCGACAGGCGATGCCGCCGCAGCGCTGCGCCGCCACTGGCGGATCGCTGACGCCGGACTCGAAATTCGAACACTCGATGAAAGCAAAACGACCGAGCTGCGAATTCCGCAAATCTTCCTGCCATCTTCCGTCGCGACCGCGGCACTCACGCTTTCGACCAACGCCGCCGGCGTGCTGACATATTTCGTGAACGACATCTGCTGCGGTTCGAACTACACGCCCTATTCTTTCGTCACCGCAACCGGCAGCGCGTTGCGCGATGATGAAATCAAAATCAATTCATGGATGGCCGACGACCTTGGCGCAAAGGTCGGCGACGAGCTGACGCTCAAATATTTCGTCATCGGCGAGCGGCGCGAGTTGAAGGAACAATCCGCGAAGTTTCGCGTCCGCGAAATCTTTCCGGTTGTTAAAGACGAATCGTGGATGCCGGCATTCCCCGGTCTCGCCGACCAAGAAAGTTGCGGCGACTGGAAGCCGGGAATTCCGATCGACCACGATCACATGCGCTCGCAAGACGGCGATTATTGGACCGACTTTCACGGCACACCGAAAGCCTTTGTCTCGCTCGCCGCCGGACAGAAGATGTGGAGCAACCGTTTTGGAAATCTGACCGCGATCCGATTTCCGGCGCGCGAAGTTTCGCCCGCCGACCTCGAAAAGGCACTGATCGTGAAACTTGATCCTGCTCAACTCGGTCTCGCATTCGCACCGGTGCGCGAAGCGGCGCTTGCCGCCAGCGGACAGTCGCTCGACTTCGGCCAGCTTTTCATCGGCTTCAGTTTCTTCCTGATCGTCGCCGCGCTGCTGCTCACCGGGATGTTTTTCGTTTTCAATTTGGAGCAGCGAAATCAGGAAGTCGGATTGCTTCAAGCGATCGGATTTGCTCCAGGGAAAATCCGGAAATTCTTCATGCTCGAAGGCAGCGCGCTCGCAATCGCCGGAACACTCGTCGGCATTCCTGCCGGAATTCTTTACACAATACTTGCGCTGCTCGGCCTCTCGACCGTCTGGCGCGGCGCTGTCGGCTCGATTGAATTCAAATTCCATGTCGAACCGGTGACGCTTTTCATAGGCGCGATTTCGAGCTGCCTATCCGCGCTCATCGCGATGTGGATTGTCCAGCGACGGCAATTTCGACAATCACCAGTCGCGCTTTTGTCAGGCACCGGCAGGCCAACCGTGACAACGCCGAAAAAGAAATCGTCTGTCAGTGTCGCCTCGTCGACCGCGCTTGTCGGATTTCTTGGAGCGATTGCATTGCTGATTTTCGGCGCGAGCGGAAGAACTCCGGATGCGGCGGGAACTTTTTTCGGCGCGGGAAGCTGCCTGTTGATTTCTGGAATCGGATTCTGCCGGTGGTCTTTTGCGGTGATGATGAGCGGAACCGGTATCGCGCGTTCGCTCGCGACAGTCGGAAGGCGAAACGTGTCGCGCCGCAGCGGACACAGCCTCACGACCATCGGCGTGCTCGCGAGTGGAATTTTTCTGGTCGTCGCCGTCAGCGCGTTTCAAGTTGACCCGCGACGTGGTGCCACGGAACGCAGTTCTGGCACGGGCGGGTTCGCGCTTTTTGCACAGACAACTCTTCCGATTTATGACGACCTGAACAGCGATGCTGGCCGCGAAACTTTCGGGCTGTCCTCCGACACGATGAAAAATGTCGCAGTGGTTCCGCTGCGGATGCGCGACGGCGATGACGCAAGCTGCCTGAACTTGAACCGCGCGCAGCAGCCGAAGATTTGGGGCGTGAATCCCGATGAACTCGCACGTCGTCACGCGTTCACGTTCGCCGAGAAATCTGAAACGTGGGCGTTGTTGAATCAGTCGCCATCAAACGATGTCGTGAATGCCATCGGTGATGAGGCGACGGTAACTTGGGCGCTCGGAAAAAAGATCGGCGATACGATTCCGATGACGAGCGATGACGGAAAAGTTTTTCAGATTCGAATCGCCGGTATTTTATCCGGTTCGATTTTGCAGGGCGGGCTTCTGATATCGGAAAAGAATTTCATCGCGCGATTTCCTTCGAGCGGCGGCTACAGGACCTTTCTGATCGATGCGCCCGCTGCGCGGGCGGACGAAGTTTCTGCCGAACTTTCACGCAGCTTGCGCGACCGCGGTTTTGAAGTATCGCCGGCGTGGAAACGGCTCGCGGAATTCATGGAAGTGGAAAACACGTATCTGCGAATTTTTCAGGCGCTTGGCGGTCTCGGTCTTTTGCTCGGCAGCGCGGGCTTTGGAATTGTCGTTTTGCGAAACGCGCTCGAACGTCGCCGCGAACTCGCCGTGATGCAGGCACTTGGTTTTGAAAACCCGGCGATTCAAAAAATGGTTTTTAGCGAAAGCGTTCTTCTCATTTCAATGGGCCTCGCTGTTGGAATTATCGCGGCCGTTGCCGCCATCGCGCCCGCGCTCGCGCAACCGGGAACAGGAATTCCGGTTCGTGGAATCTTGCTCACGTTTGCGGGTCTGGCTTCTGGCGGGCTGGTCTGGGGCTGGCTGGCGGCCCGCGCGGCCTTGCGCGGACCGCTGCTTCCGGCGCTCCGCAACGAGTAAATCCCTCAGTCTTCCGGCAACGGATGGCCGCGGGTTTCTTCAGCGAAAGGAAGAACCGCGAGGCCGACGAGGTAAATCAGCGCGATGACGGTGGCGGACCACTGCAGTGTCGCGAGCGGCGGGAGTTTCAACGATGTCGCAAACCAGCCTTGCAGAAGGCCCATGATCGCAGGGCCGGGGGCGGCGGTGATGCGGGCGACGTTGTAGCAAAAGCCGGCGCCGGTTGCGCGAAGGCGCGTCGGATAAAGTTCGGGAAAATAGACGATGTAGCCGCTGAACATTCCGCCGGTAAAAAATCCCATGACCGGCACGAGCACGGCGGCAGTCGCAGGCGAATGCGAAAAATGAAACGCAAGCGGCGTGGCGATAAGGCTACCGAGGAAATAAAAGCCGAAGGCAAATTTGCGGCCGATTCTTTCGGCGAGCGGCGCGCAGAAAACGAAGCCGATGAATTGCGCGATGGTCTGCAAATTCAAAATCAGCGTTTTGTTTTGCGGTGCGACGCGGGCGAGCAGTTCGGGCGCCCAATAGTTCGCGCCCCAGATTCCGAAGACGCCGGACAGCGCGAGCAAAACACCGACGATGGTTTTGCGGCGGAAGCGCGGCGAAAAAAGTTCGCGCAGCGATCCGAGTTCGCGGCGCGAGTGCGCTCCAGCGGCGTGCTGCCATTGTTCCGGTTCTTTGATTCCCGCGCGAACCCACACCGTGAGCAAGGCGGGCAGCACGCCGATGAGAAATACGCGTCGCCAGTGTTCGCCGGCCCACGATGAAATCAGGATCGCAAGGATGATTCCGCCGCTGCATGCGGCCTGTAAAACGCACGCAGCCCAGACGCGGGATCGCTGCGGAAAAACTTCGGCGAGCAGCGCCGCGCCCGCGGCCCATTCGCCGCCGACGCCGAGGCCGGTGAGAAATCGGAACGCCGCGAGCTGCCAGACATTTTTTGAAAAATATGAAAGGCCGGTGAAAATCGAATAGACGAGAATCGTCAGCACCATCGTTTTCGTACGGCCGATCTTGTCGCCGAGCACGCCGAAGACGATGCCACCGGCAGCCCAGCCGCAAAGGCTAATGGCGAGAATGTAGCCGGCCCACCTTGCGATGTCGGGATGGCCGGCCGGCAGACCGAGCAGGTCGCGGCAGGCGGGCGTCTTGACGTAGTTGTACATGAGGATGTCCATCACATCGAACATCCAGCCGAGCCACGCGACGATGAGCACCTGCCAGTGTTTCGCCGTAAGCCCGCGCCACCACGCCTGTGTTTTCGTTGGCTCCGTCATGACGGCGCGCAATGTGACACGCGTCGCGCCGGGGCGCAAAATTTGTTTGCGGCAGGCGGCGTTCGGGGCGGAGAAATAGCGATGGCGCGATTTCCAATCATTGGAAGTTTCCGTGGCCGGAGTTTCCAATGATTGGAAACCATCGTGGCGTGTGTCGGAAGGAGAATATTTGTGAAGACGAAATCGCTTTTGTGCTGGTTTGCCGTTTTGGTTTTAACCGCGATCGCCGGGGCCGCGCCGCTCTGGGAAATTGGCAAGGCGGACCGCAACGATGCGGAGTTTGCGCTCGCGCCGAAAAATTATTCGAAATTTTCCGAGGACGGATTTTTCGTCGTCGGCGCGTCGGACGCGAAGACCGCATGGCCCTATGTTCATCCGGGCCCGCACGACGGCTGGGCGGGCAATCGCGAGCACACGTTCTCGATTGTTTTCGGCGTGAAGCAGGCTGTCGCCGCGGGAAACTGCAAGTTCATCGTCGATCTCGTGGACACGCAGTATGGAACGCCGCCGAAGCTCCGTATCGAAATCAATGGACAGAAATTCGAAAGACAAACGCCGGTTGGCTGCGGCAACGACGATGCGATTTTCGGAAATCCGGCGAGGGGCAAGCCGTATCAAATCGCAATCGAATTTCCGGCGTCGCTGTTGAAGGCGGGCAACAACACCATCGAAATCACGAGCGTCGCGGGAAGCTGGATGCTTTATGACCACCTCGCGCTGGAAGCGCCTGCGGATGTCGCTGCTTTGGCGGTGACGAATATTGTGAAGGTCGTCGCGATGCAGCCGGTTAGCGCGCTGATCGATCGCGGCGGAAAACTCTTCCAGCCGGTGAAGCTGTCGCTGCTCTATTGCGGCGAACCTGTCGAGGCGTCGGTTCGTGCGGGCGACGCGGAGGTTGATCGCGTTCAGCTGAAAAATGGCAAGCAGACCATCGAGGCGCTGCTGCGCGCCGTGGAAAAAGAAAGCGACGTGCCGGTGTCGCTGGTCGCGAATGGAAAAGTGATCGCGAGCGAATCGCTGAAGCTCGAGCCGGTTCGCAAGTGGACGGTTTATATCCTCATGCACTCGCACGTGGACATCGGCTACACGGACATCCAGCCGAACATCGCGAAGAAGCAGGCGCACAACATCGCGCGGGCGCTGGAGTTGATTCGCGAAACGAAGGACTATCCCGAAGGCGCGCGGTTCAAGTGGAATCTTGAAGTGGGTTGGCCGTCCGATCAATTTCTCGCGACTGCGACGCCGGAACAGAAGAAAGAATTCGAACAGGCGATTCACGACGGCGGCATCGGCGTTGACGCGATGTGGTGCAATTTGCTGACAGGCGTCTGCCGCGGGGAGGAACTGCTGCGGCAGTTTTCTTTCGAGACGGAACTCGGCCGCCGCTGCGGCCAGCCGGTGGATTCGATGATGATCAGCGACGTGCCCGGATTGACGTGGGGCACCGTTACGGCCTGCGCGCAGGCGGGCGTGAAATACATTTCGGACGGGCCGAACTACGCCGACCGCATCGGATGGACGCGCGTGACGTGGGAAGACAAACCATTCTGGTGGCTCGGACCCGACGGGAAATCCAAGGTGCTCTATTGGGCACCGTACTTCGGTTACGCGTTCGGCCACACGATTGATAAAATCACTGACGCAGTTGAAAAAGATCTGCGGAAACTCGAAGCCGAAAATTATCCGTACGACATCGTACAGATGCGCTGGTCGAAGGGCGACAACGGCAGCGCCGACGAGCGTGTAATGCAGCAGGTGAAGGAGTGGAACGCGAAATATTCGTATCCGAAACTCGTCATCGCGACGACCAGCGAAATGTTTCACGGATTCGAAAAACGCTACGGCGACAAGCTGCCGTCGTTCCGCGGCGACTTCACGCCGTACTGGGAAGACGGCGTCGGTTCCGCTGCGCGCGAAACCGCGATGAACCGCCATTCCGCCGACCGGCTCGTTCAAGCCGAGGCGCTGTGGGCACTGCTCAAACCCGCGAAATATCCCGCCGCGGAATTTCAGGCCGCGTGGAAGAACGTGGCGATGTGGAGCGAGCACACGTGGGGCGCGCATTGCAGCATCAGCAAACCCGACAGCGATTTCACGAAAGAGCAGTGGAAATACAAACAAGCCTACGCCCTCGACGCCGACTCCCAGTCGCGCAAGCTCCTCGCCGATGCCTTCGCGAATCGCGGCGCTCCCGTGCCGAATGCGGTGGATGTCTTCTTCACAGATGCTTCGATGATTCCTCATGCTCTCATTACGATTCCCAAAGAACTTTCGCAGGCGGGCGACTGGGTCAAAGGATCCCCGACGAGCGAATACACCTATGTCTCGCAACGGCTGACTTCTGGTGATCTTATCTTCACCCGTTGCAACGGCGGAATCGATGGGCAGCGATACTTCATCACGCCGGAACGGCCGAAGGAACCTGTTAAGTGGGCGGGTTACGGCGGCAGTGCAGATGCGCGGGCAGCAGGCGTCGAATTGAAAGCGGGCCGGCTCACATTGCGTGTTGAAGAAAAGACCGGCGGGATTGCCAGTCTGCGGTTTGGCGACAAGGAATTGGTGGACACGAACGCGCCGACGGGCCTGAATGACTTTTTCTATCTCATCGGCGGCGATGTGACGAAGGTACAGCGTAACGGCCCGGTGAAGATATCCGTGAAAGAACGCGGCCCGCTCATCGCATCGCTGCTTGTCGAATCTGACGCGCCGGGCTGCCGGAAGCTTGTCCGCGAATATCGAGTCCGGGCGCTACGAGAGTATGTCGAGATCATCGACACGGTGGACAAGTTGCCCATCCGTGAAAAAGAAGGCGTTCATTTTGGATTCGCGTTCAACGTTTCAAACGGTGTCGCGCATGTGAATAGCGCGTGGGCTCTGGCCGAGCCAGAAAAAGACCAGATCCCCGGCGCGTGCAAGAACTGGTTCTCGGCCGAGAACTTCGTGGACATCTCCGACGGCAAGGATGGCGTGACATGGATCACGCTCGATGCGCCTCTCGTCGAAATCGGCGGCATCACCGCGAACCTTCCGGCCGGGCAGCCCAACCCGAAGGCCTACATGGAACACATCGCGCCGTCGCAAACGCTGTATTCGTGGGCGATGAACAACCACTGGCACACAAACTACAAGGCCGATCAGGACGGCCCGACGATATTTCGTTTTGTGATCCGGCCGTACGGCACTCACGGAGGCTACACACCCGAGAGCATCGCCGCGGAATACGCCTATCAGCCGGTCGTCGTTGCCGCCGCCGGTCTTCCGCCCCAATCTTCGTCACCCTTCCATGTTTCCGGATACATCATGTCTTCCTTCAAGCCGAGCGACGACGGAAAGGCATGGATCATCCGCCTGTTCAACCCAAGCCGTGTTGAGCAGAAGGCCAATTTGCAGTGGATCGATTTGAAACCCGCGAGCGTTTCGCTGAGCGACCTGAGCGAGCGGCACGGCGAGCCGGCCGGCGATTCGCTCGTGCTGCCGCCCTACGGAATCGCCACGCTGCGCGCCGAGCTGCCGTGATCTCCAATCATTGGAAATCTGTGGACGCGTAACTTCCAATGATTGGAAAATACAGTCTGGTTGACACCAGGTGGAGAATGCGAGCGTGAAGAATTTTGCAGCGGCCTGATCCGTCGCGGAAGTCCTGCCCGTGCGTGCTCGTATCACGCGCGCGTCGGTCGCATTTGCGCGGTGCGGCAATGCGAATGCGGCCTACGATTCGAGTTTCACGAAGTGGGCGTCGCGGACGGCGGGGCATCTACGAAAATTATCGAGCGAGCCAAGGATGCGCTGCCCTCTTGCACAGTGGCGGTGGGTTCGAAATAAAAATCCACATCACGAATATTGTGCAAAATCCTCTTCTCGCCCGGAGCCAGCGAGAATCCACTCCATTCCGTTGTCAGGGGGATGACCTGCACCGTGTGGCTGGACGCGTTTTCAAATTTGAGATCATCGCTGCCGGTTGATGAGCTTGAAAACGGCTCGCAACTTGTGAAGCCAAGGACCAAAATCGCCAACAGGATGCTGCCAAATAAAGTTCTCACAATTTCCACCTCATTTTTAACATGGGAAGCTCATCGCCAGGCATCGCCAACCATTCTCGATGCACATCCGCACGCAAGGCTGGCGTCAATAAATTACCTTTCACAGAGCACACGTATCGCGTCAAGGGAGATGTTGAATTATCAGAAATCACACGAAAGGCTGGCGAAGAATTTGGCGCGAGATGGACTGAGGAGATCATTGCCCCGCATAAGGCATCAGGATGTCCAGAAGTCCAGGCTGACAATTGATCGCGGTTTCACGCACCCTTGGCCGCCGATTTGCACAGGGTGTTCAAAGAGCTTTGCGGAGATTTCGTCATTGGAAATCTGCCGTGTCGCAACTTCCAATGATTGGAAAATTCCGGTACGGTTTTCCCCAATCATTGGAAATCACGATTTGAAACTGGAGCCGTCCATGAAATTCTGCGCCGCTGTGTCCGCCATTCTCTTCGCCGCCAGCTTTGCCGCCCGTGCGGACGGACCGGTGCCGACGCCAGAGCAGCTCGCGTGGCAGAAGATGGAGATGACGATGTTCTGCCACTTCGGCGTGAATACGTTCACCGACCGCGAGTGGGGCCAGGGAACCGAGGACGAAAAGATTTTCAATCCGACCGATCTCGACTGCCGCCAATGGGCGCGCGCGGCGAAGACCGGCGGCTTCAAGCTGATGATTCTGACGGCCAAGCATCACGACGGTTTCTGCCTGTGGCCGTCGAAGTTCACGGAGCACTGCGTGAAAAATTCTCCGTGGAAGGACGGCGAGGGCGATGTCGTTCGCGAATTCGTTGATGCGTGCCGCGCGGAAGATTTGAAGGTCGGGCTCTATCTTTCGCCTTGGGACCGCCACGAAAAAACATACGGTACCGACGGCTACAACGATCATTTCTGCAACCAGCTCACCGAGCTGCTGACGAACTACGGGCAGATTGACGAGGTCTGGTTCGACGGCGCGTGCGGCGAGGGGCCAAACGGCAAGAAGCAGGTGTACGACTGGAAACGGTTTTATGCGCTGATCAGAAAACTCCAGCCGCACGCGCTCATCGCGATCTCCGGGCCGGACGTCCGCTGGGTCGGAAACGAATCGGGCTTCGCTCGCGAGGGCGAGTCGAGCGTGAGAAACGCAAACGAACACCAGCGGGAACACGCGGTTGATGGCAAGGTCTGGTTCCCGGCGGAATGCGATGTGTCGATCCGACCCGGCTGGTTTTATCACGCCCATGAAGATGCGAAGGTCAAGAGCCTCGAACACCTGATGGATATCTATTTCAAATCCGTCGGCCGCAATTCCGATTTGCTGCTCAATATTCCGCCCGCCCGCCGCGGCCGTTTCGCCGATCCCGACGTGAAGCGATTGCAGGAATTCGGCGACACAATCCGCGGGCTTTTCGCGAACGAAATCGCGCATGGCGTCGCAAACACCGATGTCGAGTTTGGCGGCGAAAAGGCGTTCAACCTCGCGAACGTCCAGGAGGATATTTCGAAAGGCGAACGGGTGAAATCGTATCGCGTCGAGGCGCGCAGCGGCGGCGAATGGAAAACCGTCGCGCGGGGAACGGTCATCGGCAATCGCAACCTTCATCGCATCGCCGAAGTCACCGCCGATGCCGCGCGAGTCGTCATCGAAAAATGCGATGGCGAACCGCTGGTGACCTGGTCGCTGCACAAGGCCATGCCCGTCGGCCTCTGGGCGAAAAGCAGCGGCTCGCTGACGGCGGGCAAGCCGGCTGAGGCATCGAACGTTCACGGCAACAGCACGGAATATGGCGGCGACAAGGCGTGTGATGGCGATCGAAATACGCGATGGGCGACGGGCGATTCGACGCGCGCGTGCTGGCTCGAAGTGGATCTGCTCGGCGAACAGAACATCGGCCGGGTCGCGATCTCGGAACTGGAGCCGCGCATCACAAAATTCCAGATCGAATATCGCAACGACAAGAGCGCGCCGTGGCAGACCGCGTATTCAGGCGGCAAGGCCGGCAAGGATTTCCACGCCGACTTCGCGCCGGTGAAAGCGCGCTTCGTCCGGCTCAATATTCTCGATGCGACATTCGCGCCGACGATCTGGGAGTTCGAACTTTTCCCGCCGGCAAAATAGAAACTGTGCGCCATGCGCGTCTTCGCCTCCGAATCGAATCTGATCAAGGCCTCCGTGCTCGCGGCGGTCGTGACGGTCATATCGGTTGGCAGGCTCGTTGAAGGTGGAAAATCTCTCGGCCTTTTCGTCCCGGCGATTTTCTTGCTGATGACTTTCATCGCCGGCGCGGTGACGGCGTGGGGTCAGAAGGCGGACATGGCGGGAATCGTGACATCGCGTCAGGTTTTGATCCGCGGCATCGTTATCGCGGCGCTGATTTCGGCGGTCGCGCTGCCGGCGCATATTTTCTGGCTCGATCCGGTTTTGCGAAACGCGCTTGCGGGCGCGAAGAATCCGTCGCTGCTCGAACTGTCATTTCCCCCAACAAATACGGGCCGGATATCGCTCGTTCTCTGGATGGCCGGCTTTCAGGTGATGTTCCTCGTCGCGGCGCCGATGTCGCTTTTTGCGCGGCTCACGAACCGGCAGTCCGTTTCGTTTGCGCTGTGCATCGCGCTGCGCGCCTATCTCACCAGCCGTCAGGTTGCGCTTCATGGCGTGGGCGAAAACGGTGCGCTGCTGGTTCTCGTTTCTGTCTGTGAAAACGCGGCGCAGTGTTTCGTCTTCGCGCGAAACGGACTTGCCCCGGCGATGCTGCTGGCCGCGGGACTCCAGGCGCACGTATTTTTTCCGCCAAGGTGAACCCGCGCCATGAAAACGAACGCGGAATTTCCAATGATTGGAAATCGGCGCGCGTGCAAGTTCCAATCATTGGAAAACAGGCACGGCGGCGTCACCATGAAATCAGCAAATCGCCGCTGACCTTGCGTGCGACGAGTCGTTTCCCGCCGTCCTCGCTGTCGTACGGAATCGAGTCGGTGACATGCTCGCGAAGATCATTCGGCACCATGATGACTTTTCCCGATGACGGCAGTTCGGGCAGAAAATGAACGTCGGCATTTTTCAGGCCGCGGATGTGCAGGCGGCGCTTGATGCCGACGTGGCCGGAGTAGCGTTCGACGCAGGAAAGTTCGCCGTCGGTCTTTTGATCCACGAGGCAGCGGCACTCGTGATGCCACGCGCGCGGCATTTCGTAGGTGGCGCGACCGCGTTCGAGAATCGTTTCAACGCCGACGAACAGCGGCGCGCCGTGCGGAAGACGCAGACGCAGTTTGACGGCCGTTGACGGGCAGTAGCCGGAAAAGAAAAGGCCGTTCGCGTGGCGCGCGGCGAGCACGAGCGGTGCGCGCGTGTCTGGCGCTGATTTTTCGAAGAGCCACGTGGTGTCGAATCGCGCGAGCAGCCAGCGCAGCAGCCATTCCGCCGGAAATAATTTTTTCGGATCGTCCGGTTGCGGCAACCTTCCGGCGCCCGTGTTGCAAAAACTTCCGCGCAGCCACGCGACGCGGCCCGCGCCGGAATGTGCGGCATCGCGAAAGATCGAATAGACGCGCGATGACTTGCCGTCCGAAACGCTCGCGCAGATTTCAAATCGTGCCGCGACCGGATCGCGAGCGACGGTGTCAACGCCGCCAGCCGACACGACATCGCGATGCTGGAGCGTTTTCGACGCAGCGCCTTCGCGAAACGAATCGGCTTCGAGCGGGGTTTCAAGCTGTAGCATTCCCGCGAGAGGCGAATCCGTCTTCAAATTCAACGCTTCGAGCATGCGCGGGCCGGCGTGCGTGACCGGGCCGTACAGCAGCACGTCGTGTCCGCTGGCGATGCAATCGAGCAGGGCCGATTCGGTCGCGCTGCCGGCATCGGGCACGAGCGACAGCAGAATCGTGCGGCGATAAAGATCGGGCTTCGCCTTCAGCGACGAGATGAAATTGCCGGTCGAGACGACGCTGTTGAGCGGGAAGCCGGCGTTGACCGCGCTGCGCAGGAACCAGTCGCTGAAGAACGGCTCCGCGGCGCGCGGCGTGTCGCCGAAGACGCGGTCATAATTTTCGTCGAACGGATAAATCCACGTCACGAGCCCCGGCTCGTCGCTGAAATCTTCGAACGCGCGGATTAGATGCGGCGTGACTTCGTTCGCGCAGTCCTCCGGCATTTTTCCGAACGAGTCGTCAATGGTGAGCAAATTGAGATGCGCGGGCCGCGTGACGGTTCCCTTCGCATCGAGGCGTGCGGTGGCGAGCGGCAGATAGATGTCGTGCGGCTCGCGGCCATAGCGGTCGAACCACGGGCTGTTGAGCCACCACGGATCGTGAGTGTAAAAACGGAACGGGAATTTTTCGCCGGGCGGCAGCTCCGCGATGCGCGAGAGATAGCCGACGATCTCCAAACCGAAATCGCCATCGAGCGCGGCCCACGGCGAATTCGGCGGCGCGATCATGTTGAAGCTGCCCCGATAAATGTCGCGCAGCGGCGAGGCACCCGACGCGAGATCGGCACCGACGGTCAGATTGCTGCCGCGCGTTTCGAGCGTGAAGTTCGGGCATTCCTTCCTGAAGTCGCGCCAGAACCGCAGAATCGTGTCGCGCGTTTCGCGGGCCTTCGTTGTGTCGAATTGTTTTCCGTCGAACAGGACGCCTTTCGTGTCCCACGTGCTCAGCGAAAAACCAAAGCCGTTCGAGAGCCACAGAAAATCGAAGCCGAGATCGCCGAGGAAATGTTTGCTCTGTCCGCCCAGAAAAGTTCCGAGGCTCGTGCCTTCGGGGATGCCCTTGGGAAACGCGGCGTAGGCGCGGCTGTCAGCGTGCAGAATCGCCGAGCACGCGACCCACTTGTTTTTGCCCATGATGCTGCCCTGCGCAATTTCGGGATGCCGCACGTATTTGAACGACGACTTCGCGAACTCCGGTCCGGGATCGAACGTCGCGCCGACGGTCACGGGTTTTCCGGTCTGCGCCGCGCCGACTTCCTTGATGCAGCGCACGATGGTTCGCAGTGTGCCGTAGGTGATGTGCGGTGGATTTTCCATGTAGAGCCACGGCGTCGTGTGAAGGCCCTCGCGTTTCGGATCGCTGCTGCTGGTTTCCGCAGGCGGATTGCCGATGCCGATGTAGCGCGCCCATTCGATTTCGTCGTCGGGCCGTCCCGCGTAATCGAGAATCTCACTGCCGTCGGCGGTCCAAAGCATGATCGCGACGCTGCGGCACCGGTGGATCAACGGCTGCCACTGCCGGAAAATCTCCGCACAGATTTCGCGAACCACTTTTTCATCAACGCTGCGAAATGGCTTCAAGCTCATCTCCAGCGTGACGCGTTCGAAAAGTATTTTATCCGGCCCGGAACGCGTGTCGGTCGCGACGCGCAACGGTTCCGCGCCTAGCACGCGAACGCCAAAAGGCGCGGTCGCCGCGAGAGCGCCGGTCGCTTTGATCCAGTCGCGGCGTGTGAAATGCATCTTCGCCGCCGGGGGAATTGTCGCGTGTTGTTTCCTGGTCATCTAGTTGGTTGCCTTGACTGCATACAGTGTTTTCATTGTCGCGACATATAAAACGCCGTTGGCGGCAACGGGCGTCGCACTGACCGGTTCGCCGAGTTCGACATCGCAGAGGATTTTCTTTTCGCGACCGGCCGCGAGAATCAGAAATTCGCCGCGGCGCGATCCGATGAAAACCTTCCCATCGGCGACAAGCGTCGAGGCCCAGAAGTCTCCCTTCGTTTCGTGCGTCCAGACGGGCTTTCCGGTTTCGGCCTCGATGCAATGAATCTTGCCGCCGCAGTCGGCGACATAGACGAGGCCGTCCGCAACCGACGCCGTGGAAATACCGTGCCGTGTGAGCGGATATAACCACCGCTCCGCCGCCCGTGTCACGTCTCCAGTGCCACCGGCATCAATGCACTTGGTCCACGCCTCGTGCTTGCCCCACCACAAATCGCCACCGCCGCTGACATAAATTCTGCCGCGATCAAAGACCGGCATGTCGAGCATGTTGACCGGGCTTTCGCGGCGGTTGGTCAGATAGCTGTGGATGTTTTCTTTCGGCGCGGCGGGATCGAAATCGAACTGCCAGACTTTCTTCAAAGTGGCGACTGTGTCCGCCGCGAAATCATCGTGGAGCACCTCGAAGGCATAGACCACACCGTTTCCGCCGCAGAAGAAAATCAGCGGGCGGCCGTTCACCATTCCGCACGACGGCGACGACCACGTGCAGTGGAAAATATCCGGTCCAATGTGTTCGCCGTCGCAGGCGACAAGCCTGCCGGTTTTCTTGTTCACCACGACGAGGCTCGGCGCATCGGGCGATTTGATGACCTTGTGGGAATCGTCCACGCCGTTCGATGTGTTCACGTACAGGAATCGTCCGCGCAGCAAAATCGAGGCATGCGCCGAATCGTGCTGACGGATGCCGCATTCGCGGATCATGTCGAAGCTCCAGAGAATGTCGGCATCGAACGGGCCAAGTTCGGCGGGCGTTTCGCCAACAGGCGTTGCGTGCCGCGCCTCGTCGGTGAAAGGCCCGTCGTTTCCATTCGCGAGCCCGTCAATGTCGAGGCACAGGATTTCGCCTCGGTTGCTGACAAGATAAACGCGGTTGCTTTCGACCGTCGGCGGCGAACAGATGCCCGCGCGCGGCCAGTCCCAATAAATGCTGTTCGTCACTTTCGGAACAAGGAGTTGCCAGAGCAGGCGGCCATCGCGCTCGTCGAGGCAGAGCAGGACGCCGCGATCGCCATTGCGCCGCGGATCACGCGGGCGCTCGTTGTTCGTGCCGATGAAAACGCGTCCGCCGGCGACGACCGGTGTCGAATGCGTTTCACTGCCGAGCGGAACCCGCCACAAAATATTCTTCCCGGTGACAGGATCGAAGCTGTCAGGCAGGCCCTTTTCGTCGGAAACCATGTTGCGCGATCCGGCTCGCCCAAACTGCGACTGGTCGGCGGCGGCCGCCGCAAGCGCGAAGGCAGCAGCGAAAAACGCGATGGATCGGCGGAGTTTCATCGGCAAACTGGATTGTATCGGATGGCGCCAATTTCGCGCGGAAAATATTCCGCGCCGGCAAATTTCCAATGATTGGAAAAGACGGCGACGTAAATTTCCAATCATTGGAAGAGCGCGGCGGCGGTTTCCCGGGCGAACGCGGTCACGAAGCGGGAGAAACGCGCACTTGCGGAAGAACCGCCGCGTTCCGTGAACAGATCTGCGTCAGCCGCGATCGCGATCCCCGTTTATCGGGGCGCAAAATATCTTTCCCTTGGCACTTCCCATTGCGAAGAAACGTCATCACGCGCGAAGAAATACCAGGCCAGCGACACCGCGATGACGATGAACATAATCATCAAGAAAACTGAAGCGACATTGTTTTTCATTGGTCCCCACCAAATGCGTGGGCGAGATTTCGCGGCAACAAATGCGGGGCCGCAAGAAATAGTTTTGCAGGATTTTTTCCCGCGTGATTTTTGCGCCGTGCGACGACGGGCGCGGTCAATAATCGTCATCAATAGGTCAAGGGTGGATATTGCCGGTTGAGGCGAAGTCGGAAATCTTGGAGGAAATCAGGAGACATGGTCATGCGGAAACAAAGTTTAGTGTTGTTGTTTGCGATTTTGGCGGCAGTCGGCGTCGTGCGCGCGGCGGACAAGCCGGAGGAAGTTGGAGGAGCGTTCAAACCAAGCTGGGATTCGCTGGCGCAGTATCAATGCCCCGAATGGTTCAAGGATGCGAAGTTCGGAATCTGGGCGCACTGGACGGCGCAGTGCCAGCCGGAACAGGGCGACTGGTATGCGCGCGGCATGTACACGGAAGGTTCGAGCCAGAACAAATTTCATGTCGCCAAATACGGCCATCCGTCGAAATTCGGATTCAAGGATGTGGACAATATCTGGCATGCGGAACATTGGGATCCGGAAAAGTTGCTCGATCTCTACAAGCGTGCCGGCGCGAAATATTTCGTGGCGCTCGCGAATCACCACGACAACTTCGACTGCTACGATTCGAAATATCAGCCGTGGAGTTCGGTGAACATCGGGCCGAAGCAGGACATCGTCGGCAAATGGGCAAAAGCCGCGCGCGCGGCAGGCCTGCGGTTTGGCGTGACGGTACACGCGGCGCGGACGTGGAGTTGGTTCGAGGTTGCGCAGGGCGCGGACAAGGACGGGCCGATGAAAGGCGTGCCGTACGATGGCAAGCTGACCAAGGCCGACGGCAAGGGGCTGTGGTGGGATGGTTATGATCCGCAGGATTTGTACGCGCAAAATCACGCCATCGGCGCGCCGGCGAGCAAGGAATATTGCGAGAAGTTTTTCGACCGCACGATTGATCTGGTGAACAAATATCAGCCGGACCTGCTTTATTTCGACGACAGCGTTCTGCCGCTGCGCGGCTCCAGCGAGGACTACGGACTTCGCATCGCGGCGCATCTCTACAATTCGAGCGCGAAGCTGCACGGCAAAAACGAGGCCGTGATGAACACGAAAGGCCTGAACGAAGAGCAGCGCAAATGCCTCGTCTGGGACATCGAGCGCGGCGTGAGCGATCGAGCCGAGCCGTTCGTCTGGCAGACCGACACGTGCATCGGCGGCTGGCACTACAACATCGGAACCTTCGAGCATCACAGTTACAAGACGCCGACGACCGTCATTCAGTTGCTCGCCGACATCGTCAGCAAAAATGGAAATCTTCTTCTCAACGTTCCGCTCAAAGGCGACGGCACGATTGACGACGACGAGTTGAATTGCGTCGAAGGCATCGCCGCGTGGATGGGTATCAACAGCGAGTGCATTTTCGGAACGCGGCCATGGAAAGTTTATGGCGAAGGCTATCGCGCGGCGAAAGCGGGCGCGGGCAATTTCAACGAAGGCAAGGGCCATGGCTACACCGCCGAAGATTTTCGTTTCACGACGAAAGGCGACACGCTTTACGCGATCGCGCTCGCGTGGCCCGAAAATGGAAAATATGTCGTCAAGTCGCTCGGCAAAAATCAGGCCGGAATCAAAGGTGAAATCGCAAGCGTCGAATTGCTCGGCGCTAGCGAGAAGCCGAAATTCGAGCGGACCGATGCCGGACTCGTCGTCACGCTGCCTGCGCAAAAACCGTGCGATTGCGCGTGGGTGCTGAAAATAAAAGGCGTTGATCTGACCGCGTCGGAGCCAGCGAATTGCATGACCGTAATTCCGTTTTTCGCGCGCGCTGACAAGAACGGCACGATCAAGCTCAACTCCGACGAAGCCGATGTTCACGGCAAGAAAATCAAACCGTCCGGTCACGGCAGCAAAGCCTGCCTCAACAACTGGGACACCTTCGGCGATTACGCTTCGTGGCCGGTCGAAGTCATCGCGCCAGGCAAATACAAAGTCACCGCGCGCGTCTCATCGCAGCGCGTCGAAAACGAATTCATCGTTGAAATCGGCGACCAGAAATTGACCGGCAAAGCTCCGAAGACCGAAACGTGGGAAGTCTTCGCGAACGTCAAACTCGGCGAGATTGAAATCAAGGAAGCCGGCAAAATTACGATCAACGTCCGCCCCGCTGGCGATCCGAAAAAGTGGAAGGCGATCAACCTCGCGAGCGTGACGTTGCAGCCCGCGAAATAAATCGCGATCGCAACTTCCAATGATTGGAAGTTTGCCGGCGCGGTTAAGTGTCGGGCGGGCGGTGCGTGGATTCGCGGATGATGAGGCGCGGCGTGAAATCGAAGACGCGGTGCGAGCCGGCGGTTGTGCGGTCCGTCGCCAGTTCGAAAACGCGGCGGGCCATTTCGGCGAGCGGCTGGCGGACCGTCGTCAGCGAGGGAATCGAATTCTGCGCCAGCGGAATGTCGTCGAAGCCGGCGAGAGAAATGTTCTGCGGTACGGCGATTTTTTCTTCCGACAGGGCGCGGAGCGCGCCGAGCGCGAGCGCGTCGCTGGTGGCGATGATCGCGGTCGGACTCTCGCCATGTCGGCCAAGTAGAATTTTGGCCGCAGCGCGACCACAATCGATGCCGGCGATTTCTCCGCCCATGGCGATCCATCGGTCATCGGCGGACAGCCGGAATTTGCGCAGCAGGCGGCGGCATATTTCAAGGCGCCGCTCGTGGACGGGACCGGTTCCAGCGACAAAACCAATACGACGATGGCCGAGTTTCGTCAGGTGCTCGATGAGCTCGCGCAGGCCGGCCTCTTCGTCAACGCAGACGGCGGACATCTTTTCCTTTGCCGGACCGTGGCCGAGTCGCGCGGCGGGAAGACCGGCCACGAGGAACGGGCGAACCCAATTGGCGCGGGTTTCGCTGCCGAGGATGATGAGGCCGTCAATCCGGTGTTTCAGCAACGCAGAAACATCGTGGGGCTTTACCTGTCGGTGCTCGAATCCGCCGAGGACGAGAGAGTAGCCGTGCTGGTGGGCGAGGCGCTGAAGCTCACCGACGATCGGGCCGAAGAACGGATCTTCAAAATCCAGCACGACAACGCCGAGCGTGCGCGATGGCGCGCCGCGCAGCAGCCGTGCGCTGGCATTGGGAATGTAGCCGACGCGGGCGGCCTCGGTGCGGATGCGTTCAACGGTGGCGGCGGAGACCCCGATGGCCTCCGCCTTGCCGGACAGCGCGCGCGAGACCAGCGCCACGGAGACGCCGAGTCTGCGCGCAATGTCTTTTTGCGAGACGGTCACTGTTCACCCGTCCCGGCGCGGTTCAGACGCCGGAGAATGCGGAGAAGCCGCCGTCCACGGGAACGACGATTCCGCTGACGAACGATGCCGACGGCGAACACAGCCAGATGAATGCGCCGAGCAGATCCTCCGGAACACCGAAGCGTCCGGCGGGCGTGTGGCCGATGATTTGGTTACCGCGCGCGGTGAGCGCGCCGGTCTTTTCGTCGCGCAGCAGAAACTTATTCTGCGCGGTTTCGAAAAAGCCGGGAGCGATCGCATTGACGCGGATGTTCGGCGAATAGTTCTGCGCCAGATGCACCGCAAGCCATTGCGTGAAGTTGTTGATCGCCGCCTTCGCCGCGGAATAGCCGATGATGCGGGTCAGCGGGCGGAATGAATTCATCGACGAGATGTTGATGATCGTTCCGCTCTTTTGAGCCGCCATGATTTTGCCGAAGACCTGCGACGGCAAAACCGATCCCATCAGGTTCAATTCCATGACGAACTTGAGCGCGTCCGCGGGAATATCGAAGAAGCTCATCTCAGGCGATGTCGTCGCTTCTTTTTTATTTCCACCCGCGCCGTTGACGAGAATGTCCACGCGTCCCCACTGCTTGATAACGGCCGCAGCAGCGGCTTCGTTACTGGCTTTGTCGAGCGCGTTGCAGACAACAGCGATGGCTTCGCCTCCGGCCGCCTTGATTTCGTCGGCGACCTTTTGCGCCGCCGCGGGCATGAGATCGAGCACAGCGATTTTGCAACCGCGAACCGCGAGCTCTTTTGCCATCATGCTGATGAGGACGCCGCCCGCGCCCGTGAGCGCGGCGACTTTGCCTGTGAGATCAAAAAGTTTGTCGCTCATGTTCGTTCCTCAAACAACGTACGTCGAAGCCGCCGTCGTTCCGCCGCGGCCGGTCCAGTTGGTGTGGAAGAATTCCTTGCGGGGCTTGTCCACGCGCTCGTAGGTGTGCGCGCCGAAGTAGTCGCGCTGCGCCTGGAGCAGGTTGGCCGGGAGCCGCGCGCAGCGGTAGCCGTCGTAGTACGACAGCGCCGCGCTGATCGCGGGCATCGGGATGCCGAGCTTGACCGCCGTCGAGACGACCTTGCGCCATGCAGTCTGCGCGCTCTTCGTCGCCTTCTGGAAAAACGGATCGAGCAGCAGATTGTCGAGGTTCGGATTCTTGTCGAACGCTTTTTTGATTTTGCCGAGGAACGCCGAGCGGATGATGCAGCCGCCGCGCCACATCAGCGCGATGCCGCCGTAATTCAGGTTCCAGCCGTTTTCCTTCGCCGCCGCGCGCATGAGCTGGTAGCCCTGCGCGTACGAGACAATCTTCGACGCATACAATGCCTTGCTCAGCGCCTTGACCATCGAAGCTTTCTTGCCCGCGTCGAGCGTGCCCGCCGGTCCGGCGAGAATCGTCGAAGCCGCAACGCGCTCTTCCTTGATCGCGGAAAGACACCGCGCGAAGACCGCCTCGGAAATCAGCGTCAACGGCTGCCCATAATCCAGCGCCGCGATCGTCGTCCACTTGCCCGTACCCTTCTGGCCGGCCGCGTCGAGAATCAGGTCCACCACCTCGTTGCCTTGCTCGTCCTTGACCGCAAGAATGTCGCGTGTGATTTCGATCAAATACGAATCCAGTTCGCCCTTGTTCCAGTCCGCAAACGCCGCGTGCATTTCCGCGTTCGTCATGCCGAGGCCCTGCTTCATCATCTGGTACGTCTCGCAGATCATCTGCATGTCGCCGTACTCGATTCCGTTGTGGACCATCTTCACGAAATGTCCGGCGCCGCCCTCGCCAACCCAGTCGCAGCACGGCTCGCCCTTGTCGGTCTTCGCGCAGATCGCCTGGAAAATTTTCTTCACGGCAGGCCACGCCGCCGGCGAACCGCCGGGCATGATTGAAGGACCGAGCAGCGCGCCTTCTTCGCCGCCGCTGACGCCCGTGCCGATGTAGAGCAGGCCCTTGCTCTCGACATATTTTGTGCGACGGATCGTGTCCGGAAAATGACTGTTGCCGCCGTCAATGATGATGTCGCCCGGCGAAAGATGAGGAATCAGCAGCTCGATGAAATCGTCCAGCGCCTGGCCCGCCTTCACCATCAGCATCACCTTGCGTGGCGATTCGAGCGAAGCCGTGAGTTCCTCGATGCTATGCGCGCCGATGATCTTCTTGCCCTTCGCGCGACCGTTGATGAAATCGTCCACCTTGCTCGTCGTGCGGTTGAAGCACGCCACCGTGAAGCCCTTGCTCTCCATGTTCAGGATGAGGTTCTCGCCCATCACCGCCAAACCAATCAGTCCAATATCAGCCTTCGCCATGTTCATTCTCCTGTTTTTGAAAAAAAACTCTTCGTGATTTCCAATCATTGGAAACATGCGCCCGGCAGACTTCCAATGATTGGAAAAATTCGCGGCGCACTCTGCCGGCCGCCCCGCCGGACGTCAACCTCAAACGTTTGAGGCCGGTCTCCAGCCGCTGTCTATTCGTGGACCGAGAGGCGCAGAAAGCGCGGTGAATCCTGGGGCGCCGGGGTGATGCTGCGCGAGAAAAGACCGTTGGATGGATTGTAGATTTCGGCGGAGACGCCGTTGGCGGTCCAGTTCGAGAGCGTCAGCGAGGCGGTCCATTGGACGTCATAGATGAGATTGGTCGCGGCCTTCTGATACTCGAGCGTGAAAAGAGGCACGCCGGCATCGAGCGTGGCGTGCGGATCGAGCGTCGGCGGATCGGCGGCGAGTGGATTTCCGCCGAGGGCATATTCGAGCAGGTTGCAGCGTCCGTCGTGATCGGGATCGGCGAGGTCGCCGCTGATGATCGGGTCGAGGAGTTGCGCGGCGGAAAAATGCGCAAACTTCCACGCGTCTTCCGGCGGATCGTGAATCGTGACGACGGCGGATGCCGGCGAGACGGCGAAATAATTTGTGTTGCTCAGAATCGTGAGGATGACGGTCTCGTCGCCCTCGACGATGTTGTCGGTGACGGGTTGAACGAAGACCGGCGCAGCCGTCGCGCCACCTGGAATCGTGATGCTGCCGGGGAGCGCGGCGTAGTCGTTCGTCGGCGTGGCGGTGCCGGAGACGGAATAGAACACGGTCAGGGGCGATGAACCGGCGTTGTCCCGCGCCACGGTGAACCGGCCACTGTCGCCGGCCGCTTCGTCGGCGCTGGCATCGGACGGAAGAACGCGGACGGTGTCCAGAGCGCCAGTACCGACGTTGAACCGAACCGCGTCGGCGATGACATAGCCATTGGCGCTGTTGATATATGTTCCGTCATTTCGCACTACAACATACGTGCTGGTGCCGGCGGATAAATTTGTCGTCAGCAGCGGCATCCACGTTCCGCCGTTGGCGCGTTGGTTCACGAAGTATGTGTTTGAGCCACCGGGGAAGATCACGTCCACAGGAACATTCGTCGCACGATTCGTGTACGAGCACCATCGGAGCGAAATGGTGTAGGTGTCGTCGGCGGGCAGCGTCGGCGTGAAGCGCACCGAGCATGCGCCCTTGTTCGCGTTGCTGTCGTGAATGTAGTTCGAACCATAGTAACCGGACGTAGCGGTGCTCGCCACCCAGGTCCCGGTGATCGCCACACCGTTGGTGTCGGCGTTGTCAACGATGACCGAGGCGACACTCGCCGTCGAGACGCCGGGCAGGATTTGACCATCGGCAAGGAGTTGCGCGCGGAGCTTTGAGTAATCGACCGCTTGAACCGCGACGCCATCGTTGAGCGCCTGCACGGCGGCGGAGCCGGCAGACTGGCCGAGGATCATGTACACCGGCTCCATGCGAATCGAACCGAGCGCAGCGTGTGACGCGGAGAGGCAGACCGGCACGACCAGGTTGCTGACGGAATTTGTCGGCGGCACCAGCGCGCGGCAGCTGATCCCATAGGCGCCGCGACTCGGACCGACCTCGACGTCGCCCTCATTTTTCACGACGCCGTTCGTCGTGACATAGCGCTGCGAGTGGTGCGAGTCCATGTTGTACGAACCTTCCCCGATGGGATCGGTGACGACATAGCCGGGCGACTGGTTGATCTCCTGCTGCCTCATCACGAAATCGCTGACCATGCGCCGCGCCTCGCGGACGTAAAGTTGCGAAGGCCATCCGCCGTTGTCGGTAAACTCATCGAGCGCCAGCCCCCACACCGACCAGGCCGAGTTCGAGCGGATCGCACCGGAAATGTTCGTGCTGTTTTGCAGCGCCCAGAGAAATCCCTGCGTGTAGTTGCGGTGCGCCGCGATGATTTCATCGCGTTTTGCGTAGCCGGCCTCCGCATAATTCCAGCCGCCGGTGATGCTGTAGTTGCCGCCGATGAAATCCGTCGAAAAGCCGCCGTTGTTGTTCGAGTCGGTCTTTCGGTTCGGCATCGCCGACTTCGAGTAGAAACTCGACGCCATGCCCGCCGCGAGCGCACGGAACAGAATCTGGTAATCATTTTCGTTGTAGCCCGCCGGCTGCGAAATCATCACGCGATTCGATGCGATGTCGGTCAGGCACATCCGGAAATTGTACGACTGCAACCGGGCGTCTCCGGTGCCATCCGGCCCGCCGATGGCCGGCTCGACGCCGGGCAGCAGCCCGCTTGCAGGATTGCCTGCTTCAACATAGGGATCAACGCCATTGGGCAGCTGGTGATTCGCCGCCCTGTTCGTCTCGATGCCGTTGATCGTCTCGTTGTAGTTCGTGTTCGCCTCGCGGCCCACCGTGTAGGGCACGCCAGCTTCCGCCATCAGGTCGCCCTCATAGCTCGCGTCAACAAACGCACCGGCGCGCACGAAATATTTCCCATCATCGGTCGCGATTTCCTGGATGCTCTTGCCGTTCTTCTTCGCGCCCGCGCCATTTCGGAGCAGCCGCGCATTGATCGCGGTCACGCCGGCCTCCGCGAGCATGTCCTCGAAAATCCGCTCCGCGACTTTCGGCTCGAACGTGAACTGAACGTGGTTCACCTCGTCGGGATCGGTCCCGGATCGCGAGACGTAGGTCGCCCGCGTTTCGCTCGTCCACGCGATGTTGTCGCGATAATACCAATAGACGCGGCGATAAAATTCACGCGCGAGCCCGCCGATGGCCGATGCGGTGCCGATGTCGGTTTGGCCAAGCCCGCCGCTGGTCATGCCGCCGAGCCGATAGAACGGCGCGACGAGCGCGCATTTCTTTCCCTGCCGCGATGCCTGCACCGCCGCGCAGACCGCCGCCGCCGTGTCGCCATAGACGCAGACATCCGCATCGACGCGCACCGGTCCCGCATTCGAATTCGAGAACCAAGCCACCTCGCCGACGAGTTTGCGTTTGAGCAGCGGCATCATCACCGCCGCGTAGCCGTTGGTCACCGGATGCGTGCCGTCATAAACATAGTTGGCAAACGTGCCGGGCGCGTTCGTCTGCACGCTGCGCCAGTTCGGTTCGTGATCGATCAGCAGCAGCCCGCGCGCCGCGGCAACATCTCGATACATCTGATAATAATTGGCGAGGAAGGGCCGCATCGTCGCCGACACGCTCGCGGTATTCGTCGAATCCCACACTGTGTTCATCGTCTGCAAAATGATCTCCGTGTCGGCGCGGTTCGTGAGAATCCGGTTGATCATCGTTTCGAGATTCGACCGCGCCTGTGCGACCGAAAGATTGAACGACGTGTCCGCATAATTTGTGAACGCATCGTTCATGGCGAACTCGATGAGCACCGCGTCCGGCTTGTAAACCAGCACCTTCGAGTCGAGGTAGTTGGTTCCATCCTTCGAGTTCAGCCCGCTCATGCCGCTGTTGATCAGCGTGAGCTGGCCGGAATACGTGTTCGTCAGCCAGTCCTGCATCTGGGCGGGCCACAGCCAGCCGAACGTCAGGCTCGTGCCGTACGCCACGACCTTCTGCGGCTCGCCGCGCGCCAGCCGCTGCACCAGCCGCGACCCCGCCACCGCCGGAGCGCCGGCCAGACAGGCCGCCGCGACGGCCGATATGACCGCAAGGACTCGTGACAAATTTTTCATCCGGTGAAAAAGATACTTACCCGCAGACCCGCGCGATGCAAAGCGCCAGTTCCAATGATTGGAAAAAACAGCCTCTGCAACTTCCAATCATTGGAAACTTGCGGTTGAACGCAGGGTGCTGCGCAGCCGCCGGTGGTTTTGACTTTGCGAAAAGACATGAGTAGTTTCGTACGCCATGAGCAATGCCCTGCAATACCTGACGGACGAGCGCGGCGAAAAGACGGCGGTGGTTCTGCCGCTGGCCGATTACGACCAGCTCCTTGAAGATTTGGAAGATCTGGCCGTGGTCGCAGAACGACGGGATGAGCCCACGATTCCGCACGAGCAATTTGTCGCCGAGTTGAAGCGCGATGGCATCCTTTGAAATACGGTGGCGAAGTTCCACGCGAAAGGACCTTCGCAATTTGCCGGCCCACGATGTTTCCCGGATCGTCGCCGCGGTTGAGGAACTGGCTCACGAGCCATTCCCGCACGGTTCCCAGAAACTTGCCGGTTCGGATCACACGTATCGCATCCGCATTGGCGACTATCGCGTCATCTACGAAGTGATGGTCGGCGCAAGAGTCGTCGAAATTGAGCGCGTGCGGCATCGGAAAGATGTCTATCGTTAGCGGTGATTTGTGGCACAAGATGCCAGCGAAATGTGGAGAAAGAAGTCATGAAAGAATTCATCAAGGAACGTGTCATTCCGGTCGTCATCATTGACGATGTCGAAAATGCCGTTTCGCTGGCGCGCGCGCTGTGCGCCGGCGGGCTGCACACGATGGAACTGACGCTGCGTACGCCGGCGGCCGAGGCGAGCATCGCCGCGATCAAGAAGAATGTGCCCGAGATGAAGGTCGGCGCGGGAACTGTGCTGTCCGTCGAACAGGTTGATCGCGTGGTCGAACTTGGCGCGTCGTTCGCCGTCGCACCGGGACTCAATCCGAAAGTCGTCCGCCGCGCGCAGGAAAAAGGACTGCCGTTCGCTCCCGGCGTCATGACTCCGACGGATGTCGAGGCCGCGCTCGATCTCGGCTGCCTGGTTCAGAAGTTTTTCCCCGCATCCGTCGCGGGCGGAGTCGAAATGCTGAAGGCGCTGGCCGGGCCATACGCGCATACCGGCGTGAAATTCATTCCGCTCGGCGGAATCTACTCGCTGAACATGGCGGATTTTCTTGCGGTGCCGGTCGTCGGCGCGATCGGCGGATCGTGGCTTGCCGACAAGAAGATGATCGCTGCGAAGGACTGGGCCGGCATCACGAAACTCGCGCAGGGCGCGGTCAGCATCGCGGCGGCGGTGCTGGCGAAGAAATAGGACGTAGATTTTCCTCAAACGAAACGGAGCAAGATGATGAGCACTGGATTGGGATACACGGACAAGTTGGTGACGGAGGCCGAGGCCGCGAAGATCGTTGCGGAGGCGACGGCGGGATGGAAAGTCGATGGCAAGCGCGTGCTTTGCGTGATTCCCGATCACACGCGGACGTGCCCGATGGGCCTGCTGTTCCGGCTCGTTTGCGAACAGCTCTCGCCGCGCGTGAAGCAGCTCGATTTCATCATCGCGCTCGGCACGCACGTCGCACTCTCGATGGAGCAGATTTACCAGCGCGTCGAGATCACTGCCGAGGAACACGCGAAGAAATATTCGAAGGTCCGCTTCTTCAACCACGCGTGGAACGATCCGGCGCAGCTCACGCAGGTCGGTCATTTCACGAAGAAGGACGTGCGCGAAATCACCGGCGGGCTGTTCGAACTTGATGTGGACGTCACCTGCAACAAGATGGTCCGCGATTACGACATGGCGTTGATCATCGGCCCGGTCTTCCCGCACGAAGTCGTCGGAATGTCCGGCGGAAACAAATATCTTTTCCCCGGCATCAGCGGTCCCGAAGTGCTGAACTTCTTCCACTGGCTCGGCGCGGTCATCACGAACCCGGTCATCATCGGCAACAAATGGACGCCGGTCCGCGCGGTCGTTGACCGCTGTGGACAGATGGTCCCGTGCGAACGCCGCGCCTTGTGCATGGTCGTGCAGGGCCACGGCCTCGCCGGCCTCTACGCCGGCACACCGGAAGAAGCGTGGAGTTCTGCCGCCGACCTGTCGGCCAGGCTGCACATCGCGCTCACGCCGCGCGCCTATCACACCGTGCTCTCCTGCGCGCCGAAGATGTACGACGAACTCTGGGTCGGCGCGAAGTGCATGTACAAGCTGGAACCAGCGCTCGCCGATGGCGCGAAACTCATCATCTACGCCCCGCACATCCACGAAGTCTCCGTCACGCACGGCAAGCTCATCGAGCAGGTCGGCTACCACACGCGCGACTACTTCGTGAAACAGTGGGACAAATTCAAGGACATCGCCTGGGGCGTCCTCGCGCACTCCACGCACGTCAAGGGCATCGGCACCTACGAAAACGGAATCGAGAAACCGCGCGTCACCGTGATCCTCGCCACCGGAATTCCCGAGGCGACGTGCAAGAAAATCAACCTCGGCTACATGGACTGGCGCAGCATCAAGGTCGAAGACTACGCCAACCGCGAAGCCGAAGGCATCCTCCATGTCCCGAAGGCCGGCGAGATGCTCTACCGCTGGAAAGACGCCCCGCCCGAACTCGGCGGCGTGAAGAAATAGCGACCGGCCTGTCAGGAATGACTGCCCCCACCCTCCCGCTTCCGCAGACGCGCGGGAGTTTGGCCGGCCCGATTTTCGTCAGTTCTTTTGCGTCCACTCTTTGAGCTGTGCGGCAAACTTTTTCACGCCTTCGGGATCGGCACGAGAAAGAAGGATTCCGGTCAGGACGATCTTCTTTTCGAGCGGTTCGCCGCGAATCGCCTTGAGCGCCGCCTCGACGGACATCTGCCCGACTTCGACCGGCCGCTGGCTGGTGATCGCCTGCAGAATGTTGTCATCGGACTGCAGCATATCGAGCAACTGCTGGCTCGAATCGGTTCCGAACACCGCGACCTGCCCGGCCTTCCCCGCATTTTTCACGGCGAGCGCTGCGCCGATCGTGCCGCCCTCGTTGGCGGCCCAGATAATGTTCACGTCGGGATGAGCCGTCATAATGTCGCCGGCCTTCTTCACGGCCATCTCCGGCAGCCACGCGTCCTGCTCCGCGACGATCTCGACGCCCGGCAGCTGCGACATTTCCTTCTTGAACCCGCCGCTGCGTTCGTTGCTTTGCTCCGGCACTTGCGACTTGTAGGCGAGGATCGCGATCTTCGCCTTGCCGCCGAGTTTCTCCTGGATGAACTTGCGCGCCGCCTCGCCGGTCTGCTTGCCGAGATCCTCCGCGCTGCACTCGATGTACGACGCCGCAAAATCCGCATCCACCGGCGTGTTGTTCGCCACGATCTTGATGCCCTGGTCGTACGCCTGCTTCATCGCCTGCACGGAGCCCTTCTTGCTCAGCGGCGACACGATGATCGCGTCCACCTTCTTCGTCGCGTAGGTATTGATCAGCTCAATTTCCTTCTCCGGCTTGTTATTGCTGTTCGCCTCGAACAGCTCCGCGCCGGCCTTCTTCGCCGCATCGCGCATCCCGAAAAGCACGAGCCGGAAGAACTGGTCCTCCTGAAAAACGATTCCCGCCAGCTTGATCTGCTTCGCCTTCGCCGGCTGCGCGCCCGCCGCCGCCGGCGCGCTGCCTTCCTTTTGCGAGCATCCCGCGAGAACAACTCCCGCGGCGATGACTGCCACGATTGATCCGATCGTCCGATTCATTTTCTTCATCCTTTCAGGTGCGTCCATTTCCAATCATTGGAAGTTGCGGCGCCGCGGATTTCCAATGATTGGAAATTGCGGCGTCGCACAATCTGCGCCGGGCGCGGGCGCGGTCACTTGTCGTCGGTGCGGAACGGCGAGGCGGGCAGACCGGACTTGTCGAACAGGTCGGCCACGAAATAATTCGCCCAGCCATAGCGGACCGCGCCGGGAACTTTCACGCTCTCGGCGGAGACTTCGATCTTGTCCTTGCCGACGATCGTCGCGGTCGCCGGGACGAAATTCGTCGTGCCGGCTTCGGCGATGACGAAGTTCTTCAGCTGGCCGTCCTTCGCGACGAGTCCGCCGGTGGCTTCGTCGAACGTGAGGACCGCCTTCGAGCCGGAGACTTTCATCTTCTCGAACATCGGGCCGGTGAATTCGACTTCCTCGCCGTAGGCCAGATCGCGCGCGGCCAGCGCGAGGCGGCCGCCGACGGGTTCCTTCTGCGTCGGATGAATGTCCGTCTCGTTGCCGACATCGGCACTGACGATCATCGCGGTGTTCTTCGTGTTCTTCGCAATGTGCAGTTGCGCCTCGCGGATCGTCGGCGGCTGGCCCTGATAGGTTGAAATCTGGACGATCAGGAAGGGAAAGGCGCCGACGCCGAAATCATCGCGCCAGTTCTTGATCATCGCCGGCAGCAGCGTCTCGTATTCCTTCGACCGGCCGGCGTTCGATTCGCCCTGATACCACGTCGCGCCGCGAATCGCGTAGGGAACCAACGGCGCGATCATCGCGTTGTAGAGACAGGCCGGGCGGTGCGGATCGGTCTTCGGATCGGCCGCCATGCGCGGCCCATTCGGCGGCGTCTTGCCCGCGGCCTTGGCCTTCGCGACCTCGTTCGTCCATTTCGCCTTTTGAAAATCGTAATCCTTCTTCGCCTTGGCCGGGTCCCAGGTCGCCACGCGATGCTCCTGGTTCGTCAGGATGCCGGCGAGCAGCGGATTCTTTTCCAGCACGTCGCGGCGCGTCCACGACTCCGCCGGCGTTCCGCCCCAGTACGTGCCGATCAAACCAACGGGAACCTTGCGGGCCGTGCGGAGGTCGCGGCCGAAGAAATAGCCGACGGCGGAAAAGCCCGGCGCGGTATTCGAATCGCACAGCTTCCACGAACCGATGACGCTCTTCTGCGGCTCATCCGTGTTCGCCTTTGCCACGAGGAACAAACGCAGCAGCGGATCGGCGCAGACCGCGGTCGCTTCCTTCGCATTGGCCGCGCGCGACAGCGGGAACTCCATGTTCGACTGCCCGCTGCAAATCCAGACCTCGCCCACCAGCAGATTCGTCAGCGCGACGCAGTTCTTGCCCGCCACCGTCAGCGATTGCGGCTCCGCGTTCGCCTTCATCTTCGAAAGCTTCACCGACCAGTCGCCCTTCGCATCGGCCTTCACCGACTTCTTCTGATCGCCAAAGCTGACCGTGATCTGCTCGCCCGGCTCGGCGGTACCCCAGACCGGCACGGCCACGCCCTGCTGCAGCACGGCATTATCCGTGAACACCGACGCGACCTTCACCTCCGCATTCGCGCCCAGCGCGACGGCGGCGACCAGACCCAACATAATTCTCAGATGCATTTGATTTCCTCCATAAAGTTCCCACCAAGTTTGCCGCGCCCGCCCGTTTTTCACGCCTGAAATAAAGAGCCGCCCCGCCCTTCTTCCAATGATTGGAAAAGATCGTGGCGGGAGTTTCCAATGGTTGCAAGTGCGGAGGCGGGCGCGCGGGGCGTCGCGGAGCGACGTGAAGGCCCGGACGGGCCGATGGATGGTAGCCGGTGGCGCAAGCCACCGGTTCGCGCGCACAAAACATGATTGCGCCCCG